>DAIOWH010000174.1:0-13123 GCA_036758585.1 Planctomycetia bacterium
CTGCGGCTGCGGGTTAAACGAATTCGGACCCCTTTCAATGTGGAGCAGTACTTAGAAACTCGCAAGTGGCACCGTCGCCAGGTAGATATTCGTCGCACCTTCGTGCGACGAGTAGTAGCTGACGAGCATCGAGTCGCCCTGTTCGACAGCTTCGGCGTAGGAGTGCGCCGTCGGTGCGTTCGCTGCCGACGCCGGAGTTGACGACTTCGAGGCGCCTCGCCGTTTTCCGCAACTCCGCCTCGATCAGCGCACCAAAGGTCTCGGCTGCGGCGACGCCCGGGCGCACTCCCTTCGTTATCGAGTCGCCGAGCGTGATGATCCGCAGCGGTGCGACCGTCTTGGCCTGTTCTTCGGCTGTGGGGCAGGCTTCCAGCCTGCCAATGTCGTCCACGGACCTGACGGGCAGGCTGGAAGCTTGCCCCACGGCCACCGCCGCCGACAGAATGGATACCCAGCCCGTCCAACTCAGTGGAAACAGCGACGCCATGAATGGACTCCTTGATGGTCAGCCGCCGATGCGCAGGTGGTGAACCACGGCGGGCGGCAGGTTGATTGGCACGAGGTCGCGGCGGAACTCGAAACGGTCCAGGTAGCCGGCGATGACGTCGGCCACGCGGCCGAGGCGGTTGCGTTCGTCGGTGGAGACGAACGGCCGTTTGAGGTCGCGAATCCAGAGGTACTCGAAGAAGCTGATGACGCCGCCCGGCCGAGCGAGCCGACACATCCGCTCGAATAGGCTGTGCACCAGTTCGGGCGGGAAGTTGTTGAATGGGAGTCCGCAGACGACGCAGTCGTAGGCGTGGTCGCGATCGGCGGCGAGATCCTGCACCGACATGTTGATGATGCGCGACTGCGTGCGAACCTGCCGGAACCGATGTTCGTTCTGGAACCGGCGCCAGAGTGTTTCGGCAAAGGCGGTGCTGAGTTCGACGAGATCGAACCGATCGTCGGTTCGGATGTATCGGACGATCTCGCGAGTGATCGCGCCGGTTCCCGGTCCGACTTCGAGGACGGAGGCGGGACCATTGCGGCTGGTTCGCAGTGGGTGCGCCATGGCGCGAGCGAGGAACCGACCGCTCGGCGCGACGGCGCCGACAGTCTGGAACGCCGCGCGCGCTTCAGTCAGGAAGGCGCCGTACTCGCCGAAAAGACGTACCATGCGTCACGATTGTCGGCGACGACCTTGCGGTTCGCAAGGGCCGTGGCTGGCCGCGCGTGTGCCCCGAAGGCGACGCCCGGCATGAAACAGACCCTCGGTTACCTTGCTCAGTTTGTCCCCGTCCGCCTGGCCTGGACCAGCAACATGTACGGCGGCGCCGGGACTAAGTTGTGTCTTTGCACCCCTTGAGTTGATCGGGGCAGTCGCCAAAAACGTAGAGACCCTCTTAGACCAACAAGACCTGCAACGGATCTCGGAATGCAGGGAAAGCGATGATCGTGGTCTGCTTCTCAAGATCGAGGCATCCTCCCGTGAGTAGAACGGCCAGCGATGCAACAACGATCGGCGCCAGCCCAACCCCGCCGCGCTTTCCCGTCACGAGGGCTTTGGGCGTCTGACCACGCGGTGCCCAGGTCTTGCCCAAGAACGCTGTCAGCGACACATTCGACTCGTCCTGGAAATACAAAATCGCCCGGTATTTCTGGTTGCCTGACAGGTGTTGAGTAATGGCCAGCGCGGCGACCAGTCCGCAGAGGCCGGCGACGCACAGTAGCAGGACGGATCGGGGCTTCATCATTTGTGCTTTCTACGCGACCTGTTCAACCGTTCTAGTCCCACTCGCGGCGCATGACGGCCGCGGCCGAGAGTGTTTTTCCACCGAGGTAAATCGGCACCGGCAGCCAGGTCACGTTGTCAAAAGAAACTTGGATCGTGACAGTTACCGCTGTTCCTTCGGCCGCGCTCGACGGGGGGTCTGGATTCATCGAAATGGTGAACGTGCTTATGCCCGCCGCGCCAAGCGAAGCGGTCGCGCGGTCTATGACGTCTGTCTTCGACGTGCCAGCCAGGACGGCCACCCGGCACGCCTCGCGCGACGTAGCGACCAACGTCTGCTGCACCATCATCGCCCGGCCGAATTCCACCAGCCCCAACACCACCGCCAACAACAGCGGCAGCAGAATCGCAAACTCGACTACCGCCGCGCCACGCCGACTCGATAAACCAGACGCTCGTGCGGTCAGCCGACTTCGGTTCATAGCAGTCCCAACCAGAAAAAGTGAGCGACCGTGCCAATAGCCAACGGAATGCCGTACGGCAGCAGGGTCGCGGTGGGCTTGCGCGCCGCCGCCAGCTCGGCCAGATGGCCAGGGTTCTTGATCGTCATGATCTCGCCGAAGACCATCTGAAACCGCTCCCAACTGCGGGCTGCCAGGCCTTGATCTCGCAGACTGCGCAGCGCGACCAGCGCCACTGCCAACACGCCGCCGACAACCGCCGATACGCAGAACGCCCCAAACGTGACCTGCGGACCCATCCACGCGCCCACGCCCGCGAACAACTTGACGTCGCCCGCGCCCATGCCGCCGATCACATACGGCGCCAACAACAACCCCAACCCCAACACGCAGCCGAGCAGGCTAGCGCCCAGCCCGGACCATCCGCCCGTAATCAGGTGATACGCCAGACCACTCAGCACAAACGGAAAGGTCAGCCAGTTCGGCACCTTCAGTTTCCAGCCGTCGATCACAGCCGCCACGGCCAAAGCCACGGTGACGAACAAAACTACGCCGAACGAATCGTCCAATTGCATCATGGCCTCTATCCTCCAATCGATCTGTCTGGTTGTTGCCCAAACCAGGCAACGCCGATCACGACTACTACCTTCGTAGTCCCGCCTTCAGGCGGTGCCAACGCCGACCAAAGCCGGAACTACAAACAAGGTGCGGTATCGGGCTAGAACCGCATCCACAGGGAGCTGCACATCGTGGCCAAGACGGCAGTGAGCACCATCACCATCTGGATAAGCTCGTCCGGTTGGCCGCCGAAAAAGAACGGAAACATCGTCGAAACCTCCTGCTCTGAAACGAACATGGCGACGTGCCGCTCGCTGCGAGCCATGCACGTCGCCACGTGTTTGTCGCCGGGTCCCTGGCCCGCTCAGCGAGCGGAGCGGACTAGGTCACCGTGTTCAGCTTATCGGCGATGTTGTTGAACGTCGCCGAAGTGCGGGTGCCGACCGACTGGATCGCCGTCAGTGCGACGATCACAATCAGTGCCAGCATTACCGCGTACTCGACTGCGGTCGGGCCATCTTCAGCAACCACGAAGCGACGCAACTCAATCAAGAAGCGCATCTCTAGTCTCCTGTGCTGGAGGGGGCCACGGCCCGCCGGACAAGCCGGTCTACCAGCCGAAGACTAGGTCACTGTGTTCAGCTTGGTGGCGATGTTGTTGAACGTCGCCGACGTGCGGGTGCCGACGGTCTGAATGGCCGTCAATGCGACGATCACAATCAGGGCCAACATGACCGCGTACTCGACAGCCGTCGGGCCGTCTTCAGAAACCAAGAACCGACGAACTTTCGTAAAGAACCCGCGCATCTGTGCTCTCCTTTACTAAGAATTGCCGAGTCGGCTCTTTGCGGCATGGCGACCGACTTCCCAAGCAGACTCGTACCCCGGATTGGGTTTTGGCTCGGCCAGATGCAGCGCCGTCCCAACGGGCACACCTCGCAGCCGGAAACACACGTTGTTTTTTGACTCGGGAGCGACCTGGGCAAACTCTCGCGAGCCGTCTGCCGCAAGTCGCACTCAACAGAACCGTAGGTTACGATTCGCAGCCTGTCAAACTGCACGAACAACACGTCTCGCGATCAGCCGTTGCACGCGCAACGACCCAGGTTGATCCAATGAGACGGAATGGATCGGTGGCGCGGGGTTCCTGCTCACACGAGCGTCCGCCTCGCGAGTCCCAGCGGCCTCACATCCGGCATCGGCTTCGCAATCGCATTTGCTGGCCGCACGCCCCGTTTCCACACAGCCGGAAAACCAGACGCTTGCTTTTTGCGCCCACGTGTTTTCGCTAAGTCCACAGACCGTAAGGCCCGATAAAAAAGGCGAACCTTGAGTAGCCTCGCTAACTCGCCCAGCGCCTCGAAACCCAATGGCACAAGACTCTGCTCGTAAGTGTTGCCAGGCAGACCCAGACGGCCCCTACCGCCACAACACCCAACACCTTCCTAGGAGGACGTGATAAATGTTAGCACGTTGGCGCAACCTGGCCGCAGCCGGAGCGATGTGGGCTTCCTGCGCGTTCGGCTCACAGGCCACTCCCAGCGACAATCCTGAGTCCGTTCCCGTATCGATCTGCGCCTGTCGTCTGGGCCCCGAAGGCCCGACGGCTCAGCCGATCTACGAAAACGAGTATTGGTACGAACGCTACTACCGCAACTACTGGGGCGAATCCGACAGCGACACAACCAGTCAACAAGAGCCTGCTGTCGAATCACAGGCCACCATCACGGACGAGCCCAGCGCAACCGACGCGACACCAACCGATGAACCGGAAGTCGACTCACTTGGTCGGTGCAGCGACCCGACTTGCCCCTGCCACGACGTGATCGATCTCGACGACGCCGACGCCAATCTGACCGCGGAAGAAGAGCGTGGCATTGAACCGCAGTCGTCGCCGTCCGAGTTCGACACCGACACCGACTCGACCGACGCCGATGCCACGGCTATCGACGGGAATGGTCGCTGCAGCGACCTGACCTGCCCGTGCCACGACGAGATCGATCTCGAGGCCCCCGCCGACGAAACCAGCGCCACATTCGACGCCGAGGGATTGGACCCGGCCGGCGAATCCGAAGCTGCCGTCGAGTTCGACGAATCGGTCGACGCGACCGAGTGCCTCGACTCCTGCGACGGCGGCAGTTGCCCGTGTCAGGAAATCCTCAGCGACGACATGTCGGACGACGTGACCGAACAGGCGACGGAAATCACTGAGCCTGACTTCCCCGTCAACTGGCAGAACATCGTCGAAGAACCAGCGCCGGCCGCCAACGTCGAAATCTACGAGCCTTACTCGTATCGCTCGAATCCCAGCTACGAAGACAACGCTTCAGACGAGTACGGCTACGACCAGACGGGCGACCCGGTCCCTGCTATCGGCTCGGATCAGGCCGTCATGGACGACGAAGCTGCGCCTCTGGGTCAGGATGAGTTGGACGACATCAACCTTCGCAACGACGGCATCGACGACGGCGCCGAGATGTCGACCGATGCGCAGCTTGCCGGCACCATCGAGCCGGAATCAGACGACGCGGGCGAAAACCGCAGCGAGCCTGAGGTCAGCGAAGGCGAAGAATCAGCCACGTCGCAAGAAGCCGAATCGAACGGCGAGATGATCCAGGACGAATCGACTGGCGACTCGACCGATTCGAACACTGAATCCACCACCGAAGAAGCGTCGCAGGAATCGGAAGAAACCTCGACCACTCCCCGGCCGAGCTTCCACATGTTCTACCCCGGCTGCGACTGGTCGCCGTACTATCCAAGCGACGACGCGCCGAACAGCGAAGCCATCGACGAGTCGTTTGAGTCGACTCAGCCGACCTCACTGCGGTTCTCGATCGCGCCGTTCCCCGGATCGATCTGGATCAACCAGGCCGCAGTGTCGGTCGTGACTTGGACCGGCAAACTGGCCGAACAGGTCGGCAACTTGATCGCGCAATCGTCGACGCTGAACGACTAGTCTCGAACCATCCCTGACCTCCACGCTTGCCCACTCGACGAGGCCCCCAACCCCCTGGGGGCCTTGTCGTTTTCCGAGGCATGTCGCGAAGATCAGCGAACCTGCATCCATGTCCACACCGCTCGACCCTTCGTGTCTCTCCTGCTCCTTGTGTTTCGATCGCGGCTTTCCAGAGCAGAGACAAGAACCGCTGTTGCACGTTGCCTGGGCGTGGTCTAGGCTGACTGTCGGCCGGTTCGCAAGTAGTCATGTGCCAATCCCTGTTCCTGCAGGGCCTCCAGGGATACTGGTCTCTCCGACGTCATCATCACCCCGTGGAGGCTTCCCATGGCTACGAACCGACCCGGTCCGGACGCTCAGATTTCGTCCCGCCGTGCAGCGCGGCTCTACCGGCTTGTCCGGGCGCTGGCTGCCGGCCCTCGCCGCCGTCGCGACCTGATCAGGCTCGGCCGCGCGGGCATGCGCACCTTCTACCGCGACCTGAACGTGCTGATCGACAGCGGTGCCGAGGTGCGATTGACTCGCCGCGGCTACAAGCTCATCACGCCGCTGAAGGTTGCTCTAAAGCTGCTGCCGTGTCCGATGCCCGACCTGAGTTTCGGCGATGTGGTCGAACTGAGCCGCGGCCGGGGCGACGCTGCGGCCAAGCTGCGCGCGACGCTTCGCGACCTCAAAGGATGATTTCGGCGCGCCGACCGTTCAACGCATCGCGCGCTGGTACGGCCGAGCGAGTTCGATCATCCACTCGAGATCGCGTCGCAGCTTACCGGTGATCGTCGAGTCGCCCAGCGCTGCCTCGGCCTCGGCGACGACTCCGGCGGCGTCGCCCATGTGGAGCAGCGCGCGGGCGAGTGCCGCGTGAGTTCGCCCGGCGCCCCCGGTCTCGACCAATGCGGCACGATAGGCCTCGACTGCCCCTGCAACGTAGCCCGCAGCCATCGCCGAGTTGCCCCCACGTTCGCGATCGGACAGACCCGCCGTGTGTGGCGCCAGCAAGTCCAGAATGTTGCGGCCCGGCACGTCGACGGGTTCGCTCCGAAGCTTCTCCAAATCCAACGCCACTTGCTCCAAGAAGGGCCGTTCGGCGGCGCGGGCGCCGCGGCGGTTCAGCAAACGACTGCCCCGCAGCGTTTCTTCCCAGCGATCGCCGCGCATCTTCGCGAGCATGTAGAGAAAGCTCAGCGCGATCAGGTCGTCTTTGCGGATCCCGAGCGCTCGCTCAAACGCGGTCTGCGACTGCTCCAAGTCGAACAGGCAGAACAGGTCGTCGGCCAGTGCATCAGGGTCGTCGGCCGGAGCGACCAGCGAGGCCAAATAGAAACCTACCTGTCCCATGGTGCGCAACTTTCGAAGGCTGGCGTCGTTCGTCGGGACGGAAGCGTCTCGAACCAGCTTGGCGGCCAACAGTGCGAGCGTACGGACCAGCATCGGATTCGACCCAGGCCGCTCGGCCAGCCCGCGCGCCACGAGCATGAGCGACTCGGCCTCGTGCAGCGGCGCGTCGCTGGCGGCGTCGCTGAACAGCCGCGCGGTGAAGTCCACCGCGGCCAAGCCGGCCGATTCCGCCGCGGTCCGATGCAAGAACACCGCCGCCACCGGGTCGAAGTACACACATCGCCACTGCGCGTCGGCGAGCAACGTCGCTTCGAGTTGAAAGTGCGAGCGATGGTCGGTCAGGATTGCGCGAAGCCCAAACCGATCGAGCGTCGATTGCCAACCGGCCCGGCCGGATCGGACCGCGTCTTCGATGGCGTGATACCGGGCGAGCACGTCGCGGCTGACCACTTCGAGCCGCGGGTCGCAAAACGTTCGTTGTTCCGGCCGCTTGTGGAACTCGAACACCGCCGCTTGTCCGAGATGAAAGGCGATCAGCCGATCCGGCGTTCCCGGCCGTGCGGCGAACCGCGCCGCATCGTGCGCGTGCCACAACGGATGTTCGCCCAACCCAACCAGCCGGTCTTCGCCCGCAAAGGCGTAGAAACGGCCGGAACCGACCAGCAGGATCGAGCCGGCAATCGCAGCCGCGACGCCAAGCCGACCAGCCAGCGCGGTCCGCGGTGATCCCTGGTCCCAATCCGGATTCTGATATCGCAGCGCCGACCATTCACCGACGTTCCACGCCAGCACCGCCCCGGCCACGAGCGCGAACTGGCCCGAGTTGCGAGTCGCCTGCAAACTCAGCCACGCAAACGCTGCGAACGCGAGCAGCCGAAACAGATCGAACCGCCGCGCGTGCCAGACCAACACGAAACTGAGGACCGTTGCGATCAACAGACCAAGGTGCATCACCAGATAGAACTGCTCCCAGCCCGTTGCCGCGATGAACTGCCGGATACTCTGAAGTTCGCTGATGTGCGCGCTGTAGAAGGCGGCGTCGGTAGACATCTTGCGGAACAGTTCGATAGGAAAGACGAGGCCGCGAACCGTGTACGGGTTGACGAGGCTTGCCAGCACCAGCGCCGCACCGAGCGCTGTTCGAACCGCCAGGCCCGGCGCTGGCGAGCCGCGGCGCATGTGCCGCCAGAGTCCGTCGGCCCAAAACGCGCCCGCCAGCACCAGACCGAGTACGAACAGGCCCTGCACGTTCACCCAAATCAGTTGGACGATCGGCAAGACCCAGATCAACCGCGGCTGGCGATCGCTGCGAAACAGCACCGCCAAGAACACCGCCATGAACAACAGCGTCAGCACCTCCGGCCGCACGTACAACCGCCCGCTGTATAGAAACAACACGGGCAACCAGCACGCCGCACTCACCGTGGCCGACCAGTTCGGCCGCCGCGCCCACATCATGACGCCGATCGCCGCCGCACCGATCGTCGCTGAAGCGAGCACCAGCAGCCGCACGCCGCCGAGCTTGTACAGCGCCGTCGCGCCGATTTGAAACAACCAGTGCAGGTCGATCCAAGCGTTGTCGGAACAGGTGAAGGTGAACCAATCGTGGCGCGGAATCTCACCGCGCTCGAGAATCATCTGACCGGTCTTGAGGTGCCACCAGATGTCGGCGTCGCGCTGCCGGAAACAGCCGAGCACGAAGGCGAGCGCGACAAGGCCGACGACGATCAGACCGTCGATCGAGCGCGCAGGGCGTAGTCCGCGTTCCTGATCAGCCATTCATCTCACCGATTCGTTTATAGGTCACGCCGGTCCCCACCGTCAATCGCGTGAAGCGCGCGAAGCTCGTTGACATCGAGTCGGCCGCCAACTACTCTGCGACCCTGTCGCACCCGCCGCGTAGGGCCGGGGCGAACCAAAGGGGGATTCATGCCGCGTCCGGTAACGCTGTTCACTGGCCAGTGGGCCGACCTGCCGCTCGAAGAGGTCGCTCAGAAAGCGAGCCAGTGGGGCTATCAAGGCGTTGAGCTGGCCTGCTGGGGCGACCATTTCGAGGTCGGCCGCGCGGCGGCGGAAGAGGACTACTGCCAGCACAAGATGGACCTGCTGGAGAAGTACGACCTGCAGTGCTGGGCGATCTCGAATCATCTCGCGGGCCAGGCCGTCTGCGACGCGATCATCGACGCGCGGCATCAGCGCATCCTGCCGCCGCACGTCTGGGGCGACGGCAAGCCCGACGGCGTGCGCAAGCGGGCGGCCGACGAAATGAAGAACACGGCGCGCGGCGCGCGACGACTCGCCCAGGTCGCCGGCCATGACATCGTCGTCAACGGGTTCACCGGCTCGCCGATCTGGCACATGGTCTACGACTTCCCGCCCACGTCGGCGGATGAAATCGCCGCCGGGTTCCGCGAGTTCGCCGACCGCTGGAACCCGGTGCTCGACGTCTTCAAGAAAGAGTCGGTCAAGTTCGCGCTCGAGGTGCATCCCGGCGAAATCGCATTTGATCTCTTCAGCGCTCAGCGCACGCTCGATGCTCTGGACCAGCGGCCGGAATTTGGTTTCAATTTCGACCCCAGCCACTTGCACTGGCAGGGAGTCAACCCGGTGGAGTTCATCCGAGCGTTTGCGTCGCGGATCTACCACGTCCACGTGAAGGATGCGATCGTGACGCTCGATGGGCGCAGCGGCATTCTGGCGTCGCACCTGCGGTTCGGCGACGCGAGGCGCGGCTGGGATTTCCGTTCGCCCGGTCGCGGCGGCGTGAACTTCGAAGAGATCATTCGCGCGCTGAACGCCGCCGACTACGCCGGTCCGTTGTCGATCGAGTGGGAAGATTGCGGCATGGATCGCGAGCACGGCGCCGCCGAGGCCGCCCGATTCGTCAGAGAGATCGACTTCGAACCGTCACGCCGATCGTTCGACGCAGCGTTTGAAACCTGAGCGTTTAGAGGGGCCGGGAGCCGGCTGGCCAGGAGGGCCGACGGCTCTCGCCCCTCGGTTTGAAACTCGAAATCCGAAACTCGAAGTCCGAAGGAAACGCGGCTCGCCGCCAACTTTGTGGATTATTGGGGTGCAGGCGTCCCGCCTGCCCAACAACTGGTGCAGAATCCGGCAGGCGGGACGCCTGCACCCCAAAATTGGGCGGAGAGCCGTGTCTCTCTTCAGGAGTCACTGATGGATCACGTGCGCAAGTTGGTTTGGACGCCGGTCGTACTGGTATGCACCTGTATGGCGGCTCGGCCGTCGGCGGCGCAAGAACCGGCGATCGTCGTGTCGGCGCGCAGCGTCGACGGCGCCATGGACGATCTCAAGTACATCCTGACCGCCGGCGACAACGCCGAACTCGGCGATCTGGTCGACGGCATGGTCGACCAGTTCACTCAAGGCAAGGGTCTCGCGGGTCTGGACCGCACCAGGCCGCTTGGCGCCTACATCTCGGTGAGTTCGGGCAACCCGGACATGGTGCTGTTTGTTCCCGTTTCGGATGAGAAGAAGTTCCGCGACCTGCTCAAGACGATGCTGCCTCGCCAGAAAGAGCAACAGGGCGGCGTGTTCTCGATGCAGGTCGAGAACCAGACGTGGTTCGGCAAGTTTGCCCGCGGCCATTGCTTCCTGACACTGCTACCAGCCGCCCTGAACGCGCCGCCCGACCCCGCGAAGTTCGCCGACTCCAAGTACACCGCCAGACTGCATGCCGATCTATCGAGGCTGCCGGCCGAGGTCAAAGACGGGCTGGTCGAACAGCTTGAGGCGGCCATCGAAGCCGCGCCGGTCGAGCGGCCGCAGCCGCAAGGCGAGGCCGAGGCTCGCATTCGGCAGCGGTCGCACCAAGTGGTGTCGCAGTTGTTTCGACTACTGGTACGCGACAGCAACCGGCTGAGCGTCGGATTGCTGGTGGACAAGAAATCGAAGACGCTCGCGGTAGAGGTCGACGTCGTGCCGAAGCCAGACAGCGAGTTGGCCGCCGTCGTGGCCGGTTACGGCGAGACTCCGTCTTCGTTCGCCGCACTCGCCGGGACTGATGCCGCGCTGAGCCTGACTGTGGCCTCGCCGGTCGCGCCGTCGGTTCGCGATATCTTCCGCGACGTGGTCAAGACGCGAATGGATGAAGCACGCGCGAACATTCAGAACTCGCCCAAGCTCAAGAACGCCGCCCAGAAACAGGCGGCAACGGATCTCATCGATCGACTGGGCAAGTTGCTCGAAGCCAGCGCCGGCGCGGCCAAGATGGATACCGCGATCGTGATGAACAGCGGACCGGGCGACAAGGCCCAACTTGTCGCCGCCGCCGCGGTCCGCGAGGGCGACAAGTTCCTGAAAGGACTGGAAGAAGCCGCCAAACAGGCCGGCGCCGACAGCCGACTCACGATCGACGTGGCCAAAGCAGGCGCCACGCGCATTCACGCGGTGAAGACTGAGGCGGACGCGGAACTGACCAGACGGTTCGGCGACGCGCCCGCTCACCTGGCGATTCGCGACGACACCGTCTTCTTCGCGATCGGCGGCGACAGCCTGGCGGCCATCAAGAACGCGATCGACAACGCCGGCAAGCCGGCCGACGGCCGACCGCCGGTTTCACTGCGCGTGCGCCCGAGCAAGCTGGTCGCCATGTTCCCGGGCGACGACTCCGCTCACGCCGATCTGGCCCGCAAGGCGTTCGCCGGCGCGGGCGATCACTTGGCGATGGAACTGGTCGCCGTCCAACGCGGCTCGCGACTACGCCTCGAATTCGGCGAAGGGTTTCTGCGGCTCATGTCCCTGTCGGTCGCTGATCAACTGAAGGATGAATGAGAGTGTTAATGGTCAATCGTCCATGGCGACCATTGACGATTGGCCATCGACCACTGACTCCTCATGTATCCTCACCGCATGCGCCTGCACGGGCCGTGGCACTACGAGCCGTTGGCTCGCACGTGCATTCACGCGGACGGCCGCATCGATGAGCTGCCCGGCGGGCTGCCTGCCGCGGGCACGATGAAACTTCCGGCCGTCTGGCACGGCACACCGCTCGACGGCTTCCGAGGCCGCGTGCGTTGGACGCGGAGGTTTCACGGCCCGCGCTCGCTCGAACCGCACGAACGGCTCTGGCTCGTGTTTAACGGCGTCGACTACTTTGCCGACGTGTCGCTCGGCGGCCGGCTGCTCGGCCGCCACGAAGGCTACTTTGATTCGTTCGACTTCGACGTCACACCGCTGATTCGCCCGCGCAACGAACTCGTGGTCGATGTCGCGTGCCCCGCCGAGGCCGACCCGACACGGCCGCACATGGTCCGCGGCCGCCGCGAGTCGCTGTGCCCCCGTTTCGTCGGCGGCATCTGGCGCGACGTGGTGCTCGAAGTCCGATCGGTCGCGTTCCTGCGCGACGTCGAGCTCGCAACTCATATCGAGGGTGAGCGCGGTGTGATCATGGCGAAGGGGCTCATCGTCGGCGACGCCGGCACTCGCCTCGGATTGGAACTCAGCATCGATGGTCGCCACGCAGCCAGTGCTCGATTCGAGGCGTCGTTCGACCCAATGCCGTTTGTGCTCGAAGCGGTCGTCGACCCCGTCGAGCTGTGGTGGCCGCGCGGCATGGGTGCGCCGCGAACCTATGCGATCGAACTCGAACTGCACGGTCACGCGCGAACGCTCGCCGCCGCTTCGTCGCTTGCCGGATTCCGGCGGGCGAGCCTGCTCGTCGACTCCGTGGGGTCGGCCAATATCGAGTTCAATGGCCGCGACCAGCCCGTCGTCTTTCGCGATCTCGTTGCCGTCGCCAACTTCGGTCCCCCGACGACTGCGGCCGCACTTCGCACCCGTGCCAGCGCCGGCGCCGGCCACGGCCGCGTGGAAATCTGGCGCACTGGCGGCGAGGTGCTGTTGCCTGAGTCGTACGAACTGGCAGACCGCGAAGGCATCGTCATCCTGCAAGAGACTCCGGCGCCGGCCGATTGCCGCGATGCAACGGCGCGCGATCGAGTCCGTCCAATGATCCAGTCGCTCCGCCGGCTCCTATCGCACCACCCAAGCGTGCTGCTCGACCACGAGCTGGCGTCGCGGGCTTAGTACTGTGCCGCATTGAATAGGGTCTGAAATCGGCCTCGGTCGTTTAAC
>DAIOWH010000175.1:0-12431 GCA_036758585.1 Planctomycetia bacterium
TGCAGAACAGGCACTTGCCCCACGCTATAAGACGTGTCCATCAGGCATGCTGATGCCGTTACGTAAGGGGAGGGGAATGAACCAGTCGGTTGGCCGAGCCTGCCGCGAACTGTGTTCGCCCGCGCAAGCAACGCCGTTCGCCGGAAGGCGACCAAATGTTGTGGTCCAGGCCCGACCAAGACGGGGTGACAACTCGTCCGCGCCAGGTGCCGCCGCTACGCGGACGGGCCGAGCAGCTTGGCCACGGCGTACAAGACCTTGAATCTTGTCGTGGCCGAGTCATCTGATATTGGTGCTGGGGCGTGGTACGGGGCCATGTCGTCGGTAACGACCGAAACCCGGCGGAGCTTGCCCAAAAAGAGGCGCTTCAACAGTGCCTTCGATCCCATGCCCTTAGGAATCAGGTGAAGGGCGACCGCTGTCTTCCGAATCGCAAAGACGATGAGGTCCCGCAGGGAGCTGATAGAAACAGGAAATCCGCCGAACAGTTCGACCGAGAATCCATGATCGCGAAGCAGTGCGGCCAAGTCGCGAGCTGAATAGTAGCGATGGGCATGTGGGCTTGGATTGAAATCTGGCCGGTCCTTATTCGCCGTGCATATCAGAACCATGCCGCCGGGTCTGAGCACTCTTCTGCAGTCATCCAGGAACTGGCGTGGATCGGCCAAGTAGTAGATCGCCTCATACAACAGGATCAGATCGAAGGAACCGTCGACGAAGGGAAGTTTGTGCCCATCCAGAGCCACGAGCTGCGCGTATTGGCCGACGGTTGGGTTTGCTTGCAGCAGAACCTGCGGCGTATAGTCTCCCCCGACAACAACCCTTGCATGTTTCGCCAGGTAGGGCAGTCCCTGTCCCGATCCACACCCCACTTCGAGTACTCGCTTGTCTCTTGAGTGGCTTGCGGCCAGGCAATAGCGCGTGTACATCATCGCGACGGCTTCGCTCGTGATGAGGGCCTCCGCCGTTTCGGTGACGTGAGAGTAGTCTCGTGTAGTCGATGAGCTAGCCACGTTCACGACCGACTCGTGACGATTTCGTTCGCGCCTGGGGGCGGCGTTGGAACCAATGGTACGGTTCGTCGTACGACCTGACACAAATCCGGTTCGGCACCAAGCCTTTCAAGCGTCCTTGCAATTTTGTTCAACACCGCCGGACGAGAGACCGCCGCCAACAGCGTCAGGAAGATCAGATGGAGATCGACCCAGAACGATCGATGTTGGATATAGAACAACCCCAGCCTGCTCTTCCACGGTCGAATGATCTGGTTGTACCCGATGTCCGGATCCGGGTGACCTTTAAGGATGTCCGCTTCATCCGCGAACACAATCGATGCGAAATCGGTGATCCCCGGCCGCACACTCAAGAGGACGCGTTCTGTGTCTGTGTAGATGGCGACCTCACGTTCAACGTTCGGCCGCGGTCCGACAAGACTCATTTGTCCCCAGAGAACATTCCAAAGTTGGGAAAGCTCGTCGAGTTTACAACGTCGGATGAACCGCCCGACTCGCGTGATCCTCGGATCATCGCCGGACGTGGAGTCTACGCCAGTACGATCGGCGCGGACCACCATCGAGCGTAGCTTGACCATTCGGAACTTCCTTCCGTTACGCCCGACGCGCGTAGCGATGTAGAAGGGAGAGTGAAAGTCCTGCAGCCAAACGGCGATACAAACAGGCGCGAGAACGGGAGCACTAACGAGTAACCCGAACAGGGCGGCCGTCACGTCGAAGAGGCGTTTCATGGGGGGAGGGTTTGAGGAGGCTATGCACCACGGAATACACATCACTGGCGCGAGGATAGTAACTCTGTTCCAATGCTGAGCTAGTGGGTGCGGGGGCATCGGGCAGCGTCAGTCGGACCGGCTTGGCCCGCCACACTTCGGGGTCCACGCTTTCCGCCACACTGGCAATCGTCTCACCGGCCAATCCGCACGAACTCCAATCGCCGTCCACAACCACCAGACGACCTGTCCGTTGAACAGATTCGACAAGAACCTCCGTTTGGAGCGGATTGATGACTCGCAGGTCAACGACTTCGCACTCAATGCCGTCGGCTGCAAGTTGTTCGGCAGCGCGTTCACAGAGGTAGGCCGAGTATCCGGCGCCCACAAGCGTTGCATCGCGTCCTACGCGACGCACCATCGGCCCTTCACTGCGCAAGTCTGTTTCGACGATCGGCGCCAGTTCTGCGGTCTCATCGTACAGCCAGCGGTCGTCGACATACAGCACGGGATCATCACACAGCACGCTGGCAATCAACAGATCACGGGCGTCGCCGGGTGTGGCCGGCATAACCACGCGGAGGCCGGGTATGTGGGCGAACCACGAGTGCAGTGACTGAGAATGTTGAGCGCCTTGCTCGCCGCCCCGATTGATGATGCCGCGCACGGTGACCGGCGCGGAAGACCGACCGCCGAACATGTGACGCCATTTGGCCGCTTGGTTCACGATTGAATCGACCGCATAGAGCATGAAGTCGATCCGCGGATGGATTACGATCGGGCGATAGCCGCATATGGCAGCTCCAACGGCGGCACTGGTGCAAGCGAACTCAGAGACGGGCGTGTCGATGACACGACGGCTGCCGAACTCCTTGTCGAGATCAGCCATCGTGTTACCAACGTACCACGGACTCCACAGCCCCTGGCCGATCGCGAAGACGTTGGGGTAGCGACGCATCAAGTATTGAAAAGCGCTAAGGATCGCGAGGCCATACGATAGTCGTTCGTGCCCAGGCATGAGTTTCCCTAACTGGAGTACACCAGACCCAGGAGCGAGCTGGCTGGTGGGAATGCGGCCTGCGTTGCGCGCAGCCGTGCGTCGTTGACCTCGGCATCGACTTCGCGATTCACCTGATTCAGTTGTTCGGCGTCGAGCCAGCCTTGCTGAACCATCGCGCAGGCCAGACGATCGATCGGGTCGCGTTTCTTCCATCGCGCCAGATCGCCCTTCCGCTGGACGCCAACGTCGATATCCTCGCGGTGGCCGACATGCCCTCGCCACCGGTAGGTCACGGCCTCTAGTAGCGACGGTCCATCACCCCGACGCGCCCGCATGAACGCTTGACTTGCCGCCTGAGCAACGGCCCAAACATCGTTGCCGTCCACGGTCGATCCGGGCATGCCGTGAGCGAGTGCGTAGCGAGCGATGCAGTCGCTCGGCTGACGCAGCGAGATGTGCAGATGACTCGAGAACAAGTTGTTCTCGCACACGAAAACCACGGGCAATCGCATCGACGCGGCGAAGTTCATGGACTCGTGGAAGACGCCCTCCTCCGCGGCGCCATCTCCGAAGAATGACACGGCGACACGGCTGTTGCCGTCCATCTGAGCCGCCAAACCAGCCCCAACGGCGATCGGGATCGTGGCGGCGACCAGTGGGACGGTACCCAACAGGCCGTGGTATGGATCCGTGAGGTGCATCGACCCGCCCATGCCTCGCGAACAGCCTTGCTCGCGACCAAGCACCTCCGCAAACAATTCGAAAGGGTTGCCGCCAAGCGACAAGAAATGGGCGTGTGATCGGTGCGCGCCGAAAATGCGATCCCCGGGTTCTACGGACCGCGCTACCCCGACAGCAACCGCCTCCTGGCCAATCGCCAAGTGGCAGGGGCATTGAACCTGTTTGGCGGCCACCATGTCTGCAATCGACTCCTCGACTCGCCGAATCAACCACATGCCGCGTAGTGCGGTGGAGAGCCAAAGTGGATCGCTTCCTCTGATGTCAAGCGGGTCGTGCAGCGCATCCGGGTCGGCCAGTAAGCCAAGCGTATGTCTGTGTTCCCGGGGTTGGTCAGGTTTGGGCATAGAATTCACGGATAAGGCGGCAGATGTAGTCAACGTCATCATCGCTCAAAGATGTGTTCATCGGCAGCAGGAAGCACCGCGTGAACAGGCGGTCCGTATTCGGCAGTCGCACGTTCTCAAAGCCGAGCCCCGAAAACTGATGCACAGGCTTGCCACCCCACTGAACGATCGTTCGTACACCTCGCTCCTGGAGGAAGGTTCGCAACTCATCACGACGTCCGGATTCGACTTCGTAGTTTTGGTAGACGTCAAAGTGATCTGGGTCGCCGTCGGGGCCAGGGGGCAGTGTCATGCCTCTGATCTCTTCGAGGTGGCTGCGGTAGCGAGCAGCGATCTGGCGTCGCCGGGCGATCTCACCGTCGAGGTAGCCCATTTTGACATTCAGGACGGCAGCCTGGAGATTATCCAGTCGCGAGTTGAAACCCCAGGTGACGACCTCGCCGCGCTCATCCCGTCCGTGATCACGCAACAGCGCCATACGGCGAGCCATCTCGTCGTCATTGGTAACAACGCCGCCACCGTCGCCGAAGCAGCCCAGTACTTTGGCGGGGTAGAAACTGAACGATCCGGCGATCCCGAAAGTTCCGGCACATCGCCCGCCGAACTCCGAGCCGATCGCCTGAGCTGCATCCTCGACGATCAGTAGACCGTGTTCCTCAGCCAACGCCATTAGGCTTGCCATGTCACAGGTGCGGCCATTGAGATGTACGGGCATGATTGCCTTGGTCCGCGGCGTGATGGACAACCTTGCTGCTTCTGGGTCAATCAGGTGGTCGGGACCACAGTCGACCAAGACCGGTGTGGCCCCGGAGAAATGCACTGCCGCCGCAGTGGCAATATAGGTGTGCGACGGAACAATCACCTCATCCCCTGGACCTATGCCTGCTGCCCGAAGAATGATGTGCAAGCTGTCAGTCCCATTGGCTACTCCCCATGCGTGCTTGACCGACAGGTACGCCTCGAGTCTTTGCTCGAAGTCCGCTAGGTTGGACTGAAGAATGTACGCCCCTCGCTCCATCACGTCGCAAACCGCAGCTCGTAACTGTGATGTTGTCTGACGATACAGGTGCGGATAGTCGAAGAAGGGAACTTGGTGCTGTGGCGCACTCGCGAATGACCCGTGCGATTGAGTCACTACCTAGGCCTCCTAGTTGAACGTCGAGTTGGTGTAACGGTCGCGATCACCTAGCGGCACACGAAGGCACCTGGTGACTCTGCAGCCGACCAGACCGCGTGCCATAGACTTCGCGAAAGACTCTGGAGATCACAAGGCGTTCGTCAAACTCCCTTTCAGCCCGCGCTCGCGACGCGGTACCGAACGCTCGGCGCAAATCGGAGCTATCGAGCAATCTCGCCACCGCGGCAGCCAACGCCGCGGAGTCCTTGATGGGGACCAAGAGACCGTTTTTCTCGTGGTCCACAACTTCGCGGCAACCGACGTTATCGGTCGTGACTAGTGGTTTGGCCATGGCCGCAGCCTCCAGCAGGGTCCGTGGCACGCCTTCGCGGTAGTACGACGGCAGCGCCACAATATCGGCACATGCTAGCAACTCCCTGACGTCGTTGCGAAAGTCTATCCATCGAAAGTTATTGTGCTTGCCGACCAGGTAGTCTTTGGGAACCTCATCGGGACTGCCGGGGTCAAGTGGTCCAACCAACACGAATGCGGCGCGATAACCTCGGGCGGCGAGCTGCTCACTCGCCTCGACAAACTCCCGGACTCCCTTGCTCCAGGCTGCACGAGCCACCATCATGAGCACAATTCGTTGGTCATCGAGGACGGCGAGTTCCTTGCGGAGGTCGTGGACGGCGCTCTCAGAGACAGCGTCGGGACTGAACTCCGAGATGTTTACGCCGCTCCCGAGAATCACCACACCTTTTTCGGGAGGAACCAAGCCGAGGCGAACGAACAATTCCAGATCATCCGGATTCTGAAACCATACGCAAGCTGCGAGGTGGCACGCCGTACGATACAACCGAGTTACCACCGACCGCACGACGGCCTTACGGAGTCCCGCTTCCTCATGAAAGGCATAGCCGAGACCGGAAACTAGCATGACGATGCGCGGCACACCGGCCAGGTAGGCTGCGATGGTCCCATAGGTGTTCGGCTTGACCGTGATGTTGTGAACGATGTCGGGCTGGATACGCCTGAAAACCCGATAGAGGGCAATACAGTACCGCAAGTCACGCAGGGGGCTGACAAAGCGACAAACGGGCAACGGCACGTGCTTGGCACCGAGAGCAACCAATTTCGCAACGTACGGACCGTCCGGTGACACGACCGTCACGTCGTCGCCATGAGCAACGACCGCGGCGATTAACCCTTTGCGGAAGTGCCATGCGGAGAAGTCGTCGTTTACGACCATTGCTAACCGCATGATGATTCCCTTCCGTCCGCCCCGCCACAGTTGGAGCTTGGCGGCAGCGGGCCAACGGCCACGGCGTCGGATGTTCTCCTACACCCATATGCCTCCCATGCCGCGAGCATCAATAGAATCCAAACCAACTGGGACCAACGACCCGGTTCTACATCGGGGCTCTGGAGCAGTTGTTCAAGATACGGTCGCGAGAATAGACTGCAGCATATCCCGCCGCGAGCAAGCACCAGATCGTCCCGCATAGATCGGAGATCATTCGTCAGCCAACGATGTAGTGGGACCTCAAAGCCGCGTTTGGGTGCATTGACCAGTTCCGATGGCAGGTACCGTTGCGCTAGTGCTCGCAGCAGGGGTTTGGAGGCCGTGCCGCCCAGTCGGACTCGTTCGGAGAGTGAGTTCGCCAGTTCCACGAGTTCCTGATCCAGAAATGGCGACCTGGCTTCCATTCCACTCGCCATTGTCGCAATGTCCATCTTGACCAAGAGGTCGCCCGGCAACTCCCAGAGGAAGTCAACCGCCAACATCTTGTCGAGTTCGCCCAACGATTCCACCGAGGCCAGGACTCTCGTGAAGAAGTTGTCGCCCGGACATTGGGCGACATGCGGGTTGCTGGCCTGTGCTAGTTCGCGGCACGTGAAACCTTGGCCATGCCACGTTATCAGACGTTCCTCGGGCGACCCGCACAGCCCCTTCACTAGCCGATAGGTCAGTGCGTACTTTCCCCGCACATCAGTTGGCCGAGGCAACACCCTAAGAGCGAATCGGCTTGAATGGCGCAAGGCGGTGAAACCGATCAATCGCTGCAAACGCCCGACCGCCGCCGCCGCCACATGTCGCCGGTATCCGGCGAACAGCTCATCGCCCCCATCGCCGTTGAGCACGACCTTCACGTGTTGTCGGGCGTACTGCGCAATCGCAAAAGAAGGTATCGCCGATGCATCCGCAAATGGCTCATCATGATGCCAGGCGATCTTGGGAAGGATCGACTCCACGTTGGGCCGTAACACGATTTCGTGATGATCTGTGCCGTATCGTTCAGCGACCAGCCTGGCGAGTGGCCGTTCATCGTACTGAGCGGCGTCATCGAATCCCACCGAGAAGGTCTTCAGCCCACTTCCGACAATGCGGGAGCCCATCGCAACGACTAGCGCGCTGTCGATTCCGCCCGATAGAAACACCCCTACGGGTACATCCGCACGGAGTCTGAGCCGTACAGCATCGGATAGGGCATCGTCTATTCGCTCCACCGCCTGGTCGAAGTCACAATCGATTTTTTTAGTCCACTGCGGTGACCAGAATCGCTGGATCGTGAACTCCTGCGGACTGTTGGCGACCAAACAGCATCCTGGAGGCAGCTCATGAACTCCCTTGTAGATCGTTCTCTCGCCGCCGATGAATCCACACTGCAAGTACTCACGCAGGGCGAGCTCATCCACGGAGGGGGCAGTCGGCAAGGCTGCCAGTACGGCCTTGATCTCGGAAGCAAAACAAAGCAGCCCATGCTCGGCCCAGTAATAGAGCGGCTTCTTGCCGACGCGGTCTCGGGCCAAGATGAGTTGTCGCTGCCGCGCATCCCACACGGCGAAGGCAAACATGCCGCGTAGTCGTTGAAGGCAGCCGATGCCAAGCCGATCGTACAGCGCCACAATGGCCTCCGTGTCACTGTTGTTGGAGAACTCGACGCCGTCTCGCACCAGCTCGTGGCGTAGGCTCGCGAAGTTGTATATCTCGCCATTGAACACGATCCGACTGTTGCCACTGGGGCTGGTCATAGGCTGATCAGCGCGTTCGGATAGGTCAATGATCGCCAATCGTCGGTGGGCGAGTGCAATCCCGGATTGGTTGTCCTCCCAATGGCCACACGCATCCGGCCCACGGTGCACAATGCGATCTGCCATGGAGACAGCGGTGACTCGCAGCGAGTCCGCGGCGTGTAGGTGCGTTGTCCACAGGCCGGCTATCCCACACATGAGAGGCTCTCCGCCGGAGCAGCTTCGGACTGTGGCTTCACACCGGCGACCATCCAGCCATCTGCCGCTCGCAGTTCGTAGCTTTGAAAACCAGCGGAGGTCATCCAGGCTTCCATCTGCTTCCTGTTGTAGCGGCGTTCGACGGGGTTGCCGAAGCGGTCGAACAGGTTCATGTGGATGTCGCGGAATCGGCGACGCCCATACTGTTTGTAGTTATAAGGCAGCGCGGTGGCGAGCGATCGCAAGCCAAGATGCCACAGTATCCAACTGGGGAAGTAGCACGTCACCAGCACGACCGGCACCATGAAGTACAAGAGCGTGTATAGCACATTGGACGGCAAACGAACGGTGAGCCTGCGCATGAAGTTGACTACCTTCAGGAGCGAGTGCTTAAGAAGGTTCTCGTCCTCGAAAGTCTGGTAGACCATGAGGAACACTTTTCCGTTTGGCCGAACGGCGTTCAGTATCGACCGCAGAGCCCCCTCGGGGTCCGGTGTGATGTGGATTACGCCGAGCGACTGGGCGAAATCGAAGTAGTTTTCGGTGAAGGGAAGATTGAAGATATCTCCCTGAATCGCATGGAAAGTAGGAATCTCCCGGGCCTTTTCGTACGCAGCTTCTATCGCATTGCTCAGATCGACGCCAACCACCTCTGCACCCTTCTGGACAGGCACCAGCGAGTAGCGACCCATTCCGCAGCCGGCATCCAAGCCCAGGCGTCCGCCAAAATAGGCGTCATCCTCCGCTACGTAACTCTCCTTGTACACGGTCTCCCACTGGTCATACTGGTGCTTGAAGGCCTTCCACTCGTATCCATAGTTGCTCTGATTGGCGAGCTGAATTTGATCGAACAGTTCGCGCGACGTGTCCTTGGGAACAGGGGCGATCTCGTCCATTTGTTGGTCGATGCGTGTATCCGTGGTTGGACGGCCGCGTCCCATGCCGCCGGCGGTGGTTCTAAGGGCGGGGTCCAGGATTCGCGGCACCCCACCTTCAATGGCGTACTCCACACCGCACGCGGTACAGACCAGAGACCCGGCGACAATCTCGGTGCAGTAGCTTTGCCAGAGCCGGTCAGGGTCGAGTTGATCGCCCCCATGGCGGTGGCTCGCCCAGAACGAGCACACCCGATCCCGCCACTCGGGCGCGTACTCTCGTTTCTCTACCACAGCCGCCTTGACCCCAAAGCGGCTCTTGCACTGAGGGCAGGCGATAAGGTCCAGTAGACGCTCTTTCATGTCGATGGCTCCATCGCAGTGGTGTTCACTCTTGTGTGGTCAGATCATTCGCCAAATCGCCCGCCTGACGACCAACTGGGTTTCTTGCAGAGAGCGGTTTGTGTCCACGCTCACGACGGGCACACCAGGAATGCTCCATCGTTCTATCAATGCATGGCGTTTGCGAACGTAGTCTTCCGGTTCCGGGCCGCCTCGCTTGGTCCGAGTCGCATTGCGTTGCAACGCGACGTCCAGTGGTACGCTGAGCAAGAACACCAAATCCGGCGCCGGAATCGACTGATAGATCCGCTGTTCTCCGGTTGCCAGCAGGCGCTTCAGCGGTGCGTGCGCATCAAAGGAACTCGGGTCCACACGAGGGCCGTCCATTCCACCAAGGCCGGCCGACGGGTAACGGTCACAAAGTACGATACCCCCACGGCGAGCCTCACGGTGGGCGCTGCGCAATACCGCTCGCTGATCGTAGGCGATAAGCAGCGATCGCACCAAGTACAGCAGTGAAGCCTTGCGGTGTTGCCCCGCCGATTCGGTCGAGGTCTCGACCTCCACTGTGTTGATTCGACTCTTGGGGAAGAGCCAGCGCATCGCTGGCACGATCAGGTTGGGCAGAAGGCTCACGCAAGTCGAAGGCGGCTTCCCGGCATGGGCATAGCTGACCGAGACGAACGACTGCAACCAGTTTCCTGTCTCCGCAAGAAGTGTTGACTTGCCCGATGCCTCCGGCCCCACGAACGCAATGACCAAGCCGCCGCGTGGCAACGCGCTTCGAGTGGAACGCCGACCGATTCGTCGCACCGCTTCGCGGACAAGTCGGCTCCATCCCAGTACTAGAGACACGAGCGGCGATCGGATCGCGAACGACCTTAGTCGTTGCATTACCCGGCGGCCGATTCGATAGAACCGAATCGTCGGCGCGCCGCGTCTGAGGCAATCGACCGCCTCCAAGAACAGTTCCGCCGGAACGGACGGGACCCATTGGCGAAGTACCCGGAGTGACTCGTCCAGATTTGCCCGGCGTTCGAGCCAGGAAAACTCTTCGAGCATCGAGGGCCGTTCGCGCCGTACGAAAGGGTGTTCCAGGACGCTTCCGTGCTCCACGGCCTTGCGCAAGACAAAGACGACCAACTCGGCCTCGGGACTTGGTACGGGGATGGCGCAGATCGTGCGACTGGACGCCAAGAGCGCTTCGGAGAGCGGCAGGCAGTATCGCTTCACAAGCCCTCCGCCCGTGATGACCCTGTAGTAAGCATGCACGTGGACAATGTCGCCCGTGTCCTCGTCGAGTCCGTAAAAGTGGCTGGTCGATGCTTCGCTTTCCAATGCCGAGAGTTGGACGGCACAGAACCCAAGGCTGAGCAGCGTCGCGTCAAACTTCCTGGCATCCTCCTGGTGTACAAGCAGGTCCAAGTCAGACGCAAGCTCCACAGCGGATTCCAGGCGCCAGTTGCTCTTCCAGTGGCAGTAGCGAACACCCGATTCGCCGAGAGCCGCCAGGAGCGATTGGAGTTGTTGCGGCATGGCCGTGTCGCCACGAATGCCCTCTGCCTCAACGCATGGACAGTCTGTCACGAATAAGCTCCACAATCTGACGGACGACGGCTGCGGTGTCAGCAGGGGCATCGGCCACGCTCGACACACTGAGCACTCGGTCGCGCCAAGGGTCGGTCTGAGCCAGCATTTCAAACACCTGCTGACCGTGCCGCAGGAACGCTTCCAAGTGCCGCGGCGATCTGGTTCGAATCGGCGGATCGGGCCGACGCATCGTGCGCACCAGGGCGACATCCAACGGAACTCTCACGTGTACGATCATGTCAGGCACACTCACCATGCTTGCGAAAGACCGCACCTCACGAAGTCGCGGCCCACGACTCGCGTACACGAACAAGTTGTGAGCGGCATTCAACAAGCCCTCATCAACCAGCACAACGAGCTCGCTCGTTCGACGGGTCAACAGCATGCGATGCGACGCGATAAGTCGCAGCGTGCTGCGCGTGCGACTGCACCAGTCCAAGGGCGATTCTGCGTCCCTCGTAATGATCCTGACCGCAAAGCTCAGGAGTCTGCGATGATTCACACCCAGTTCGACGGGCGACGGAGCCAGCACAATGCTCTGCAACAGATTGCGCATCGAATCATTTTTTACCCAAGCGGTCCGCGTCGATTGTGCAACCAGGTCCTGGGAATCAGCAGCCCGCACCCCGCAATCTGCCAGCCTGACGAGTGTGTTTTTGGCCAGTGTCGTCTTCCCCGCACCAGAACAGCCGATGAACTCAACAAACATCGCGAATGAGCACTGCCGATTTGTTTCCATCAATAGCGTGAATCGTGCGGACGGCTCGATGAATCACGCAACCTCCACTGCGGTCTTCTGCAAGATCGTGGTCATTTGCCCAACAACCGGTGGGAACAGCCGCTGGACCAGGAAGTAACAACTTGGTACGTACGTCGACAGAAACCTGCCCAGTGGCGGCACTAGGGCACCCCGCCGCCGACAGATCCATCGGGTCTCGGAACCAACCCTAAAGAGCCGTGCGATACGACGCCGCGAGACTCCCTTGTATTCACCGAAACCGTAGCGCCAGTCGATGATCATAACCTTGAGGTCTCAGCACCCGTAACATCTCCTCGGCAACCCGCTGGGCAAGGGATTCGTCGAGAATCTGAACGAACATCGTTGATTCGAAAACCAAGCGGAAGAAGCCAGACTGATACTCAGTCTTGGACGCGTCGCCACACACGAACTTAATGTTCGGGAATGTCTCCCTTGCCTTTTGCAGGCGCTCCGGCCGTATGTCAATTCCGTAAAGTCTGCTGGGCGGAAACCCGAAGGCGAGAAACTGGATTAGGCTCCCCCCTACACTGCACCCGACATCCAGCACCTTCCAATCCCTTTCAGCACGGATCGATCTCAGCGCCTCGACAACGGACCTGTGAATTGCCATCCGCTGAAACAGAACGCCTCGATTGCGCAGGATGTCGTTACGATCTTCTCCTTTCTGTTCTCGATACGACTTGTACCACGCTTCGGTTTGCGCTG
>DAIOWH010000176.1:0-5003 GCA_036758585.1 Planctomycetia bacterium
AGGCGGATTGAGGTTCAACCCTCAACGGTTGAGTTGAAAGGATCGAACCATGATTTCAGCGAGACGCACACGAAAGACTGACGGTTTCACACTCATTGAACTGCTCGTCGTGCTCGTCATTATTGGCATCCTGATGGGTCTGTTGGTGCCGGTCATTGCGGGCGCGTTTCGCCGGGGTAAGGAGGCGGCTGAGCTAGCGGAAATCACAAACTTGGCCGGGGCGCTCCAGAAGTTCAAAGATCGGTTCGGCGTGTACCCGCCGAGCCAGATCGTCTTGCGAGAAGATGGCGCGTACACGGCCAACCTAGGCCCTATAGTCCCATCGTCAGGTCAGGACACAGCCGTCTTCGTCGAAGATATTTCGATTCAGTACATTCGACGAATCTGGCCGCAAATGGTTGTTAGCACGAGCGGCACCGCCGTGCCTTTTGCCACGATCGGGGACATCAGCGGCGATGGACGTGTTGATGGCAACGATTTCTACGATTGGAACGGCGACGGGCAGCGCAATGATTCGAGTGGCAATGCACAAGTGCATTACCTCCAGGCTGACGAGTGCCTCGTGTTTTTCCTTGGCGGGCTCCCGGTCGGACAAACATCCGACCCCCAGGATCCGGCGGGGTGTGGCGGGTTCAGCAAAGTGCCACAGTGGCCCTCTCAGCGTTCGAGCGCGGGGGCCGGGCGCGACGTTCCGTTCTTTGAAATGCCTTCGGATCGGCTTGCCGATCGCGATGGCGACGGATTCTGGGAGTTCTTGCCGTTCCGCAAGCCGAGCCTTGCAGGTGCGTATGCCTACTTCAGTTCCTACGATGGCATCGGCTACCGGCCGGACGACCTGAATCTTGCGAACGAACCCGATCCGAACGGGAGCGCGATGCAGACAATGAACATGCTCGTAAACTGGGCGATACCCTCGGCGTATCCTGTGTCGCCCTGGCCGACTGGAACCCGCTTAGGGTCAGGTACACTGGCAGCCCCATACTACCTGGAGAGCCCAGGTCCGAATCCATACACGGTCGGGTCTCCCTACCCCGGTACTCCGATTCCCACTGGTTTTGTGGTGCGTTACCACAAGCCCGATGGCTTCCAGATTATCTCCCCTGGCACAGGCGTTGGCTACGGGCACGGGGGGCAGTTCCCACTTGCCGATGCCCTCGACAACCGTGACGACAACGACAACCTCACAAACTTCTCCGGCGCTCCGCTCCAGGAGGGAAGGCTGTAGAAGTCGAGCGAGTCTTCAGGAAACATGCAAACGCCTTCAAACAGTGTGAATCGAGACAGCACCTGCGGCGTGCGGCATGCCCGCTCAGCCGTGACCCTAATTGAAATGCTCATCGTCATTGCCATCATCGCCGTGATCGCGGCGGTGAGCATTGGGTCGCTGATGTTGATCCCGGAGCACGCGCGTGCGCGAGGTACCGAGGCGCTGATCGCCAAGATCAACAGCAAGCTCGTTCAGCGGCTCGATCAGTTCAACGCGCGTCGTAACAGTATACGGACTCTGACGTCGTGTGACCTGCAACTCGCCAACCAGGAACCCAACTTGGCTCATTTGATTGCCATCGTGCGAACGATGCGACAAGAACTCCCAGAGTCGTTTGATTTGACTCAGACGTCGCGCACCAGTGACTCGTTCAACAACGACGGCGACCTTGACGGAAATGGGAACCCACTGGTTGATGAACCAGACGAGATCATTAAGGGCGACTGGAACCCGGTGGTGGTCGGTACAGCCCAATTGCCCAACGAACTCTCGTCCGTCGCCGCGGGCCACCGGAAATACTTCGAGCGGATCTTCAGTGACAGCTCACTTCGCCCGAGCGGGGCATCCCTCCAGAACGTCCATCGACCAGAGACCACCCGAGCGGAGTGTCTCTACATGATTGCCACAGCCGATGGGTCCGACACCGAAGAGTTCGTTCCGGGTGAGACCGCCGACACCGACGAAGACGGCCTGCCGGAGTTTGTCGATAAGTGGGGAAACCCGATCCAGTTTTTCCTCTGGCCGACTCATTACGTCTCCTCGCGCCAGAAGCCAGGATCGGAGACAAATCCAGATGATCCGCACCAATTGCTAACGGAGAATCGTACTCCCGGAACAAGTTGGTGGTCTTATCCCAACCCGATGAGCCCGACATTGCGGCCAACTTTTGAGGATTACTTTCATTCGCTAACTCACATGACCACCGCAACGACACCGCAGCCGTACAGAACATCTCCGTTGATAGTCTCGGCAGGCGCCGATGGCAGCTTCGGGCTTGTTGAACTCAGTGGGAGCGTACTCGACAAGCGAGCGATTAGAATCACCAGTCCAAGCCAGGATGGCTACGGCACGGACGCCGACAACATCGACAACCACGGCCTTCAAGTTCGTTAGCCGAGGCAGGCTTTGTTATGAAAACCAACTTCGGGCCACAAACGGCAGGGGCACGACATCGACGGCTCGGCTTCACGCTCGTGGAGTTGATCATCGTCATCGTGATTATCCTGCTGATCTCGATACTGGTCTTGCCCTCGGTCCTTGGAGCATTGAACGATCGCAAGTACAGCGACGCCGCGAACACGATCCAGGCGGTGTTCATAGGCGCTCGCGACCGCGCGGTTCAGTCGGGAAACGTCGTGGGCGTTCGGCTAATTCGGGACGACACCGACCCGTTTGATGTCTCGCAGTTCGTCTACGTGACGGTGCCGGAACCGTTTTCGGTGGGGCGTGTGGAAGCCAGCGTTGCGTCTGCAACGACCGGAACCGTAACTCCAGTGGGAACTGTGGATCCGCACTTTGAGCAAGTTGACCCGGGCAAAAACGCCACAAACGCATACGACGACGTTCCGCGAGTCGTGCCCGGTGTTTCGTCGATCCGATTCGATTCGTCGGGCCGGCTCTATTCAATTAGGGCTGTCAATGCTGGCAGTCCTGCTACCCTTACGATCGCGCCTGCGCCGTTGGCGATTTCCCCATCGCCGGCAACGCATCAGTACCAGATCTTCGGCGCTCCCGTGCCGTTGGCTCAGGCCGATGCGATACCCCTGCCTCAAGGTATGGTAGTCGATGTGCGTGGGGCGCCCGTCGTCTACCCAACACCTTATTCGGCGAGTCAAATTCTCAACATTCCCCGCAGTCGTGGCATCCCGAACGCGGTTCCGCCCGTATTCTCA
Source organism: Planctomycetia bacterium (assembly GCA_036758585.1). Lineage (GTDB taxonomy): Bacteria > Planctomycetota > Planctomycetia > JALXBF01 > JBGPMX01 > DAIOWH01. The sequence continues at coordinate 3,160 of DAIOWH010000176.1, forward strand.
GGCCCGGATGGATCCTTCAACACGGGGGACGACATTCATTGGCTTGGATCCGACAAGCTACTCGGCACCGCCGATGACCAACCTTCTGCAACATGGCCGGCGATGGACATTCTGTTCGCTCCGAACGGTCAAGTCACCGGCACCGCAGCGGCGCAGCCGCTGATCCATTTCTGGGTCGGCGAACGGGGCGATAAGGGACCCGACCCCACGGCGGCCCGGGGCGCGGACAACACGGTCGGGACCAACGACGATGTTGGACCCAACCGCCGCCGCATGCTGCTGACTCTGAACACACGCACCGGAACTATGCAGGTGCTCCACCAGGTCACAGCGGCCAGTCTGGACAACTGGCCGCCCACGACTGGCCAAGAGACATACCGGGAAATATACGACCCGGCCGAGCGACTGCTGGGCGTGTCTGTACTGCCGTGATGGAGACTTGGAATTAGCTTGACGAGCCGATCATGATCGCACGGGTTCACAATCTGAGTCGCCGCGGAATCTCGCTGATGGAGATTCTGATCGGCATCATGGTGCTCGGCATCGGAGTGATTTCGCTCGCGACATTGTTTCCGATCGGCCTTCTGAAAATGAAGCGGGCAGTCAACGACGTGCGCGGCACGGTGCTCGCTCGGAGCGCGCTTAGCGAGGTCCGCATCCGCAACCTGCTCGCCCCACCGTTCGGGCCGGACGCCCCGTACTTCTCGGGGTATCCAAGCCCTTGGCCGCAGCAAAACCCTTCCTTGTTGTATCCGGCGTCGGCGTACCATCCGACGATTGGCCAGGGATTGCCGGTAATCATCGATCCGCTGTGGATGATCCAAGTCCAGCCGACATCCTACACGGATCGATTTGGATTCGCGGATTTCAACGGAGACGGTACGGCCGACTTCTCGGCTGGCGAGGGCCTCTTGCGAGCACGGGGGGGAGACAACCCCATCCCCCCGACACCCTTTCCGCTTGAGCTTGAGTTGGCGTCAGAGGTCTTCTCGTCCCCGGATGATCTGGCCTACGGTGACAACGAGTCGCGCGTGGTTCCATTGCAAGGTCTGAATACCAAGCCCACGCCCGCATCACTGCTGTTGCCGACCAACGGGACGCCATTCGCCCCCGGCAGCCTGCTGCGTGAGCGGCGTTACACCTGGATGATCCTGGCGCGAAAGGTCAATGCCGGGCAGATCTATTACCCGGGGTCCAACGGAGTTGGGGTCCCAGTGCCTGACGCCGACGACGTCCTCGACAACGTTGGACCCGACTTGTCGCCGAATACGGCGGATGATCCCGCCCGAAACATGCTGACGGGCAGCGCGGAGCCGGCTCCGGTCGGCCCATTCGACGTGACAATCATCGTGTACTACTCGCGCGACTTTGCATCGCGGGAGTCGGTCTATGCGAATCCGGGCGCCAACCCGGCCCTAGTGTTCACCAAGGACTCCGACATCGTCACCTTGCAGCGGCGCGCCGACGTGACGTTTCCCGATATGCCGCCCGGCTCATACGTGATGGATACCACTATGGACACGGCGAGCGCCCTGCCCAGCCTTCGGAATGGCTACGTGTATCGTGTGACATCCCGGAGCGTGGACCCCGCAAGCGGCGACATGACCTTGATACTGGATCAAAAGGCGCGATCGAACGGATATGTACTGACCGTGCTCAAGGGCGCGGTGGGTGTGTTTGAGAAGCAGGTGCCGTGAAGCGTTGAGCGTGGAGACTCTTCTCCCTCTCTCCGACTACGGGGAGAGGGATTAAGGGTGAGGGGATTGCAGAAATCCGACCAGAAAGGACCCCTCACCCCGGCCCTCTCCCCGCAAGCGGGGAGAGGGAGAAGAAACTTGGCCGTA
>DAIOWH010000176.1:5103-12199 GCA_036758585.1 Planctomycetia bacterium
ATAGCCCTTCTCCCCGCAAGCGGGGAGAGGGAGAAGAAACTTGGCCGTAATAGCCCTTCTCCCCGCAAGCGGGGAGAGGGAGAAGAAACTTGGCCGTAATAGCCAAACCTCTCCTTCTCTCCGCAAGCGGGGAGAGGGAGAAGAAACTTGGCCGTAATAGCCAAACCTCCTCCTTCTCCCCGCAAGCGGGGAGAGGGAGAAGAACTTGGCCGTAATAGCCAAACCTCTGCTTCTCCTCGCAAACGGGGAGAGGGAGAAGAAACTTGGCCGTAATGGCCAAACCTCTCCTTCTCCTCGCAAACGGGGAGAGGGGGAAGAAACTTGACTTGGCACTAGGAAACTTGGCAGTAACACGAACCTCCAAGACTCTTCTCCCTCTCCCCCGTCTGCGGGGGAGAGGGGTAGGGGTGAGGGGTGAATGAGCATGCGACGTGATTCAACAATGAGGCGACGTGCTCGCGAACTGCGCCAGAACTCCAACCCCATCGAGTCAAACATGTGGGATCACCTGCGCGACCGACGGTTGGGAGGCTTCAAGTTCCGCCGCCAGCACGCCATGGGACCGTACATCACAGACTTCTTCTGCGCCGAGGCGAGTCTCGTGGTCGAACTTGATGGAAACAGTCACGAGGGTCAGGCACGGTATGATAGCGAACGGCAGACGTGGATCGAGCGGCAGGGCATCCGACTGATGCGGCTCAAGAACGATGATGTCTACGAGAGTTTTGAGGGTGCTCTGGAACTAATCCTGCACGTGTGCGAACAGCGCAGCGGTCGAGCGGCGCGGAGACGACCCCTCACCCCGGCCCTCTCCCCCGCAGCCGGGGGCGAGGGAGAAACGGTTTCGAACCGTGTGGATACTGATGCCCTAGGGGGGAGAGGAAACCCGTCAGCGAAAGCGGCGCAAGTACAACCTACCATTCTCCCTCTCTCCTCGGGGGACAGGGCCGGGAGGGCCAGGGTGGGGGGTCGGGATCGCGCCGGAGTCACGCTGGTCGAGATGCTCGTGGTCGTCGCGCTGACCGTACTGCTCATGAGCATCGTCACCGAGGTGTTTGTACTCGCCTCCGAAACGCTCTCGCGATTGCGGTCGGTCAGCGTCGTGAACCAGAAGATACGCAACGTTGAGAGCGTGATCCGCATCGATTTGGAAAACCGCACGATCCGTGAGGTCCAGCCGCCAGTCGAACGTAAGGCGAGCCTTGACGGGATTTTCGGTACTGCTGACGACTACTTCGTACCAGTCGGGTTCGACCCGAAAGACAACATGGGCTACTGGATGCTCGAAGAGAATTCCCCGGCAGACGAACAGGGTGAAGACCCCGACGACGTGCTGGCGTTCACAGTTCGCCAGTCTGTCAGCGGCATTCTCGGCGCCGGCTACGTTGGACTGGCCGTCAACGGCTCTGAACCGGACCTGGCCTATCCGCCCCAGGACGGCCTCGCCGGCTCGCAAGAGGCTGAAGTCATCTATTTCCTGCGCCGTGGGACGCTGTATCGCCGCGTGCTGTTGGTCGGCGTACCGCAGCCGTCGGCCGTTCAGGCCGGCCAATCGTGGTACCGGCAGTACGACATCTCAGCTCGGCCGCCCATCGTCCCTGGCGGCGTCCCCATCGTGAACACCCTCGGCGATCTGACCTACCGCAGCCCGCGCTATGTCCACCAATTGCCTGAGAACTACACGACCGGCTTCCCTGGCCTGACCCCGCCGATCGAACCAGGCCTGGCAACCGACTTCCCTGCCAACGCGACATTCCCGTTTCAGCCCATCTCTTTTCTCGACTCACAGACCTCGCCCGCGTTGGGTGCCGGCTGGCACGACAACACAGGCACCGACGCGGACAAACAAGTCGACCACAATCGGAACTACCCGGCGACGCTGGGCTGGACTCCGATACCCGAAGAATTCCACGGCCGCCCAACACTCCAAGAAACATCCTCGCCGAACTGGAACTACCCCGAGAACTCGGCGACTACCGTGTGGACGGACTACTGGACGCTGGGCGTGCCGTTGTACCACGACACGCTCAATAACACCGCTCAGCGTCCTGCAGAGGAGGCGGTTTTGACAAACGTCTTCTCGTTCGACGTGAAGGTGTGGGATCCGGACGCAGTGCCCACAGGTTCCACGCTCGCAACTGGAGCCTACGTCGATCTCGGCAAGATGTGGCCGGGAGCAAGTGGCTCCGTCACTACGCCTGGCCCAACACCGAGCAACGGCACCCCCGCCGGTTTCCCAGGACAACTACCGGTCAACGCGAACGGACCAGTCCCCGCGGTGTGGCCACCTGTTCGGCAAGCGGGCGTGGTCAATCCCGATCATCGTGGGCTTGCCAAGCCGTTCGGTTACGACGCCAGCGCGTCACCGCCGATGGCGATTCCGGCTGGAGTCGCAAGCGACATGCTGCTGGGAATGTTCCGCGCGCCGCTCAGCCTCTGCCGAACCTACGACACCTGGTGCACCGCTTACACCAAACCAACTCAGCAGAACGTCATTCCCGTCGCGCCGCCCTACATCGTGCCGCTCCGCGGAATCCAGATCAAAATCCGCTTTGCCGATCCCGAATCACGTCTCACGCGCGAGATCACCATCGTGCAGGAGTTGCAGTAATGGTCACAACCATCAGCCATCAGCGATCAGCCATCCACTCTTCTCCCTCTCCCCGTTGCGGGGAGAGGGTTGGGGTGAGGGGTCTTCCGCCTGCCGAGCCTCAACGCCACGCCCCCTCACCCCTGCCCCTCTCCCCCGAAGACGGGGGAGAGGGAGAAGCGGTTTGGGGTGTGCATGTGCATGGGGACTTATGGCCCACTCCCTACTCCGTTCCCTCTCGCTCCGGCGTCGTCCTCATCGTCGTGCTCGGCATGCTAGCCGTGCTCGCGTTGATTGGAGTGGCGTTCACCACCTTCTCTGGTCAGGAAGAACAAAGCAGCGGCCGTTACCAGGCCGCATTCCAGAACCCGCGTGTGGATATGGCACCGGATCAACTGTTTCTGGAAGCCTTGAGTCAGTTGATCGCGGACACGAACAACCCACTGTCGGCGTTGCGCGGCCATGGACTTCTCAGCGACATGTACGGCCCAGGGAGTGATTACGGCGTCGGCCCCGATGGCCGGCCGGGTGTTGCGACGGTCGATGACGACGGCAACGGGATGGTCGATGATGTTGGTGAATTGGGCTTTCTAGGCTCCGATGACCGCAACGGTTTGCTCGACGCGATCGAATGGTACGCCGGCGCGTTCAGTGGATCCGGCGATCGCGGCTTGTATCAGCCCGTGGATCCCGGACCCGACGGCACGCTGGGCACCTTCGACGACTGTTTTGATCTGAACTTTGTGTGGAACGATCGCACGCCGAACCCAACACTCCCTCATCCGACCCGCGGTGACTTGGCCGGCGGCTTCAACGAAGACTACGACTATCCCGACCGTCAGAACATGTTCATGGCTCTCCTGCGCGCCGACGGGACCGTGCTTGTTTCGTCGTTCCTTCGACCAGGCGCGGGTGCTCCCACGGACTCGGACCTTTCGGCTCCGCTCGTTGTCCGAACAGCACCGCCCACCGCTGGCGAACCGGATCAGCGGGCGCGTCTCAAGCTGCTACGACCGCGCGGCGGTTTCACGGATTTGGGTTCATCCCCGAACGGTCTTTACGACGCGGGCGAACCCGCGACCGAAAACCCATATTTCCCCGTATTCAACCCGCAGGTTCTTGACGTGGACAACAACGGGGATGGCATTCCGGACAGCATCTGGATCGACCTTGGATTTCCGGTTCAGCAGACCGCAAATGGGAGAAGATTCAGGCCGTTATTCGCCTTTCTTGTTGTGGATGGCGATGGGAAGCTGAACCTGAACGCTCACGGAAACGTCGCCAACAGTCTGCAATCGCCGCCCGGTCACGCCGATCAAGACGCGTCGGGCAACGTGCTCGGCCAAGGCTACTCGCCCGGCGAAGTCGCGTTGGTGAACATTTTCAAGGACGCTACACAGGTTCCGGCTCATGTGCTGCAGCCCGGCGTGCTCCCGAACGAGTATTCGTGGCTGCTGACCGGTCGCCCTGCAGGAGTCGGCTTGCCCACTCCGGTCGCTGGTCGGTACGGCGAGACCACCCTGATCGGCAGCTCGACACCGCCGCGCGCCGGCCAGACCAACACTGATACAACACCTCCGAGTGCCGCCGTCCCGCCAACTGTGGGAGATGACGACTCGCCGGCGACTTTGGGCAATCCGCCGTATTGGTCGTCGGCCCAGCGTGGCAACTGGAGTGAAGGACTGCGGGGCGTATTCGTTGGCTTTGTTCCCAGCGCGCCGAAGACCGGGCGCTACGGCACGCCAGCGGACTTCAACGGTGATGGCGCGCTAGGTGTCGATTCCTACGGCCGTTTTATCTACTTCGCGCCCGCCGCAGACATGGGTTGGGGCGGAGTCGCACCGCAATGGCCTGCGTCAATGGTCCTTGCCGGACACTCCTCGAACTTCGACAGCGTCGACGACCAGGCTGAACTTGACCTCTACACGTCACGCGCGAACGACGGCATCTTCACGCCATCCGACATGGAGTTCCTGTATCGGCAGTTCGACGTCGATTCAAGCTCATTATTCTCACGCCTGCGCTGGCTGACGCCGTCGTTAGTGCCTAGCCCGGACACGGCGGCCGCCGCGCGGCGACGCATGATGACGACTACCGAGAGCTGGGACCTGATTCGCTACAACATGTTTCCGCTGACACAAGGTATTGGGGTCGCGCCCGCGCCGAACGAGACCGAACTCGTCTTCTACCGGCAACGCGGCTCGGGGAAATTCAATACCGTGGGATTGAAGGGCGCCTCGACTACGGCAACTACACCGGGACTCGTGCCCGAACCGACCACTCAAAAACTGTTAGGCTTGGCACCCGGCCTACCGGTCGAGATCGCACGCGGCAGGCGGCTCAACTTGAACCGCGGGTACTTCGGCACTGTCCTCGGCGGGTCGCCCTACTACAAGTCGGCGGTCCCGCACAGTAGCACTCCGGCCAACTCCGATCCGCGCACAGTCGCTCGCGACATTTACATCCTACTGAGGCAGTTACATTCTGTAGATGTATCAGACACCGAGGCAATCAGACAGATGGCACAATTCGCGGTCAACGTGGTCGACTTTCGCGACCCCGACCAGATCATGACGGGCTTTGAGTACACTATCGATCTGTCTCTCGCGGGATGGGACGTGGATGGGGATCTCGAAACTGAGGAAACGGCAAATCGGGGATTAGTGTGGGGCGTCGAAGCGCCCCAGGTTGTGCTCAACGAAACATATGCCATCGAAGATCCAACTGCCGTCGGAATGCCCCAGCTTTGGTTCGAATTGTTCAATCCGCAACATCTTGATGCGACCGACAACGCGTTTCGTGCGGATCTTCGCGGCCCCGGATCGGACAGCGCCTTTCAAGTCGTTCTGGCCGACACAAGTCCCGGCGTACCGGGTGGCGGAACCCCGGTAGGTGAGCCATCGACCACCGCACGGCGGCTGGAGTTCACGGCGATGCCCAACGCGCCGGCGGTCGGTGGCACAGGTACGGCTACATTGGAGCCAGACAACTATCTACTCGTTGGCCCCACAACGGTCGCCGGGAACCCACTCACGCCGACTCCGGATTTCGACGTCCCCGAGTCGACCTTCTCGCCGACGGCCGCCGAAATCGGTTCTACGCTTAGGCTCTACCTGCGCCGCCTAGCGGACCCGACCAACGACCACGACCCTGGACCAGACACGATCGATGGTACCGCCGACGATGTGAATCCCTACCTCACCGTCGATGCCCTGGACGTGCAGGTGTATTCCGAGATGCAAGTGAGTATGACAACGCACCAAAGCCTAGAGCGCGTTGCCCCGTACAGCGTAAGGAGAGACTTTCACAGTTCTGGGACCGCCAGCCCGCACACGCTCAAGGCAGTCAATGAGAAGAACGTGCTTCCACACCGGCCTTTGGCGTTCAACGACCGGCCGTTTGCGAGCGCACTAGAACTGCTGTTCGTGCCGGCCGTTCGCCCGCAGTGGCTCACATCCACCTTCGTCGTGCCGAGCGCCGCCGTCTCCCCCTACCTGCCGAGCACGAACCGGACGTCTCCGATTCGAACTGGTGAATCGGGCGATGTGAACCCAGCCACGCCTTTCCTCGGAGCGCCGTATTACCTCTTTGGCCACATGCTGAACTTCCTTTACGAAACTTCCGGCGCAGCCTATCCAACTCCCGGGCTGTACCGCATCTTCGAGTTTGTCGAAGTGCCATCGCGAATGGCGGGATCTAGCGATCCGGCAATTAGCCAACTCTGGCCCATTCCCACAACCGGTCCGGATGACGCCGACGGCAGGCTTGATCGAGTGCCTGGCAAGATGAACATCAACACAGCCATCGCCGAACAGGAACAGTTCTTGGCGATGTTCAACAACCATCCACTGGCACTGGATGGGACTGGTTCTGTCACCCAACAGACCGGCACCGCAGCGCGACCATTGCCAACGCCGGGGAATGCAGCCACTGTACCAACGGAATTGGCATTCCCTTGCCAGTCGGGGACCGTTCAACCAACGAGCGAACTGCTCAAGCGGTGTTTGGACAGCATGTTCGGGCCGGACGGCATCATGGGAACCTCGGACGATCTACCATTCCGGTCGCTCAGCGTTGGTACCGCGACGATCGCGGCCCCACAATTGATCCAACCACCGGACATCCACAACACGTTGCTACGCAGTTGGTCGGGTCCGGCGACGCGACCGACGAGCACTGACCTTCCGCTGTTTCTTGATTCTCGCGGCGTCGCACCACCAGGCGGGTCGGGTGCCACAAACCTGCTCGGGTATCCGAACTTCCAGTATCAGCCGCTCACCAAGATATCCAATGTTGCGATCACTCGCAGCAACGTCTACGCCGTATGGGTGACCGTCGGATTCTTCGAGGTTCCGGCAGTGTCATCCCACGACCCTACGCTGGCTGGTGACCACCCCAACAGACTGGCGAACTACGGCATCGCGAACGCACCGCCAGAACTGGGCAGAGAGATCAACGCCGACATTGGCAAGAACATCCGCCACCGGGCGTTCTTTGTTATCGACA
>DAIOWH010000177.1:0-9792 GCA_036758585.1 Planctomycetia bacterium
GCCACGGCCACGGCGGCGGCATGGGGGGCATGGGCATGGCTGGAATGGGGGGCATGGGCGGTGCGATGGGTGGTGCGCGGGGTGGGGCCAGTTCCGATCCGGGTCAACGCGGTACTACGGGTCAGGGCGGCCAAGCAAGCAAGTCCAAGGCTAAAGAGAAACGTACGGTACAGAAGTGCGAGGCCAAGAGTGTTCAGATACGCTTCATTGATTACACCGTTCAGCCTGAGCACACGTATCAGTACCGCCTCAAGGTAGTTGTTGAAAACCCGAACGGACCGTTGGCCTATCCAGGCGGCCGTCTCGACGTTGCCGAGGAGTCGTTTGCCACAGAGCCAACGTTGGAGTCGAAGGAGTGGAGCGCCCCGTCGACTCCCGTGTTCGTCCCAGCCGACACGCAGTATTTCGTGTTGGAGCGAATCAAGACCCGGCCCGAAGCCAAGCTCCAAGTGCATCGCTGGTGGCCGGACTTGGCCGACTGGCAGATGGCGGATTTCACCATCAAGCCCGGTGATCCCATTGGTAATCCGAAACAGCAAGACTACGTCGATTGGGAGAACCGAAAGATAAAGCGAGACTTCGATTTCGCCACGCACGACCTATTGCTGGACGTGACGGGCGGAGACAAGCGGTTCTCGTTCCAGCTACCGGGCGAGAATTCCGAGCGGTCGTTCAATGAGAACATGCCGTGCCGTGTCTTCGTCGTCGATCGGTTGGGCGATTTGGCCTCGCGCAACGAAGACATCGACAGGCACGATGGCATCCGCGTCGAGCGCGAAGAGTACCTGATCGACCTCTTGGCGGGCGCCGAAAAGCTCGACCGGAAGGCGGCCGCCGCCGCGGCGAAGGCTGCGGAGAAGGGCGGCTCCGAGGATTTCGATGACGCCGTTCCAAAGCGCAAGGACAATTGACGCGATCTATCCCGCGCGGTCGAGGGGCGTCGGCTCAAGACGCCCCACCGCGCGGCGAAACGCCCGGGCCCGGTCCACAAAGTTCCGAAACATGCCGAAGCTCGCGCAGGCCGGAGACAGCAACACCGCGTGGCCCGGCGACGAATTCTCGTAACACCACCGCACCGCCTCGTCGATTCCGACGCAGTCCCGCATCACCGGCCCCACGCTACCCGCCGACTGAGTCACACAGCGACGCAACTCGGGACCGGTTTGACCGATCAATGCGACGCCAACCGCCCGCTCGGCGATGCGGCGACCAACCGCGCTCAGGTCCAGCCGCTTGTCCGAGCCGCCCGCGATCAGCCAGATCGGTTGGCGGACTGCGTCGAGAGCGGCCAACGTCGATTCCGGCGTGGTCGCGATCGAATCGTCGTAGAACCGCCGACCGCCAACCTCCGCCACTAACTCAAGTCGATGCGGCAGCGTGCGAAAGTTCCGCATCGCGCGGTTGATGTTCGGCCGGTCCGCTCCCAACGCCAACGCCGTGCAGGCCGCCCCGACCGCATTCGATTGATTGTGCCGGCCCGGCAAGACCATGCCGCTCAGCATGTCGCTCCAGTCATCCGCCGGTCGGCCGCGCCTCTCCAGGCCATAGAAAACCGTGCGGCAGTGCGTCGGCCAGCCGCGTACATCGGCATCGTCGCCGTTCAGCACGGCCAGGTTGCTCGCACGCTGAAACCGCAGAATATTCTGCTTCGCGGCGCGATAGGCTCCGATCGTCGGGTGCCGGTCCAGATGATTCGGCGTGAATGTCGTGACCACGGCGACGTGCGGGCTGCGGCGCAGTTCGCCGAGGTCTTCCAACTGAAAACTCGAAAGCTCCAGCACGACGATGTCGCCGGCGTCGATCTCGTCCGCGTGTTCGAGCAGACTGCGGCCGATGTTGCCGCCGAGCCAAGCCGTTCGGCCCGCGGCCTCGAGCATCGCGTGAATCATCGCCGTGGTCGTCGACTTGCCGTTCGACCCGGTTACGCCCACAATTGGCGCCGGACACAATTCAAAGAACAGGTTCATCTCGGTCGTCACCCGCGCGCCGTGCGACCGAGCGACAGCCAGGAACCGGTCGTCTTCGCGCACCGCCGGACTGGCGACAACGAGTTCGGCCTCACGAAAATCCCGCTCGTCGTGGCCGCCGAGATGCAGGGCTTCGATCGGAGCGTCGCCGAGCGCGGTTATGGAGTCGGCCAGGTTGTCGGCGTCGGCCAGGTCGGTAACCACGACGCGGGCGCCGCGCCGCGCCATGAACCGCGCCGCCGAAACGCCGCCGCTGAAGCTGCCCAGGCCCATCACCACCACACGTTTTCCGCGCACGTCCATGCCATCGTCCTCCGTGAACTCGAGGGTGCGGCATACTAGCGACGTACTCGAAACGCGGCAATCGGATCAGGTTTCCGCCTTGCCGGTCGTCCCGCCGGGCTGTAATACGGACCCTGGTGCATTCAGCAACGGCCGCCTCTCATGACACAAGATCGTCCGATCCAGATTCGTGGACTCCGTCTGCACAACCTACGCAACGTCGACATCGATATCCCGCGTGGCAAGCTGGTCGTGATCTCGGGCGTCAGCGGGTCGGGCAAGAGCAGTCTCGCGTTCGACACGCTCTTCGCCGAAGGCCAGCGGCGCTACGTCGAGACCTTCTCGGCCTACACCCGCCAGTTCTTGGAACGCATCGACCGACCCGACGCCGACGCGATCGAGAACATCCCGCCGGCCATCGCCATTCGTCAACGGGCCACTTCGCGCGGCAGCCGATCGACCGTCGGCTCGGTCACCGAGATCAACGACTACTTGCGACTGTTGTTCGCCAAGATTGGCCGCGTCTTCTGTCAGGGCTGCGGCCAGGAGGTGCGCAGCGATACGCCGCGATCAGCCGCCGACGCGATCAACCGGTTGCCCGCGGGCGCCGAGTACCTGGTCACCTTCCCGATCGAAACGCCGAAGAAATCGAAGCGGCAAGAACTCGCCCGCGCGCTGCTGGCCGACGGTTTCGTCCGCGCGATAACGAAACTGGGAGTCGTCAAACTCGACGAGTCGCCGCTCGACCCGCCGGCCGACGGTCAACCGCTGCGCGTCGTGGTCGATCGCCTGATCGTCGGTCGGTCTTCCGGCGACCGGCTGGTCGACTCACTCGAAACGGCCTTTGCCAAGGGCAACGGCCGCTGTCACATTGTCATGGCGGCCGATCCGGCCGAACAGCTCCGCTTCAGCCTGCAGTGGCGCTGCGAGCGTTGCGACCGCGACTATCCCGCGCCCGAACAGCGCCTCTTCAGCTCGAACAATCCGCTCGGCGCCTGTCCCGAATGCAACGGGTTTGGCGACGTCGTCGACATCGACATGGACCGCGTCGTGCCCGACCGGTCGAAGTCGCTGCGCGATGGGGCGATCGCACCGTGGAACGCGCCGGCCTACGCGCATGAACTCGAAGAACTCGCCGCGCTGGCAGTCGACTACAACATCCCGCTTGACGTTCCGTTTGAACAGCTCTCGCCGCAACAGTTCAATCTGATTCACGACGGCGTGCCGGCCCGCAAGTTCGGCGGACTCGTTGGGTTCTTTCGTTGGCTGGAACGCAAGAAGTACAAGATGCACGTCCGCGTGTTTCTCAGCCGCTGGCGCACCTATCGCAAGTGTCCGGCGTGCCACGGCCGGCGGCTGCGCGACGTCGCCCTGGCCACGCGCGTCGGCGGCCGGAACATCGCCGAACTGTGGGCGCTCGAAGTGCGCGCCGCGATGCAGTTCCTTGCCGACCTACGCCTCACGCCCGATGAACAAGCGATCGGACGCATCATGCTCGACCAGGTCGGCCGCCGGCTCGCCTATCTGGACGAAGTCGGACTGGGTTACCTCGCGCTCGATCGACCGATCCGAACCCTATCCGGCGGCGAGGCGCAGCGCGTCGCGCTCACGCGCGCGCTCGGCGCCGGACTGGTGAACACGCTCTACGTGCTCGACGAGCCGTCGATTGGTCTGCACGAGCGAGACACGCACCGACTGATCGAGATCGTCCGGCGACTGCGTGACAGTCGCAACAGCGTGGTGGTCGTCGAGCACGACGAGTCGTTTCTGCGGGCCGCCGACCATCTGGTCGATCTCGGCCCCGGCGCGGGCGTGGCAGGCGGCCGGATCGTCTTCGAAGGCCCGCTTAGCGACTTGGGCCGCGCCGCCGAATCGGCCACTGCCGACTTTCTCCAGGGTCGCCGACGAATTGCGCTGCCGGCCAAGCGCCGTCCCTGCGCGCACGGCTCAATTCGCCTGCGCGGCGCACGAGGCAACAACCTGAAGAACATCGATGTCGACTTTCCGCTCGGCCTGCTCTGCGTCGTAGCGGGAGTGAGCGGGTCGGGCAAGAGCACGCTCATCGAAGACACGCTTTATCCCGCGGTGTGTCGCGCGCTCAAGATCGCCGCGCCGACGCCGGCGGACCACGACGCGATCGACGGCGTTGGCCAAGTCGGCGACTGCGTGCTGGTCGACCAAAGTCCGATCGGTCGCAGTTCGCGATCGAACCCGATCACCTACATCAAGGCGTTCGGCGACGTCCGCCGCGCGTTCGCCGAGACGACCGAGGCCAAGATACACAACTTCGGCCCGGGTCACTTTAGTTTCAACGTCGACCTCGGCCGCTGTGCAGCGTGTGAGGGTCAGGGGGTGCAGATCATCGACATGCAGTTCATGGCCGACGTCAGCGTGACATGCCCGGAGTGCGGCGGCCTGCGGTTTCGTCGCGAGATTCTCGACGTGAAGTATCGAGGCAAGTCGATCGCCGAGGTGCTTGACATGTCGGTGCGCGAGGCGATCGCATTCTTCCGCGGATGCACCAAGGTGCTCGAAGCGCTGGCGCCGCTGGTCGGCGTCGGACTCGACTACCTGAAGCTGGGCCAACCGGCCGACACGTTGTCCGGCGGCGAGGCCCAGCGGCTCAAGCTGGCCGGCCGCCTGTCCGGCGCGTCGCACGAGCGCACGCTGCTCATCCTCGACGAGCCGACCACGGGCCTTCACGCGGCCGACATCGCGAAGCTTGTCGACTGTTTCAACGCGCTTCTCGCCGTCGGTCATTCGCTGGTCGTGGTCGAGCACAACCTGGAGATCATCAAGTGCGCCGATTGGATCATTGACCTTGGTCCCGAGGCCGCAGTCGCCGGCGGCCAAGTCGTCGCCAGCGGTACGCCTGAACAAGTGGCCCGCGCGCCCCACTCCCACACGGGCGCGCACCTGGCCCACGCCTTGGATATCACAGCCAAGACCTCACCGGGTGATTGAGCGGCCCGCCGCGCGGTGTTATCCTACGAAACCCATGAGCTACACGAGCGACCTGGATCGAGTGGTTCGCGATGTACTCAAGTCGGGCCGCATCGGCGAGCCGGTGTTCGTGCGTTGCACGGCGGGCGTCGAGGGCGACAACGCCGCGCATCGCCGCGCGATCGGTCGGCTCGCCGCCGCAGTGTCGTCGTGGTTGAACGACCCGGCCGAACGAGTCTGGGCAGTCGCATCGCCCGGTTCGGGATCGACGAGCCTGATGATCGAGTTTCGGCGCGGGGCCACAGCGCTGCTGGCAACTACCAGTCCCGGGGCGGCGGGCCTGGCTACGGACTTGGTGATTCTCGGCAACCGCGGGGCCGCGTACCACGAGGGGCTGATCGCTCGCAGCGGACCGTTCGAGACGACCGACGAGCCGAGACCGAGCAAGCCGTTGCACGAGGCGATCGAGCGAGCCATCGAGTCGGGCCAGCCGGTTGCAATCGGACTGGAGGGCGCGCCATGAGCCGGCTCAACCGAACCAAGCCGTACGGCGTGTTGCTCGTCACCGGCGCCCAGACCCATCAAGAGAACTACGCCCGCGCGCTGGCCGCCGACAAGCGCTGTCGGCTGGTCGCGCTCAGCGATGAGCGGTCGGTGACGAAGCGGCGGCGCGATCTGAACGAGCGACTCGCCCGCGAACTGAACGTGCCGCACGTGCCCGAATTGGACGACGCACTGAAGCTGCCGGACGTGGACCTCGTGAGCGTGTGCGCTGAACCAGAGCGCCGGGGCCCGATCATTGTGCGATGCGCCAGGGCCGGCAAGCATCTGTACCTGGACAAGTCGCTTGTCCCGACGCTGGCCGGCGCCGATGCGATCGTCGCCGCGGTGCGAGCGGCCGGCGTGCGCAGCCACATGTTCAGTTTCATCACACAGTCGTGGGCGCGGTGGGCCAAGCAGGTCATCGAATCCGGTGAACTGGGCGAGCTGTCTGCGTTGCACGCCGATTTTCACTTCGCCAAGGGCCGCACCGGCACGGCGAAGCTCGGCGCACCGCGACGCGAGCAGTATCCGTCCGATCCAACGACGTTCCAGCGAATCGAGGCGAAACGCGAGATGGACAACGTCGCCGTGTACGCCGTCTCGCTGATTCGCTGGCTTGTCGGTCGCGAGGTGCGAACCGTGTGCTGCCGCACGGCCAACTACTTCTTTGCCGAACATCAGCACAACGGGGCCGAGGATTTTGGCGTGATGTTGCTGATGCTCGAAGGCGGGTTGACCGCCACCGTCTCGGCCGGCCGCATCGGTTGGACCAGTCACCCCGGCAACGGCACGAACCGAGTCATCGTGGTCGGCTCGCGGCGAACGATTGCGGTCGACGCCGCCAGCCCGCGCGTCGAGATCTACACCGACGAGACGCCCTGGACGCCGCCGCCGGTCAACCCCGCCGACCCAATGGGCTTTTGGAGCAGCACACAGCAGGAAGTTCACACGATGCCCAAGCTCACGTGGTCGCCGCTCGCCGCGTCCGCCAGCGATGCGGCGTATTTCATCGACTGCCTGGACGACGACCGCGATAGCGAGATGAACGCCGCCGCAGCCGCCGCGACCACCGAAGTACTTCTCGCAGGTTACAAGTCGGCGGCGACCGGCCAAGTCGTGTCACTGCCGCTGAATCGCGGGGCTTGAGGATTCAGACCTCGCGACTCCATCAAGTCCGTCTCGCCACTTGGGCGGAGCCGCGCTGTGTTGAACACGGCGCGACGTGCTGCTACAACGGGTCCATGCAACGCCACGAGTTAGCCAACCTGCTGGAGTCGTTTCGTGCCGGCGCGACGAGCCTGGATGCAGTGCTTACGCGACTGAGCCACGGCCCTGTGGCCGATTTGGGATACGCGAAACTCGACCTGAATCGGTCGGTACGATGCGGCTTTCCCGAGGTCATCTTTTGCTCGGGCAAGACCGCCGAGTGGGTCGAAGGGCTGATGCGGCGACTGATTGAAGCCGGGCAGGACTGTCTGGCCACGCGAGTCTCCGTGGACCAGGCCGCCTACTTACGGGCCAAGTTTTCAGCGGCGGACTACAACCCGATGGCTCGCACGATCTGGCTTGCGCGGTCCGATCGCCCGGCGCCGATCGGCAGACTGCTCATCATCACGGCCGGCACGGCCGACCTGCCGGTCGCCGAAGAGGCTCGCGTCACGGCGACGGCTCTCGGCTGCGAAGTCGAACTCATCGCCGACGTGGGCGTTGCGGGGATCCATCGCTTGCTGCGGCACACCGACAAGTTCGCCGGCGCCGATGCGATCGTGGTGGTCGCGGGCATGGAGGGTGCACTGGCCAGCGTCGTGGGCGGGCTGGTCGATTGCCCGGTGATCGCCGTGCCAAGTTCAATTGGCTACGGGGCGAATCTGCAAGGAGTCACGACGTTGCTGGCGATGTTGTCGAGCTGTGCATCGAACGTCGCGGTGGTGAACATCGACGGCGGATTCAACGGCGGCTACGTCGGCGCGCTCATTGCGCGCCGCGCGGGTCAGGCGCGGCACGCGGCGTCGGAGACCGGTCGATGATGAGCAACGAAACAACCTTGGTTATGGAGCCTCCGTCATTGCCGGCGCGGGCGGCGGACAGCCACAAGGGCGACTACGGCCGCGTGCTGATTGTCGCCGGCAGTCGCGGCATGGCCGGTGCGGCGTGCCTTGCGGGCGTCGCGGCGCTGCGCGGCGGGGCCGGGCTGGTCCGCGTGGCGACGGCCGAAGGGGTTTGCGGAATCGTTGCCGCCTACGAGCCGTCATACCTCACTTGGCCGCTGACCGAAGACAAGGATGGACGGATTGCCGCAAAGGCGCTTGCCGAAATAACCGACTTGGCGCAGAGCACGAACGTGCTTGCGATCGGACCGGGCCTGGGCCAGGGACCGTCCGTGTCCCAGATTGTTACCAGTCTCTTGGCCTCGGTGCACAAGCCGACGGTGATCGACGCCGACGCGATCAACGCACTCGGCGGGCGGCCCGAGCATCTCGATGCGCTCGGACGGCGGGCGATTGTGACGCCGCACCCCGGGGAGTTTGCGCGCCTGGTCGGCGCGGAGATCGAGACGGTTCAGGCGAATCGGGTGGAACTGGCCGTTGAGTTCTCGCAACGGCACCACACGATCACGGTGCTCAAGGGACATGGCTCGGTCGTCACCGATGGCGAGCGGGTGTACATCAACCGCACGGGCAACGCGGGCATGGCCACCGGTGGGTCGGGCGATGTGCTCACCGGACTGATCGCGGCGCTGGCGGCTCAGGGCCTGAGCGTGTTTGATGCCGCGGTGCTCGCCGTCCACGTACACGGATTGGCGGGCGACCTGGCCGCACGCGAGTTGGGCCAGACGGCGGTCATCGCCAGCGACGTCGTCAAGTACCTGCCCGCGGCGCTGCGGACGGTGGAGCGGACAGACCGTGCTGTGCCGCCGATCGAGGAGGCCGCGCTGCCGTAGGCGCTGAGTTGCTGTGCTGCACAGGGTCGACCATTTCCAGGACTTTCCATCGCGATGCCGCGGCGGCGTTGTCTCGATCGGCAACTTCGACGGTGTGCATCGCGGACACGTGCAACTTGTGGAGTGCCTGCGGAGCATGGCGCGGACGCGCGGCGTGCCGGCCGTGGCGTTTACTTTCGATCCGCACCCGGTCAGCCTGCTGCGCCCGGAAATGGCGCCGGCGCCGCTGACCTGGTTGGACCGCCGGGTGCAACTGCTGCACGAGCACGGCGTGAACGAGATCATCGTGGTGCGAACAAGCCTGGACCTGTTGCGCGTCGGCGCCGACGAGTTCTTTCATCGCGTGATTCGAGACGGCCTCGGCGCGGTCGCTATGGTGGAAGGCCCGAACTTCGGCTTCGGCCGCGACCGGTCGGGCACGATCACGACGCTCAACCGCCTGTGCGCGGCCGCGACGATACCGCTCGAAGTGGTCGATCCGATTGAGGTCGATGGGCAGGTCGTGTCCAGTTCGCGGGTGCGTCAAAGCCTGGCCGCCGGGCAGGTCGATCTCGCCGCTCGCATGCTGGGCCGGCCGCATCGGATTCGCGGCCGGGTCGGACCAGGCGCCGGTCGCGGCGCGGCACTGGGCTTTCCCACAGCGAACCTCGCGGCTTGCGAGACGCTCGTGCCCGCCGACGGCGTGTATGCCTGCCAGACGATCGTGGCCGGCCGCACCTGGCCGGTCGCACTGAACATCGGCCCCAACCCGACCTTCGCCGAGTCGCACCGCAAAGTCGAAGCACACCTGGTGGGCTTCGTCGGCAACTTGATCGGCACAACGCTCGAAGTTGATTTCCTCGCCCGTCTGCGCGACACGCGACGGTTCAGCAGCTCGGCGGAACTCGTGGAACAGATTCGCCGTGACGTCGACCAAGTCGCCGCCATCGCCGGCGCGAGTCGCCAGGACGAACGCGGCCGCTAGTCGATCAGCCAGGTAACATACCTCAAAAGGCAGAATGTCCCCATTTCGCCGTCGCCACCCACCACCGTGTCCAGATCGTCGCCGCCATCCACTGAATCGTCTCCCGCGCCGATTACCTCACAAAAACGACTCCCGTCCCCTTTGATTGCTCC
>DAIOWH010000177.1:9892-12097 GCA_036758585.1 Planctomycetia bacterium
TCACAAAAACGACTCCCGTCCCCTTTGATTGCTCCCCGTCCCCTTTGATTGCTCCCCGTCCCCTTTGATTGCTCCAGTAGTGGGTGAAACCCAATAGGTCGAATGTCCCTGGGCCGTTCGTTTCGTCCTCGTGTTCGTTCTTCCGCCCTTCCGGGTGGCGGAACGGCACCAGACGAGTCTTGGCCGGGTGGATCGTCAGGCCGTATTTGCCGAATCGCTTCGGCAGCACCTCGAGCACTCGTCGCGCGTCGGCCTCGTGCGTGAACCCGATCACGAAGTCGTCCGCGAAACGAATCAGGTAGGCCCGACCCTTCAGGCAAGGTTTCACTTCCCGCTCGAACCACTCGTCCAGCACGTAGTGCAGGAAGATGTTCGAAAGCAACGGTGAGATCACCGCGCCCTGCGGTGAGCCGGACTCCGGGTAGCTCACGCTCCCGTCCTCCAGCACGCCCGCGTGCAACCACTTGCCGATCCGTCGCAACAACACGCCGTCACGCACCCGTCGCCGGATTAGCTCCCGCAAATGGGCATGATCCAAACTGTCGAAGAATTTTCGGATGTCCACCTCCAAAACTGTACAACCTGCACTGTCCATCGTCTGCTTCCAAAACGTCTCCAACGCACCGTGTGCCGATCGCCCCGGCCGGAAGCCGAACGAGCAGTCGTAGAAGTCCTGCTCGTAGATCGGTTCCAGCAACATGACGACCGCCCGCTGCAGGATCTTGTCCTCCAGCGTGGGAATCCCGATCGGGCGCGTCTCGGTCTTCGAGCCGCCCTTCGGAATGTGCACACGTCGCACCGGCGGAGCCTGGTACGTGCCGGACTTGGCGCGGTCGAGCAGCGACTGGAGATTCGCTTCCAGGTTCTGCTCGTATTCCGCAGCCGTCATTCCGTCCACGCCCACCGCCCCGTCTTTGCGCGTGCGGCGGTACGCTTCGCGAAGCCAGTCGATGTCCATCAGGTAGGCCAGGGAAGTGAATCCCATCTGCGGCGATTGCTTGGCCAGCTCTGCTATCCGCTGTTGTTTCGTGGACACGCTTGCCGAATTTCGATGCATTCGCCGTGTTTCCTCACAACGGGTCCATGATCCGATGCCCTCCTTCCCTCCACGCGGTCCGGTCGGTTCCCGTTCCCGCGCTTCGCCGGTACTATGAAGGCACTACGACTCCTGCCGCCCCTCCCGCCTGGCTCGGTTGCCCTCGCGCGGCGGTACCATGCGGTGCGTCTCGTGTTCGCTCCGCTCGGTCCGAGACGCAGGACCGGCGGCCCAGGGTTCTTGGGGTTCGGCAACCCGCCACGCCGACTATCGCGTAAAGACGACAGGTGTTCCCAAGTTCCTGGGGAACCCCAATTGTCCCGGCGCCATGTTCCTCGACTCCGGCAGGACTGCACGCCCCTGACCGAAACGGTGCGGCAGCGTGGCCCCCGCTAAGGGAAAGACGGAGGCTCCCACATTGGGAATTTCGAAGCTGACTAGCATGGCTCCAGAACTGGCTGTCTACGCCTCGCCGGGTGAGTCGCCTCATTCCGGCGCAAGACTCGCTTCCAGGTGTTGGTCAGACTCTCCTGGGCGGGCTTTGCACCCGCAGGGTTCCGACGAAAGGTTTCCGATCTGCTTCCTACATCTCGTCCTCCTTTCCCAAGCTTCGCTTGGCGCGATCCCGTTTTCTTCCCCCGCGCTTGCTCGACATTCTCGGCCGCCATCCGGACTGCTATTTCCAGGTCTTCACCAACGGCCATTTCATCACGGACGAGGTCGCGCGCGAGCTGCGGCGGCTGGGCAACGTCACGCCGCTCGTGTCGGTGGAGGGCAACGAGATCGCGAGCGACGAGCGGCGTGGCCGGGCCGGCGTGCTCAGCCAGACGATGGCGGGACTCGACGCTTGCCTGCGCCACAAGGTCATGACCGGCGTGTGCACGAGCCTTTGCCAGACGAACTTCGATCTGTTGAGCGAGGCGTGGCTGGACCGGCTGATCGAGCTGGGCGTGCTGTACTGCTGGTTCCGCTCACCAGCATCTCGCCCGCCACGCTGGCCACGGCCAGAATCGAGTCGGCCAAATCGCTGCCGACGATGACGACCGAATCGTAGTCCAGCCCGCCATCGAGCCAGTCGCTGGCCGCGCCGCCGTCGAGCGTGTCGTCGTCGGCACCGCCCGCGAGTGTATCGGCATCGTCGCCGCCCTGCAGCGCGTCGAAGCCCGCGC
>DAIOWH010000178.1:0-12028 GCA_036758585.1 Planctomycetia bacterium
ATTTCGCCATGTGCTCCCTCGCTGGCGCGTCGGGCTACTGTCCCAGCATCGTGCAGGGCTATTTAGTGGGAGTGAATGAGTGGCTCGCTCGGAAACTCCCCAGCTTGCCGGTTTTTACTGATCGCCGGAACCGGCATTCGCCGATTGTCTACGTTAGCAGGTAGAGAGAGCGGGCTGGTGCGAAGGCATCGCCGAGTTGCCGAGTGTTTGACAAGACCTTGCATTGCCCGTTGCGACCGTAGCCAGGCAGATCTCAGCTCTTTTACATGGTGGTCCGGGGTACAGGAGGGAACTGGTACCTTTACGGACTGACCCAGGAGACAGAAGCACGAGATTCCGGAGTGCCTGCCATGAAGAAGGTGTTCACAACGGGACAAGTGGCGAAGATATGTAAAGTCGCCCCACGAACCGTCAGTAAGTGGTTCGATTCGGGGCGACTGCGCGGGTATCGCATTCCCGGCTCGCAGGATCGGCGGATTCCACGCGAACAACTCATCCGCTTCCTCAAAGAGCACGGAATGCCGTTGGCCGAATTGGAAGACGAGACCCAGAGCAAGTTGTTGCTCGTCGGACTAGATGGAACTCTGGCGGCCACGCTGCGTGAGCGGCTGCCCGAGACCGATGGGTTCAAGTTCGAGACGGCGACGAGCGGGTTCGAGGCCGGCATTCAAGCCGAGTCGCTGCACCCAGACGCGATCGTGATCGACATGAAGATGGGTCGCAATGAGGCGGTGCAGATTTGCCAGAACCTGCGGCGTAAGCCGGAGTATCAAAACACGATTCTGATCGCCCTCGTAGGGGCCGAAGATCTGTCCGGTGACTCCTTGGCCCAGCAGGGGTTCAACGAGGTCTTTCGCAAACCGTTCGACGTGGCCCTGTTGGCGGAACGGATTCGCCGCATGGTTGCTGAGCGAAAGAACCTGATCTGATCTCACCTGATCGAAAACTCGGAACCGCTCTCTCCACGATTCAGCAGGCACCGGGCGGCCCTCTCACGGGGGCCGCCCGGGATCTCTTTCCATGTCACTCAACTTCCCACCTATGCCAGCAGCGGCGAGAGGAGCTGGGCGTCATAGACATCGGTTAGTCGCTCGTCGCGGCCATGCAGGTGGTAGGTGAGTTGCCGGTGATCGAGCCCAAGCAAGTGCAACATCGTCGCGTGTAGGTCGGCGATCTTGACGCGGTTTTCGACGGCATGGTAGCCGAGTTCGTCGGTACTGCCGAACGCCTGGCCGCCTCGGATGCCGCCGCCGGCAAGCCAGAGGCTGAACCCCTGTTTGTGATGATCGCGGCCGTCGCCGCTCTGGCTCACGGGCGTCCGGCCGAATTCGCCGCCCCAGACAACCAGCACGCTATCCAACAGGCCGCGACGCTTCAGGTCCTTGATGAGCGCGGCCGCCGGCTTATCGGTTTGCTCGCAGCAGTTCTTCGTCCCCTCGGCGTTCTTCGCGTGCGTGTCCCAAATCTGACCCTCGACGAAAATCTGTACGAAACGTACGCCGCGTTCCACCAGCCGCCGAGCCATCAGGCAGCGTCGTCCGTAGCTGTCTGTCTTCGGCTGGTTGACGCCGTAGAGGTCGAGCGTCTCCTGAGTTTCCCGGGTCAGATCGAGCGCCGCGCCGGCATGGACCTGCATCCGGCCGGCCAGTTCGTAGCTGGCGATGCGCGCTTCGAGGTCGCTTGCCATGCGCGCGTGCTGGGCCGCGTGCTCGGCGTTCAGCGTTTGCAGAAGCTCGTGTCGCAGTCGCTGAGTGTTTTCCGACGCGGGCGTCGTCGGCTGCAGGTAGAGCACGGGCTCTCCGCTGTGGCGGAAGTGAGTCCCCTGATAGCGCGGCGGCAGAAAACCACTCGACCAATTCCTGGCACCGTCGGTCGGTAGCGACGAATCGTTTCGCAGCACGACGTAGCTGGGCAAGTTGTGGTTCTCTGAACCGAGCGCATAGCTGACCCACGCCCCGACTGTCGGCCGGCCGGAAACGATTCGGCCGGTGTGCATCATCCACAACGCTTGTTCGTGGTTGTTGTGCTCGGTCCACATCGATCGCACGATGGCGATGTCGTCGGCGCAGCTCGCCGTGTGAGGCAACAACTCCGAGTACTCGACGCCGCACTGGCCGGCGGGTCGAAACTTGTACGGCGTGCCAAGCAGGTTGCCGTGCGCGGTCAGCTTCACCAGGTCGGTGAAGTACTTGGGCATCGGCTGGCCATTTCGGTCGTTCAGTTCCGGCTTGGGGTCGAGCGTGTCCATATGGCTCGGGCCGCCGTGTTGGAAGAGCTGGATCACCGCGCGGGCCTTCGGTGCGTAGTGCGGGGAGGCCGCCTCAGGTCGCGCCTGGTCCTCGGCGGCCAGGCGCACGCGGGCCGCGCGCGCCTCACTGACCGACTCGCCTCGCGCCTGATCCTCGGCGAGCAGGCTCGCCAGTGCAATTCCGGCGAAGCCGGCCGCACTGCGCGATAACAAGTCGCGCCGGCTCACGAGGTCGGTCAGGTATCTGGATTGTTGAGACTGCCTAGGCATCGCCGTTGCCGCTCACTCGCTAGTGGATGTAGACGAACTCATTCGTGTTCAACAGCACCAGGGCAATCTGAGTCCATGCCGCGCGTCGGGCGGCGATCCGGTCGACGTCGGTTGCGGCGTCGCCGCGTGCGGCGAGATGGTCCTGTTCGATCGCGGCGAGGGATTGCAGCAGCAACTGCGTCTCGCTCGCGCGAGGCGACCGGGCGAACATCAGTCGCCACGCGAAGTCGATACGGGTCGAGTCGTCGCCGGGCGTCGCGCTCTGGATGCGATCGGCCAGCGCCAC
Organism: Planctomycetia bacterium; assembly: GCA_036758585.1. Classification (GTDB taxonomy): domain Bacteria; phylum Planctomycetota; class Planctomycetia; order JALXBF01; family JBGPMX01; genus DAIOWH01. The sequence continues at coordinate 2,805 of DAIOWH010000178.1, forward strand.
CGCCGCTCGTTCGGTGAATGGGCCGTGCAACATCACCAGCGCCTGCATAGGCACCGTCGATATGTTGCGCTGCGGGCAGTTCACCTCCATCATCGGCGTGTCGAACAGGTCGAACATCGTCAGGTGCTGGCTGCGCCGCACGAGCAGGTAGATGCTGCGCCGGTTGCCCGCGTCGTCGTCGCCGGTGACAACCGACCCATCCGACTGAGCAACAACCGGCGTCGCGGGGCCGAACATGCGGTCGCGCAGCTTGCCGGCAACGGCGAGCACGCTGTCGCGCAGCACTTCGCCCTCGACGCGACGAGGTTGCCAAACGCCGAGCAGCACGTTGTCGGGATCGGCAGCCAACTTCGCGGTGTCGACCGCCGAAGTCTGGCGATACGCCGTCGATGTGACCATGAGCCGATGCATTGCCTTGATGCTCCAGCCGCTGCGAACGAACTCAATGGCGAGCCAGTCGAGCAGTTCGGGGTGTGACGGAGCGACGCCGGATCGCCCGAAGTTCGCCAACGTGGGCACGAGGCCACGGCCGAAATGGTGGGCCCAAAGGCGATTCACCTGCACACGCGCTGTCAGCGGGTTGCTTGGTTCGGTCAACCAGCGGGCCAGTGCCAGACGACGGCCCGTCGTCTTGTAGCCGGCGGATATGACGACCGACTCGTCTCCGTTTCGCAGTACCTCGGGAACGGCAGTTTCGACGGTCACGCCCGGCTTGGTGTAGTCGCCGCGAATGAGCAATCGCGCCGTGGGCGGCCTGTCGTCGAGGTCTGCCAGTCCACGCAGCACTACGGGCTGCCGCCGAAGCGCCTGCTCAGCGGCCACGGCCGCCCGCAGCCGCTCGGCTTCCTCCTTGAAGTCGGTGTAACGCGCTGCGAGGTCAGGCTCGGCGACGGCCAGCGTCGGCACGTGCCGAGCGATGAGCGACTTCTGTTCTTCGTTTCGTTTCTCAACTGGCTGGGCCAGTGCCGCCGTCAGCTTTTCTAGCAGTGCCGGATCGACTGCACCCCTGGTCGCAACGAGTTCGTCGGCGATGCGCTTCTTGCGGAACCGTGCGACCAGGTCGCCCAGCGCGGCGTTCAGGTAGTTGATCCGCTCGTCGGCCTTCTGGTTGTGCTCGCGAATCCGTGCGGCTTGGGCGTCGGTCGCCATCACAATCCCGCGCACCTCCGACGGCTGCCATCGCGCGGGGTCGAGCGCAGGAAGAAAGAACGCCTGAAGCGAGTAGTAGTCGCGATGCGAGATCGGGTCGAACTTGTGCGAGTGACACCGCGCGCAATGGATGGTAAGGCCGAGAAACGTCGTGCCGACGATCTGCATCGTGTCGCTGATGACCTGATGTATCTCGTTCGGTTCGGTGTAGCCGGGATAGGTCGGGTCGAGTGCGGTGCGAAGGAACCCGGTGGCTGTGAGCTGCCGGGTCATCTCAGGGGTTAGCTCATCGGCTCGACGCCAGTCGCTGAGTTCGTCACCCGCTAGTTGCTCGGAGACGAATCGGTCGAACGGCACGTCATCGTTATGTGCCTGGATGACATAGTCGCGATAGCGCCAGGCCTCGGGGCGAGGCCGGTCGGCCGCGAGGTAACCATCGGAATCGGCGTAGCCGGCGACGTCGAGCCAATGTCGAGCCCAGCGCTCGCCGTAGCGCGGCGATGCGAGTAGTCGATTAACCAGTTGCTCGTAGGCGTCGGCCCGGTCATCGGCGAGGAACTGTTCGAGGTCGTTTGGAGTCGGCGGCAGTCCATGAAGATCGAGACACAGCCGCCGCAACAACACATCGCGTGAGGCGTCGGGATTGAAAGACAGGCCCGCTGCCTCCAGTCTCGCGAGCAGGAATGCGTCGATCGGCGTTCGCACCCGGTCTCCGCCAGTCACGGCGGGCAACGGCGTACGAACGGGCGGTTGAAACGACCAGAATCGCCGGTCGGTCTCGGAGACCCGGTGCGCTGCTTCCGCGTCGTCGAGAGGTAGTTCTCTTGGATTAGCGAGCGGCGCACCACCGGCGACCCAACGACGGATCAACGATCGCTGTCGTTCGTCGAGCCGTCCTTCATCCTTGGGCGGCATTTCACCGCGTTCGATGCGTCGGACGATCAGGCTCTCGTCGGGCTTGCCCGGCACGATGGCCGCGCCGGTGTCGCCGCCCTTGAGAATGGTGAAGCGGCGGCGCAAATCGAGACCGCCGTCGGTCTTGTCTTGCCCGTGGCACTTAACGCAACGGGCTTCGAGAATCGGCGCGATGTCGGCCTCGAACGTGATCAGCGAGCGGCCGCCCGGTTCATCGGCGGTGAGCCAACCGGCAGCGGCCAGCGCGATCAGGACCGCGCCGTAGTGCGACGACCGCAGACCGATTCGACTCATCGCATCGCCCTCGGGACCAGGTGCGCGCGGCGGCTATCTGATCTGGTGCACCTTCCAGCCGCCATCTTCTTGCCGAAGCACAACCTGTTTGCGGCCAGTGTTCGCGGCACTCCGCTTCTTCCTGTCTGGCTGAGGCTGCTGGCCGCTCGGCCCGATTACCACGATTCTCTCAGTCGCTTTTTGTGGAGGCGGCACTTGAACGACGCTAAGCTGGCCATACTGTTCAACCAACTTCGCATAGCCGCGTTCGTCCAACTCTCCCTTTCTGAGTTTTTCCAGTTCCCCCGTTGCCTTGCTGGAAATCAACTTGCTGAGTGAGTCTTGATCCTTTGCGTTGAGCGCGACCAAGAACGCGAGGACGGCACCGTCGGGCTTCTTGGGATCGGCGTCACCGCCACCACCCGCGAATCCACCACCTGGGCCGCCCGGCCCACCGCCGCCTGCTATTCCAGGTCCACCCGCCTCGCCACCGAATCCACCAGCACCGGCGCCGGGCATCCCAGGGCCGCCTCGGCCGCCCGGCCGCCCCGCGCCACCACCAGGCATCCCAGGACCACCCGGCATCCCAGGACCACCCGGCATCCCAGGTCCTCCGGGCATGCCGGCCCCAGCGCCACCCGGTCCACCGCGCCCCGCAGCGCCTGGCATCCCTGGGCCGCCGGGCATACCTGGCCCTCCTGGCTGTCCTCCAAGTCCAGCCGGGCCTCCGCCTGCAGCTCCGGTGTCTCCTCTACCTGACAACCCTCCTGGCCCTTCTCCGCCTTGACCTCCGACTCCGCCAACACCAGCGGCCGCCCCAACTCCAGCGCCGCCAAGTTCTCCGCCATTTTCGCCATCACCGCTCGGCGCCCCTCCCGCACCCCCTGCGCCAGGTCCACCTGGCACTCCGGCACCCCCTGGCATTCCACCGGGAATTCCCGCCACGCCGCCACCGCGAGGATTTCCGGGGCCGGGGCCACCACCACCGGGGCCGCCAGGCATTCCAACACCAGGGCCGCCACTTCCTGGAGCACCAGGCATTCCACCGCCCGGCCCGCCAGGCATTCCACCGCCTGGCCCGCCACCGCCCGGGCCGCCACTTCCGGGAGCACCGGGCATCCCACCACCCGGACCGCCGGGCATTGCGGCACCTGCCGCTCCGCCACCGCTTCCGCCGCCACCTGGAGCGGCCGCAGGTGCTGCCGCCGGCCTCGCCGGTACTGCGGCCGCCGCCGGAACCGCCGCCGGGGCGGATGCCACGGCGCTTGTCTCCGGTTCCGATGAACCGCCACATCCGATCGCGCAGACCATCAAGCCACATGATCCGACAACGCTGACCCAAGTCCTGTGGGGGGATGACATAGAATGGGACTCCTGAACGAGTATGGACTCAATAGCACGGTTGGATTTCAGGTAATGGTGTACAGTTTAGTCGCCGTGTAGTCAAGGAACTCCATCTTAGGTGTCGCAACTCTTTAGAAGTGTCCTCATTCCTAACGAGACTTTTCACTGATGACCAGCATGTGATGCCTTGGGCCAGAGCCTGAGCTTCGAGCGTGCGGGGTCGAGATGGGTGCGTCGTACACCCCCATCGCATCAACGGCGGCGGACTTCTTCCGGCCGGGACTGTCCGTTATACTGCACCGGCACAGACGATTCACGCCTTCCGCAGAAACTGACGCCGCGAGTCTGAGATGAGTCGACGCTACCTGACGGCCGGTTTCGTGAGCTTTCTTGGTTTTGTTGCGGCCGCCGCCGACGACACGGCCAAGCCCGCGCCAATGGCCGTTCGCGACCGGCACTGGGCTTACCTGGCACCGGTTCGGCCGCCGACGCCGACGCCCAAGACGTCAGCATGGGTGCGAAACCCCATCGACGCCTTCGTCGCCGAGCGGCTCCAGCGCGAGTCGCTCGCGCCATCGCCCGAAGCCGACAAGACGACGCTGCTGCGCCGACTGAGCCTCGACATCGTCGGACTCCCGCCGACGATCGAAGACCTGGACGCCTTCCTCGCCGACACGAGCGACGACGCGTATGATCGGCAGGTCGAGAGATTGCTCAGAAGCCCGCACTACGGCGAACGCTGGGGCCGACATTGGCTCGACGCCGCCCGCTACGCCGACTCGGACGGCTACGAGAAAGACAAGCAGCGTCAGGTCTGGTTCTACCGCGACTGGGTGGTCGCCGCTCACAATCGCGATCTGCCGTATGACCAGTTCATCATCGAGCAGATCGCCGGCGACCTGCTGCCCAACGCGACTCAAGACCAACTGGTCGCAACGGGATTCCTCCGGAACTCGATGATCAACGAAGAGGGAGGAGTCGACCCGGAACAGTTCCGCATGGAGGCAATGTTCGACCGCATGGACGCGATCGGCAAGAGCATCCTCGGACTAACGATCCAGTGCTCGCAGTGTCACGACCACAAGTACGACCCGATCACCCAGGAAGACTACTACCGCCTGTTCGCATTTCTGAACAACGACCACGAAGCGAACATCGTCGCGTATGCGCCGGACGAGTTGATGCGCCGGGCCGACTTGCTGCGGCAAATCCAAGAGATCGAGTCCGATCTGCAGCACCGCACGCCCGACTGGCGGGCCCAGATGGCCGCGTGGGAGACTCTGGTCCGGAACAACCAGCCGACGTGGACGATCGTGCGCCCCGACGAAGATTCGAGCGGCGGCCAAAAACACTACGTGCTCGCCGACGGGTCCATCCTCGCCGCCGGATACGCGCCGACGAAACACGAAACGTCGTTCGCGGTGAAAACCGACATGCAGAACGTCGCGGCGATCCGACTGGAATTGCTGAACGACCCGAACCTGCCGCTCGGCGGACCGGGCCGGTCGACCAAGGGGCTGTGTGCCCTCACCGAGTTCAAGGTCACGGCCGAACCGGCCGACGGGTCGGCCAAGCCGCAGGACCTGAAGATCGTCTCGGCGACCGCCGACGCGAACCCGGCCGAGGCGGTGCTCGACCCCATCTTCGACGACAAGAGCAACAAGCGGCGCGTGACCGGACCGATCGAGTATGCGATCGATCGCAAGGACGAGACGGCGTGGGGCATCGACGTGGGGCCGGGCCGGCGCAACGTGCCGCGTCAGGCGGTCTTTGTGCTCGAGAGTCCGGTTTCGTTTCCCAGCGGCGCCCTACTCACTTTCAAGCTGGTTCAGAACCACGGCGGCTGGAACAGCGACGACAACCAGAACAACAATCTCGGTCGGTTCCGCTTCGCGATCGCCGACCAGTCGTGCGCCGTGGCCGACACAGTTCCGCGGAGCGTGCGCGAGATTATTGCCGTGCCCGCCGACCAGCGCACGCCCGCCCAGGTCGCGACGGTCTTCAGCTACTGGCGCACCACCGTCGCGGAGTGGAAGGATGCGAACGATCGCATCGAGTCGTTGTGGCGGCACCATCCCGAAGGCGGCTCGCAACTCGTGCTACGCTCGCGGGCCGACGAAGCCATGCGCCCGACTCACCTCTTGAAACGCGGCGATTTCCTGAAGCCCGAACGGCCGGTCGCGCCGGGCGTACCCGCATTCCTGCATCCCCTAGGCCCGGACGAGGGCGCACGCGACCGGCTTGCCCTGGCCCGATGGCTCGTCGATCGCCGCGCGCCGACCACCGCCCGCGCGATCGTGAACCGCGTCTGGCAGGCGTACTTCGGCGCCGGGCTTGTCGGCACGAGCGAAGACCTGGGCGTCCAGTGCGAGCCGCCGTCGCACCCGGAGTTGCTCGACTGGCTTGCGGTCGAGTTCATGGATCGCGGCTGGAGCCTCAAGGCGCTGCACCGGCTGATCGTGCAGTCGGCCACGTACCGCCAATCGTCGCGGGTGTCGGCGGCGCTGGCGGCCCGCGACCCGGCCAACCGGCTGCTCGCGCGCGGCGCTCGGTTTCGCGTCGAAGGCGAGATCGTCCGCGACGTCGCCCTGGCCGCGAGCGGACTGCTGAACCCTAAGCTGGGCGGTCCGAGCGTGTTCCCGCCCGCGCCCGATTTCCTCTTCGTGCCGCCGGCAAGTTACGGCCCGAAGGTGTGGAAGGAAGACCGAGGCCCCGAACGACACCGGCGGTCGCTCTACACGTTTCGTTATCGTTCGGTGCCGTACCCGCCGCTTCAGACGTTCGACGCGCCGAACGGCGACTTTTCGTGCGTACGCCGCGTCCGATCGAACACGCCGCTGCAAGCGCTGACGACGCTGAACGAGCCGCTGTTCGTAGAATGTGCCCAGGCCCTGGCGCTGCGAACGCTGCGCGACGGCGGCGACCACGATGCGGCGCGCCTGATCTATGCGTTCCGCCTCTGCACCGCGCGGCCCCCGACCGACCCGGAGGTCGCCGAACTCGCCAGCCTGCTCGAACGACAGACTCAGCGATTCCGCGACGGCAAGCACGACCCGTGGGGAATCGCTGCGCCCGATCCGAACAAGCCGCCCGACCTGCCGCCCGGCGCCACGCCCGCGCAACTCGCCGCATGGACCGTCGTGGCCCGCGTGCTGCTCAACCTCGACGAGACGGTCACCAGAGAATAGACTCGCGTTGTGCCACAAATCATGATGATGGCAGGAACGATCATGGATATTGCGGGATTGCGCGAAGCAGTGCAGAAGCGACCCTTTGCGACTCGCCGCTGGTTCCTCGAACAATGCGGCGTCGGCCTGGGCGCAATCGCGCTCAATCATCTCATGGCGGCGACCGGCAGCGCCGCGCCGGCTGCGGCGGGAGTCGTCAACCCGCTCGCGCCGCGATTCGGTCATTTCCCGGCCCGCGCGAAAAACGTGATCTTCTTGTTCATGGCCGGAGCGCCGAGCCACCTCGAACTGTTCGACAACAAGCCGCAGCTCGCGAAGTTCGACGGCACGCTGCCGCCGCCGGAGTTGCTCAAGGGCTACCGCGCGGCGTTCATTAACCCGAACTCGAAGCTGCTCGGCCCGAAGTTCAAGTTCGCCCGGCACGGCCAGTGCGCGGCCGAACTATCGGAACTGCTGCCCCATCTCGCCACGGTGGTCGACGACGTCGCCATCGTCAAGTCGATGGTGACCGACGCATTCAACCACGCGCCGGCCCAGATCATGATGAACACCGGCGCCACGCAGTTCGGCCGACCCAGCATCGGCTCATGGGTCACCTACGGACTGGGCAGTGAATCGGCCGACCTGCCGGCGTTCGTCGTGTTCGGTTCGGGCAAGAAGGGGCCGAGCGGTGGGAACTCGAACTGGGGGAGCGGCTTCTTGCCCACCGTGTACCAGGGCGTCCAGTTCCGCGGCAGCGGCGACCCGGTCTTGTATCTGTCGAACCCACGCGGCGTCGACCACGAGCTACAACAGGATTCGCTCGCCTCGATCAACCGGCTGAACCAGATGCGGCTCGCGGCTGTCGGCGATCCGGAGATCGCGACGCGCATCAATTCGTTTGAGGTTGCATTTCGCATGCAATCGAGCGCGCCCGAACTGATGGACATCGCCAAAGAACCCGAACACATCCTGACGATGTACGGCGCGGAACCCGGCAAACCATCGTTCGCGAACAACTGTCTCTTGGCGCGGCGACTCGTCGAACGCGGCGTGCGATTCGTCGAACTGTTTCACGAGGCTTGGGACCAGCACGGCAACCTGGTGGCCGACCTCAAGAAGAACTGCCAGGACACCGACCAGGCGTGCGCGGCCCTGGTGCGCGACCTGAAGCAGCGCGGCATGCTCGACGAGACGCTGGTGATCTGGGGCGGCGAGTTCGGCCGCACGCCGATGGTGCAGGGCGGCAGCGACGGGCGCGATCATCATCCCAACGCCTTCACCATGTGGCTCGCCGGCGGCGGCGTCCGACCCGGCGTCACGTTCGGCGAAAGCGACGAACTCGGCTTCAACGCCACCGTCGATCGTGTCCACGTCCACGACCTGCACGCCACGGTCCTGCACCTGCTCGGCTTCGACCACACGAAACTGACTTATCGGTTCCAAGGTCGCGATTTCCGCCTGACCGACGTGCACGGGCGACTCGTGAATGAACTCCTCGCGTAGCACTTTGAATGGATGCACGTCCCGTCATGGCCAACTTCGTGCGCATCGCCGGTGTCAGTGAACTGCGGCCGGGCACGGCAACCGTGAAGGCGCTGGCGAACACTTCGCGCACTGTCGCACTCGTCCGCGTGGTCGATCAGATCTACGCGATCGACGACAGTTGCCCGCACCGCGGCGGCAGTCTCGGTCGCGGCTCGCTCGACGGAACGGTCGTGACCTGCCCGTTGCACGGCCGCCGGTTCGATGTGACGACCGGCGGTTGCGTGGGCGGGTCCGCAACCGGCGTGCGTCGCTACACCGTGAAGATCGACGGCGACGACGTGTTCATCGACTTGCCCGAGGTCGCACCCGCCGCGGGTCCCAACTCGCCGAGTTGCCTGGTCCGCTTTGGGGCCATGGGGCATGTCGGCAAGTTTCGCGTACACGAGTCAAACGGCGTCTCGCGCGGCGATCGCGTCATTGTGCAATCGAGCCGCGGCCTGGAGGTCGGCGAAGTGCTGATCGCGGCCGGCGGCGACTCGCGGCTGCTCGCCGGTCAGCCCGACTCCGGCGCCGTGCTGCGCGCGATGACCGCCGACGATCGCGTGGCGGCCGACGTACTACGCCGAGGCCAGCAACGGGCCTTCGAGTCGTGCCGACGATTGATCGACGATCGCCGCGTGCCGGTGGCGCTTGTCGACGTGGAACAGTTGTTCGACGGCAAGACGATCATTTTCTATTTCCTGGGCGACGCGCCGCCGGAACTGGCCGACCTGACGGGCGAACTGGCCGGCCGCTACGCCGCCCAGGTGATGTTCCGCCCGTTCGGAGATTCGGCCGTCGCCGGATGTGGCGATGGTTGCGCTCGCATCGGCGAACATGGCTGCGGGT
>DAIOWH010000179.1:0-9300 GCA_036758585.1 Planctomycetia bacterium
TAGCCATGGCACATCGGGCGAACAACCCGAACGGCTCAGGCATCTAGGGAGGGGGGAAGCCCATGTCCAAGTCGAACGAACCGCAACCGCTTAGCCTTGCGGACCTCGAACTGGAGGCGCTGGTCTGCGATTACTTCTGTCGTCAACATCTGGCCGCGAGCGAGATCGACGACGTGTTGTCCGAGAAGCACGGTATCAAGCTGTCGCGCGGCCGTGTGTGGCGGATCCTTGAGCGGGCGGCTCGGCGTGGACGACTCGCGTACCTTTCTGAGTCTGCACCGAATCTGGAAAAGCAAGTGCTCGAAAAGTACCCCGGCTCGCGTCTCAACCGTCTCCGCGTGGTCGCCAGCAATCTGCGAGCGGACGTGGCCGGTAGCACGGCGCGGATGCTGATGCGCATGAGCCGCGAGATCTACCGCGAAAAGGAGGAACTTCACATCGGATTCGCGGGCGGCAGCCTGCTTCGCAGTGTGGCCCACGAATTGGCTCGCTTGCTGGAAGAGCCGCCGCCCGACTTTCCCAAAGAACTTGTGTTCCACGCCATGGTTGCCGGGTGGAACACGGCCGATCCATCGAACGACCCGAACGCGTTCTTCGATTATTTCTGGCCGTTCTCGCGGCCCGGCGTCCAGAAGAAGCAGCGCATCCGGTTCGTCGCCTTGCACGGACCGGGCATCGTACGCACCACAGAGTACGACTTGGCACGCCAATTGTTGGGCGTCGAGGATGCACTGAAGGCGGTCAAGGACATCGATGTGATCGTCACCTCCGGCGGCCGGTGGGGCTGTGGTCACAGTGCGCTGCACTGCCTGTACGAAGAACACTCACCCGCCACGCTGGAAAGACTGAAGAGCGCCGAGATCGGCGGCATCGGCGACCTCAACTGGTGCGCGCTGAGCCACACCGGCCCGATCAACCTGGTGCACGCCGCGGCGCCGGTGCGTCCGCTCGTCTTGTTGGAGATCGGCGAGTTCGAGCAGTTCATTGCTAGCGGCAAACACGTCTTGGTCGCGCTTGGCCCGTGCAGCGAATGCGGCAAACCCAAGGACGACATCCTGAAGACTATTCTGACGCTCGGTCCGAAGCAGCGACTGGCCACGCACGTCATCTGCAACAGCGAAGCGGCCGCCCGAGTGCTGAACTAACCCTCAAACAAGCGAACTGGGGCGCAGGCGTCCCGCCTGCTGTTTCATCCGCCAGACGTGAGGCGGCCGCGGCGGCACGAAACGGGGCGGCAAGAGCTTCTGGCGTTCCAGGCTTGTTCGATTTGGCTGGTCCGCGCTGGTAGACTCTTGGCCGTGTTGCCAGACCGTACCGACGACCAACCCAAGAACCGGAGGTACGCCATGTCGCGAACCAGTTCACTCCGTGTGATGAGTCTTCCCACCGCGCTCGCCTGCGTCGCCATCTGTGCCGGAATCGGGGCGAGTACGCTTTCCGCCGGCCTTCAGAAGAAACCTGCCCAAGACAAGCGGCGCGGCGAAGAGGTTAGCGGCAATTTCATTCGAGTCGGCTCGGAAGCGCCGGCGGGCACGGTCACGATTCGCGGCAAGCCGGCGGGCGAGCGACGCTACGAATTGGCGAAAGACGCGACCGTGCTGTTCGACGACGGCGTCGACGCCGCGCGGCGCGAGGGACGCCTCGCCGACGTGCCCGACCAGGCGCCGGTGCGACTACGGCTCGCACTCGATCAGAAAGTGGTCGTCGAGATCGTCGTCGAAGGGCCAACGATCAAAGGCTCGCTGAAGGCTCTCGACACCGTGGCACGCACGGTCACAGTGGCGGTCGGCCCCAACAAGGGAGACACTCCGGCCGACCGAACATTCAGCCTCGCGGCAACTGCACGCATCCTGATTTCGGATGGGAAACCGCTCGACAAGACGAATCCTGTCGAGCACCAACTCAGCGAGTTGACGCCCGGCATGACCGTCGCCTTGAAACTGTCGGCCGACCAGAAGACGGTGGGCAGCGTGACCGCCGAGAGTCCCACGGTCCAAGGGGTCGTCAAGGCGACCGATGCGGCCGCCGGCACCGTGACGCTGTCCGTGCGCGACGGCAAGCAGACTGGTGAACGGACTTTCGACGCCCGCAACGCCGCCGTCACGATCGCCGATTCGCTGACGAAGAAGCCGGCCGTGTCAGGCAAAGTCGCAGACATCCCGGTCGGTGCGTTGGCCACGGTGCGGCTGTCGTTCGCCAACGAGGTGACCGCCCTATCGATCGACGGTCCCACGCTCGACGGTGAGTTGAAGGCGGTCGACGCCGCACGCCGGTCGGTCACCCTGGCGGTGTCGCGTGGCAAGAGCGAACCGGCCGAAGAGCGAACGGTTGCCGTCGCCGCCGACGCACGGCTCGCGTCGGACGATCGCCCCGTCGAATCGCTCGCCATGCTGGTTCCCGGCTCGCGCGTGCAGGTCCGTTTGTCGCCCAACCAGCAGACGGCGCTCAGTGTCACCGCCGACGGGCCGACGGCGCAGGGCGTGGTCGCCAGCCTCGCGGCCGACGGATCGAGCATCACGTTTCACGACAAGTTCAGTGAAAAGACCGTCGAGGTCCGCCCCGACTGCGCCGTGACGATCGACGGCCGGCCGGGCGAGTTCGCGTTTGTGCCGGTCGAGTCGGTCGTGACCGTGAAGCTGTCGGCCGACCGCAAGACCGCTCGCAGCATTTCGGCCAGCGGGCCGAGCATCAAGTGCCGGTTGCACTCGGTCGATGTGGGCAACCATGCGATCACGGTGAGCGTACCAAAGAACGACGACCAGACGTTGCCGCTGGCCAAGGACGTGCGGATCCGGACCGAAATCTACGGCCTGCAGGTCAAGCTCGACGACCTGCAGCCGGACAAGGATGTTCAGGTGCTGTTGTCGGCCGACCGCAAGAGTGTGTTGCAGATCACGGTCGTCGGCCAGTAGCCGGATTGAGTCGCGAGTGGACGTGGCGTGTTATGCGTTTCCACACGACACACCTCATCGGCTTGGTGGTGTGCGCGGCGCTGGTGCTGGGCGTGATGCGTCATCCAGACACGCTTCGCGCGGCGGTCCCGCCGCTGGTGGGCGGCCTCTTGGTCGTGCTGCCCGTTCTTGGCGCATACGAACTGGCGTCGCCGCCGGCCGGGACCCGGCCGCTGGGTTGGCGCGGCGCCGTTCTCTTGTGCATCGTCGCGGTCGCGGGAGTCGTCGCCTGCTTCGTGGTGGGAGCATTGCTGTTGACCTTTCTGTAGTCCGGCCGTTCGTGCGGCGAACACTCGACCAGCGGTAGCGACGAGGGGCGATCGACGATGAACCAGCATGCAGCCAGCTTGGTGCTCTGCGATGTGATTGACCGCGTGGCGGTGCTGACGCTCAATCAGCCCGCGAGGCGGAACGTCCTGTCGCGAGCGATGCTGGCGAGTTTGAAGGAGCAGTTCGCGCGCATCGCGAGCGACTCGATGATTCGGGCGGTCGTGATTCGCGCCGCCGGGCCGGCGTTCAGCGCCGGGCACGACTTGCGCGAGTTGGTCGGCGCGACCGAGGCCGAACATCGCGAACTGTTCGCGCTGTGTACCGAAGTCATGGAGGCGGTCCGCAAGCTGCCGCAACCCGTGATCGCTCAGGTGCAGGGCATGGCCACCGCGGCGGGCTGCCAGCTTGTCGCCACGTGCGACCTGGTCGTCGCGTCCGACTCTGCCGCGTTCGCCACGCCGGGCGTGAAGATCGGCCTCTTCTGCAGCACGCCGGCCGTCGCCGTGTCGCGGGCCGTACCGACCAAGAAGGCGATGGAGATGCTGCTCACCGGCGAACCAATCACGGCGTGGGCGGCGGCCGAGATCGGGCTGGTCAATCGCGTCGTGCCGCCCGATCGACTCGAAGCCGAAACGATGAATCTCGCTCGGCAGATCATCGCCGCCAGCGCCGATGTGCTCGGCATCGGCAAGCGCACGTTCTACGAGCAGTTGCCGCTCGACCGCCCGGCCGCGTATGAACTCACCGAGCGCGTCATGGTCGAGAACGCCCAGACGCCCAACGCCCGCGAAGGCATGGCCGCGTTTCTGGAAAAGCGCCCGCCGCAGTGGAACGCAGGTTCGAGTCGCGGGACGAAACCGGAATGAACGGCATAGTCGCCCGATGGTTGAACCGTTGAACCGCTGAACCGGTCATGAGGCCAACCGCCACAAACCCCGGGGGCGTCTGGCGCGCCAATCGGTCAGGAGTTGAAAGGCGTTTGCGGCGGCAAGCAGCGAGTGTTCGCCGAGTGAGCGACTGACGCAACTCGACGGGCCAGTTGCAAGTGAGTAATCTAATGCCGCACGCGGCAAGTTTGACTCGTTTAACGCGGAGCCGCAGGCGACCGGAGATGCACAATCCCGGCCATGTTCTGCCGGCGCCTTCGGCTGGGCGTTAAACGAAAACCTCTCATTGATGGCCGCGTGCGGTATAGCTTTGGGTGACGCTGAAGCAATCGCACGAAACAACCTGTGGCGGATGGCGGTGGGATGGTCATGAACTTTTTAAGGAAGCCCCCGATGTCGCCTCGACTATTTCTCGATCGAGTGGTTGTCGCGACTCTTTTCGCGCTAGTGACGTTCAATTCGTCGAGCGTCGCGCAACAACGCAGGCCGCCGCGCGGCGACTTCGGCGGGCCGATTGAACTCGGTCCCGACGACAAGCAGACGTATCCCGATCCGCCGGACGGCATCGTTGCAAGACGCGACGGTGTCGCGCGCGGCAAGCTGGAGATGGTCGAGTACGAGTCGAAAACAGTTGGCTCGACGCGCAAGATGAACGTGTACACGCCGCCCGGTTATTCGACGGACAAGAAGTACCCGGTCTTGTACCTGCTGCACGGCATCGGCGGCGACGAAACGGAATGGCAACGCTTCGCGAAGCCCGACGTGCTGTGCGACAACCTCATCGCGGACAAGAAAGCCGTGCCGATGCTCGTCGTGATGCCCAACGGTCGAGCCCAGAAAAACGACCGGGCCGAGGGGAACGTCTTCGCCGCAGCGCCCGCGTTTGAGAAGTTCGAGCAGGATTTGCTGAACGATGTCATTCCGGCGATCGAGTCGCGTTACTCCGTGCAGAACGATCGCGAACACCGCGCGTTGGCCGGTCTGTCGATGGGCGGTGGTCAATCTCTCAACTTTGGCCTGAAGCATCTTGACACGTTCGCGTGGATCGGCGGTTTCTCCTCCGCGCCCAATACGAAGGCGCCCGAAGAGCTGGTGCCCGACCCGGCGAAAACGAAAGAGCAACTGAAACTGCTTTGGCTCTCGTGCGGCAACAAAGACAACCTCATTCGAATCAGCCAGCGGTTGCAGCGCTATCTCAAGGAGCACGAAGTCCCGCACGTTTGGAACGTGGACTCGCACGGCCACGACCCGACTCATTGGCGGAACAACCTGTACCACTTCGCTCAACGACTGTTCAAGGATTCGCCCTTGGAAACCGCCGCGAGCAACGCGACAAAGTCCACTGGAGACAAACCCGCGTCGGCCGGTGGTCCATCCAGCGGTCCATCCGGCCCAACGGCAAGTCAGACTCCGCCCGGCATCACCGACGACTTCAAGCCCGCTTCGACCAACCAGCCGGGCAAGGAATACCCGCAGGTCAATTCACAGGGCCGCGTGAAGTTCCGCATCGTTGCGCCGGAAGCCAAGAGCGTGGGCGTGACCTTTCGCGACAGCACCGAGTTCGTTAAAGGCGACGACGGCGCGTGGATCGGCTACACGCGACCGCTTGACGAAGGATTTCATTACTACGCCATCAAGATCGACGGCGCGGAAGTGCCCGACCCCAACAGCCGGTTCTTCTTCGGAGCCAATCGTTGGGGCAGCGGCGTCGAAGTCCCCGCTCACGACCGCGGGTTTTACGCCGTCAGGAACGTGCCTCACGGGCAAATCCGCGAGATCCTCTTTTTATCCAACAGCACTGGCACGAATCGCCGCGCGTTCGTCTACACGCCGCCGGATTACGACAAGGACGCGGAAACGCGTTACCCGGTCCTGTATCTCCAGCACGGCTGGGGTGAAAACGAATACGGCTGGAGCGTTCAGGGCCACGCGGGTCTGATCATGGACAACCTGATCGCAGAGAAGAAGACGAAACCGTTCATCATCGTGATGACCTACGGCATGACCAACGAAATCCAATTCGGCGGTCTGAGGAACTTTGACATCGGCCCATTTCAGACGGTGCTCGTTGACGAGTTGATCCCCTACATCGACGCGCATTTCCGCACGCTGGCCGATCAGCCGAATCGTGCGATGGCGGGCCTTTCGATGGGCGGGATGGAAACAAAAACGATCACGCTCAAGAACCGCGACAGGTTCTCGCACATCGGTCTGTTCAGCGGCGGCAGCATCGGCGTCAACGATATCGAGGACATGGAAGCGTTCAAGAAAAGCAACCGGCTCGTCTTCGTCAGCTACGGCGGTCACGAGGTCGGCGGCGGTGGGGCGCGCCGCGGCGGCGATCCGAAAGCCAACGTGGACGCTCTGAAAGAGGCCGGGATCAACGCACACTACTATGTCTCGCCCAAGACCGGCCACGAATGGCTGTCTTGGCGACGCAGCCTGCGAGAATTCGCGCCACTGCTGTTTCGCGACGGCATCGAAGGCCCGTGGCACGCGCGATTCGATACGGCGCTCGGTGTTCAGACTTATCACTTCAACTTTCTGATGAACCATGGATCGCTGGCAGCGACAGCGATCGTGCAAGCCGGCGACGAGATGCGAAATGTGGAGTTCACCGATGTGAAGCTCGACGGCGATGCGGTCTCCTTTGTCGAGTTGCGACAGGTTCAGGACCGCGAACTCCGCATCGATTTCAGCGGTAAGCTGGCAGCCAACACGATCAAGCTGGTTCGTAGAGTCGGCAACTTCGGAAGCACAGAATCCACGGCGACGCGGCACCTGCCGGAGACCCCGACTGAACCTGGACCTTCATCGGAATCCGCGCCGGCAGTCAAAGTTGAAATCGATCGCGTTATCAAAGACGCGTTCGAGGGCTCTTTCCGCGTGGGCATGGCGGGGGACGTGCCCGCGAGGTACTCCGAACAGGAACTGCAAGTCGCGGCGGAACATTTCAACGCCGTCACGCCGGAAAACTGCATGAAGCCCGATCGGGTCCATCCCGAAGAAGACCAATGGCAATTCGAGCGTGCCGATAGCCTCGTCGAGTGGGCAGTGCAAAACAAGATGGCCATTCACGGCCACACGCTGGTCTGGCACGCGCAAACTCGCGACTGGTTCTTCCGCAATGGCGACAAGGAAACGGTCACGCGGCGGATGAAGGACCATATTCACACGCTGCTCGGTTGGTCAGGGTTTTGGCGGAGGCTTTGGCCGAGGAGGCATCCGTAACCCCGCGTCGCCTTCCGCCGAGGACCTCAAAGCGCAGGCCGAAGACTATGCGAGGCTCTTCGCGATCTTCAAGAAGCACGAGGCCGTGATCGAACGTGTCACCTTTTGGGGCCTCAACGATCGCCGCACGTGGCGGTTTGGGCAGCACCCATTGCTCTTCGATGCGAGCAACGCGGGCTGCGCCCGCAACCCAACGTGGCGGACGCTGCCAGCGTCCGGTGCCGACGCTGGCAGCGTCGGCCACGAACATGCGCGCACGGCGCGCGCATGTCACAACCTAAGACTCCAACTCGGGCAATCATGTGAAATTCGCAACAAGGGCGCGGCGGCGAATCCCGCCAATTATTGACATCGTTCAATCTTGATTTGGTCTTGCAGCCCGAGGTCTTGCAATGCTTGCCGCAGGTCTGCCTCCATGCTCTGGGCAACATCGGCTTTGAATGTCACCGAGAACTCGAGTCCGACCTTCAGGTTATCCCCTGAGCGGAGCTTGGGCAGGAGCCTGGTTCCCAGACGGTTCCAGACTTCGGTGGGTACTGTGCCGACAAGCCGCAAAGTGGTTGCCTGCGGGGTGGGCGTGGGCTTTTCTTCACGATCTGGCTGCAGTTTAGTTTCGTCTGGCTCGTGAGGCTTCGTGGGTTCAGGCACTTCTGGCGCTGGTTTCGTCTTGAGGGCCTGGGCGTTGGCTTTCGTGAGCAAGAAGACATTGGCGTCAAAGCTCACTTCTTCGCGACCCATGGGTTCACAGAACCAGACTCGCTGATAGGTTCCGTCAGGATTCTGGCCGGACGCCAGCCCGAAGTCACCCCTCTGGACAAATTCAGCAATCTTGCTCCGTAGTGTCGCATCCGGATCGGGCATCCGGGTCAAAGAGCCGTTGAGAAAGCTCTGGCGAAGGCCGGTCAGCGGCCACGCGGCGAAATCCTTGAGAGCCGGCGGCCAGTTTCTGTCGATGTACCCCGCGCCGACGGACTCGTTCAACAATCCTTCGGACTTAAGTGCGGCGATAATCCGCCCGCAGAGATCTCTTTTAGCCAGACCAAGAAGAAGTCCGCAAGGTCGGCGTACGGCACGGCATCGTAGTAGGGCGGGTCGGTGAACCAGACCTGCGCCGTTTCGTTGGGGAGTGGGTGGTGGGTGGCGTCGCCCTGCTGAACTTGAGCGGCGTTTGAGCTGGGCCAGCTCTGGACCACGTTTGCAACCCACTCGATTGCACCAAGCGCCCCGCCCGTCGCCCCGGCAGACGGATCGATTTCGACGAAATCCCAGACGATTGGCAATGCTTGACGAGTGAACGTGTTTCCGATGAACTCGCCGTGCGATACCCAGCGGCAGTTGGCGCTGTTGTAATCCGCGCACCGGTTCACCAGCACTGCCATCGCCGCCCGCACGGCCTCGCCGTCCGCGTCCGGGCGCTCGCGGGCGAGCCGCGCCAGCGTCACCAGCGCCACCTTCTGCCGCGCCGTGAAGAGGTCGCCCCACTGGAGCATGCCGTAGCGCTGCACGCGAAAGCCCAGCGTCCCCACCGGCGGGAGCGGCTCATCCGGCACCGGGCAGAGGCCTTGCTTGCCGCCGCGCTGCCAGTCGTCAAGGATCTTCGCGAGGCGAGCCTGCGCCTTGCGCACCGCCTCGTAGTCGCGCTCGGTCGGGAGGCGATAGTGCCGGTCGGTCTCGCCGGGCTTGAGCGTCACCACCGCCAGAAGCCGCGCTCCGCCGGTGCGGTGCGGAGCATTCGAGCCGCGAGCGTCAGCGAGCGGTGTCGGGGATGCCGCTCCCTGACGGTCGCGGCTCGATTGGAAAATGACGTCCGCCCCGCCGCGCTGGGCCGCGAGCTGGGCACGCACACGGTCGGGTCGAAGTGTTTTGCCACAGCACAGACATGTGGCCTTGGCGCGGCTCACTGTTCCGGCAGGCACGTCCCGCTCATGGGCCGGATCGAAGATTTCAAACTCGACATGCGG
>DAIOWH010000179.1:9400-11992 GCA_036758585.1 Planctomycetia bacterium
AGCGGCGCGTCAGCCAGCGGCGCGTTTGGGTCGTGTCCTACTGTTGGGACGCTACCCGTATTTGCGGTCGTGCCCGTCGCTCCCTCACGGTCGCGGCTCAAGTCCTCCACACCGCCGGCGCTCACACCACTCGGTCGCGCGATGTGGTATCGCAGCGCTCGCTTGCGACTGTCCTTCTTGCAGAGCCAGAAGGATCGCATGAGGGGAATTTCGGCCCCGCAATTCGGTTCCTCACATCGGACGGTGCGGGCCCACAAATAGGCAATGGGTCGCGCTCCGTCAGGGTCGGGCGGGTAGAATTCGGCCAGTTCCTTCTCGGCCGCCTTCTTCACCTCGGCCCCGACCCGTCGCAGCTCGTCGGCAAGCTCCGGCCCATGCCGGGGAATGTCCTCCAGCATGACCTTGAGGATGAGGCAGGCCACAGGGTTCAAGTCGCTGGCGAACGCCTCACAGCCGAGCCGCAGCGCCTCCAGCGGAATCGACCCACCGCCGGCAAACGGGTCCACCACCAGCGGCGTCTCTTCCGGGTGAGCTGCCTTGACCAATCCCCGGCCAACTTCCAAATACGTCCGATCGGCCGACAGGTCCCAGTCGGAGAAGTTGCCGATGAACTTCAAAATGGCCTTTCGCAGGTCCTCGTCCTTCGCGCCGACCTTGCCGAGCACCTGCGGCAACAGCTCGCGGGCCTTCTTCTTGAAATCCGCCGGGCAATGCTTGTCACACGGATCGGGCAACAGCAGCCCCAACAGCATCGCCCGGCACGCCGCCAGCGGCCGCCGCGCCCACCAAAGGTGCAGAGTCGAGGGATGCCCGTGCCGAATGGACTTCTCCCGCGCCGCGTGCTTGGAGACCACGGCGATTGGGAAGTCGACCTCGGCCAGTCGTTTGCATTCCTTGGGGATCATGGTGTGCCGTCGTTCCTTTCCCTTGCTGCCAGCCGAGCACGGGCCGTGCGGACGGCTTCGTGCAGTTTCTTCTCCAGCAGCTTGCGCGGCGGCAGCTCGGTCAGATACACGGAGACACGGATGCCAGTCTCGTCCAGCCGCAGCAATTCGACGTGCTCATCCGACTTGCCGGCGCAGAGGATCAGGCCCAACGGCGAGTCTTCGCCGGGCTGTCGCTCGTGCCGGTCCAGCCAGCGCAGGTACAGTTCCATCTGTCCCTTGTCGGCGGCCTCGAACGCCCCCAGTTTCAGGTCTATGGCCACCAGCCGGCGCAGCCCGCGATGGTAGAACAAGAGGTCGAGGTAGTAATCCTTGCCGTCGATGGCGATGCGTTTCTGTCGAGCGACGAAGGTGAATCCTACGCCGAGTTCGAGAATGAAGGCTTCCAGTTCGCGGAGGATGGCGGCTTCCAAGTCTTTCTCGGCGTAGGTGTCCTTCAGCCCCAGGAAGTCCAAAAAGTACGGGTCGCGGAAGACGAGATCAGGCGTCAGGCGGTCTTCGTCGCGCAGGGCGGCTAGTTCCTGGCGGGCGAGCTTTGCCGGTTTCTTCGACAGGGCGGTCCGCTCAAAGAGCATGCCGTCGATTTTCTTCTGAAGGGTGCGGGTGCTCCAGCGTTCCACGCGGCACATTTCGGCGTAGAAGTCGCGTTTCAGAGGGTCGTCGATCGGGATGATGTAGATGAAGTGGGTCCAAGACAATTGTGCCATCAGCGATGACACAATTTGCTCGTCGGGAAATACCTCCGCAAAGCGAATCATGCGGAAGAGGTTTCGAGCCGCGAACCCTCGTCCGTATTCCGCCGCCAATTGTCTCGACAGCGATGAGACAATCTGCTCGCCGTATTCCGCGCGTTTCTGTTTGAGGATGTCCTCACGAATCCGCTTGCCGATGTTCCAGTACAGCCAGACGAGCGCCGTGTTCACCGTCTGGGCGACACCTTGCCGGGACTCCTCGATCATTCTCCGCAGGTCGGCGATGAGCTGTTTGGGCGCTGTCGTTGCCGGCGTGGCTGCGACGTCGCCGCGACGAACGAGTTGACCGCTCGTGGCTGTTCGCTTCTTTGTCATGACTCGTCTCACTTCCATTCGCCCGTGCTCATCAGATTTCGCGTGTCGATGCGGTAGTGTGCGACCTTGACGACCTCGGTCCAATGCAGACGGGCCGGGTCCTTAATCGGCTCACGCAGGCGAGGCGTTGTGTTGCAGTGGGTCACGACGTACAGCCAGTAGCAATCAGGGCGGTCCTCGGCCACGCGCCGCTCGTTGGGCGTCAGCAGCACGCTCCCCTCGGCGTCGCCGATGCCTTTCACCTCGATCAACCGCAGCTCGCCTGAGTTCAGATCCAAGCTGGTCACGTCGTACCCGAGGTTCTTTTCGTGTACGTCGTAAACTTGCCTGCCCTGGGCGCGTTCGTGGGCCATGACGACCTTCATCGCGATGTCTTCGGTCTCCTTGTTCGGCCGCAGGTTGCGAACGTCCGGCGATTCGCGTTCGGGGTGGGGCAGAATGAGCACGCTCGCGATTCGGTCAACGGCCTGAAGGGACAACGCGCGTTGACGCTCAAGCTCCTGGCGCCGTCTGTCTCGACGTACCAATAACTCGGCGTGTCGAGTTTCGGCCTGGGCGAGTCGCCCCTCCGCTCCGACGAC
>DAIOWH010000180.1:0-11925 GCA_036758585.1 Planctomycetia bacterium
GCCGCAGCTACGGAAATACACCCATGAACACGTCTCGCTTTGTCGGTCTTGAGTTGCTGTAATTGTGACCCCAGGGAAGGGGCCGCCACGGAACAGGCGGATGGGCCAAACCACGGAAGGAGGCCACATGAGCACGGGCGAGAAGCAACAGGTGCGGATGCACATCCGCTGGATGATCCGCCGCGACATGCCTGAGGTGCTGCGGATCGAGCAGGTCAGCCACGACTTCCCTTGGTGCGAGGAAGATTTTCTCAAGTGCCTCCGCCAGCGGAACTGTATCGGCATGGTGGCCGAGCAGGGCGAGAAGGTCGTCGGCTTTATGATCTACGAACTGCACAGGATCAAGCTGCACATCCTAAACTTCGCCGTTCACCCCGACTTCCGACGCCAGGGTATCGGCGTTCAGATGGCTGAAAAACTGGTAAGCAAGCTGTCGAGCCACCGGCGCACCCGGATCATGGCCGAGGTCCGCGAGACGAATCTAGACGCCCAACTGTTCTTTCGCTCGGCTGGTTTCCGCGCGACCAGCGTCGTGCGCGAACACTACACTGACACGGGCGAAGACGCATATCTCATGGAATACCGTCTGCCCGCCGCGGAGATCGCAGAGACCCTTACCAACCGCATCGCACCGCATTTGAGCGCCTAAACGCGCCCGCGTCAGAGGCTGGAGGGCCTGATCCTCCGGCCGCGGGTGTGGCAAAGAATCCTGGTGAGCAGTCGGCGTGACCCGGCCCACGTATTCCGCCATGGGCCAATCCTTCTGAGCGGGCAGACGCCCACCGCTCGCCGGAATATCTTGCCACACCCCAGCCTCAACGGCAAAACTCCCGCTTGCGGCATCCCAACCTCGCCAGTACGATAGACCCCTTCGGTAGCGTAGTGCAGGCGGCCCGCCTGCAATGTCGTCAAAGGAAGCCGCAGGCGAGCCGCCTGCACTACGACTTCCTTGGGAGTCATTGGGTCTTCCGAAAAACTTGGGGTCCCAGCGAATGGACTACGATCCATCCGCCCCTATGATCGTGCAGGGCGACCGGTCCATCCTGCTAGAGGTGGACAACCCGCGGTACACGCAGGCCCGCGACGCCCTGACGCGGTTCGCGGAACTCGAGAAAAGCCCCGAACACATCCACACGTACCGGCTCACTCCGCTTTCCCTCTGGAATGCGGCGTCGGCGGGGGCTACGGCGGATGCGATCACTGCTGCCCTTCGCCAGTTCTCCAAATTCCCACTTCCGGCCAACCTGCTGACCGATATCCGTGATCTGTTATCACGTTATGGCCGAGTCAAACTGCGCAAGGTTGACGGCCGGCTGATTCTGGAGTGCTCCGATACACCGCTGTTCGCCGAGTTGGCCCGGCACAAGTCGCTCAGGGACTATCTGGGCGAGCCTACCGGCCCGGCGGCGTGCGTCGTGGACGACCGGCATCGCGGGGTGCTGAAGCAGGCCTTGATAGCGATCGGCTACCCGGCCGAGGACCTGGCGGGCTACGTGGCGGGTGCCGATCTG
Organism: Planctomycetia bacterium; assembly: GCA_036758585.1. Taxonomy (GTDB): domain Bacteria; phylum Planctomycetota; class Planctomycetia; order JALXBF01; family JBGPMX01; genus DAIOWH01. Next base: position 1,512 of record DAIOWH010000180.1, read on the forward strand.
GCAATCGCGCTACGCGAGTTGGCCCGATCCGGGGCCGAGTTCGCCGTGCGCGACTACCAGCGCGACGCGGTGGCAACCTTTTGGGCGGGCGGCGATGTACGCGGCGGCAGCGGCGTGATCGTGTTGCCGTGTGGGGCGGGCAAGACGATTGTCGGCATTGGTGCGATGGCCGCTATCCAAAAGAGCACGCTCGTGCTCACGACTAGCCAGACCGCTGTTCATCAGTGGCACCACGAGCTGCTCGACAAGACGAACCTCGCCCCCGACGCCATCGGTGAATACACCGGTGCCAGCAAGGACATTCGACCGGTTACCATCGCCACCTATCAGATCGTGACCTATCGGCCATCGAAGCAGGACGAGTTTCCACATTTTTCAATCTTCAACGACCGCGACTGGGGGCTGATCGTCTACGACGAGGTGCACCTGTTGCCCGCGCCGGTCTTTCGCATTACCGCAGACATCCAGGCGCGGCGCAGGCTTGGCCTGACCGCCACGCTCGTGCGCGAAGACGGTTGCGAGGCCGACGTGTTCAGCCTGATCGGTCCGAAAAAGTACGACGTGCCTTGGCGCGTGCTCGAGACCAAGGGCTGGATCGCCGAGGCGGCCTGCACCGAAGTCCGCGTCGCGTTGCCTGCCGCCATGCGCATGGACTACGCCGTCGCTGAGCTGCGGCACAAGTTCCGCCTCGCCAGCGAAAACCCGGTCAAGGAGGACGTAGTCGCCCGCCTGCTCGATCGGTTCAGCGCGCCGACCGATCGCGTGCTGATCATCGGCCAGTACATTCGCCAACTGCATGCACTCCAGCGTCGGTTCAGCATCCCGCTCGTGACCGGCCAGACGCCGCAGGGCGAGCGCGACCGGCTGTACGATCAGTTTCGCCAGGGGGGCATCCGCCAGCTCATTCTGTCCAAGGTCGGCAACTTCGCGCTCGACCTGCCCGACGCCAACGTGTTGGTCCAAGTGTCCGGCACATTTGGCTCGCGTCAGGAGGAGGCGCAGCGGCTGGGCCGCATCCTGCGACCCAAGAGCGACGGCTCGCAGGCCCGCTTCTTCACGCTGGTCACACGCGACACGCGCGAGCACGAGTTCGCCCACAACCGACAGCGGTTTCTTACGGAGCAAGGCTATGGCTACGAGATTGTGGACGAGAGCGAACTGCTCGGTCCGACGCCGACGTGCGGCCGTGTCGAGCTAGGCCCAGACCAGAACGTTGCCTGAGAACAACCCGTCCGGCTTGAGTGGAAGGGGACTGAACCATGAACAGACCACGGATGAACAGTGATGCAGGAGGTCCGCCGGCCGGTCGCGGCAGGATTCCGGTCAAGTTGCACCGCAACGTGTCGTTGATCAAGACCACCGACTCCCACCTCGCCGAAGAACTGCTCGCGCGTAAGAAGCTGGCCGGCCTGCTCGCCGGTCCGCTTACCGATCATGTGTTATTGGTGCGGCCTGGACAGGAGAAGGCGGTTATTGAGGAACTGCGGCGCATTGGGCAGTCGCCGCAAGTGATCCGCGGAGGGAGCGCATGAGCGCGCCGATGGACACCGAACGACGTGGCGGCGACGGGTCTGACCCGTATCGCGCCGCGCTCGAACAGTACGCCCTGTCGGTCTTGCGAGGCATTCGCGATCACCTCGAACTCAAGTCGGCCGCGCGCACGCCTGAGAGGCTCGCCGTCGCCATCGAAGAACGCCTGGCCGATTCCGAGGCGCGGGCCGAGGTAACGGCTGAGTTTCCGTCCGACATGCGGACCGCGCTGGCGTTGCTCCCATACATACCTTCGCGCGGCTGGCGCACCGACGAAGTACGCGAGCTGTTGCGGTACGCCGGTTGTGCCGCGCCCGAAAAATCGCTGCGTGCGCTGTTGGCGACCGGGCTGGCCGCGCTCGGCGGGCCGGCCGGGTGGGTCGAAACGCCGCGACACTTCGACCTGGCCCTGAACGGATGGACCGGCGAGGAGCTTCGGCTGGTGCCGCATCCGGCCGTTCGACATCAATTCACGGTGCCGCTGTTCGACGCGCCTAAGAAAACCGCCGCTCGCCAGGTCCACAACGAGCGCGAGAGCGACGGTCTCGAGTTTCTGTTACGCGTGGCGGTCATTTGGCAACGCGTCGCCGAGTCGCCCATTCGCGTGACGCAATCGACCAATCTGTTCAAACGCGATCAGGAGCGGCTGTACACCGACTCGGTGCTGGCTGCGCCGATGTTTGGTGAACTGGCGCCGCTGCCCGATTCGGGCGCCATCGCGCTGGTGCTTGCCAAACGACTGGGGCTGCTCACGGTCGACGCAGACAGCGAGTCGCTGCGAGCCCAGTGGGGCGATTTCTGGCAGGGAACTGCGGCAACCGCCCAGCGGCAAGTCTGGCAGACCCTGATGGGCGAGCGGCACTGGGGCGACCACGACCCAGCGGCCAGCGGCTTTGCCAACGGACACGACATTCCGGCAAAACGCTGGCTCGTGCTGTTGCTCTTGGCGTCGCAACGGACTGGGGCCTGGATGAGTTTGGCCGAGTTGGATCGCGAGCTGAAAATGCGCGGACCCGTACAACCGTCGGATTCGGCGCCACGCGGCTCTCGCCCGTTCCAAGTAGTGGTCGGCGGCCCGACCACTGCGCAACCCGCCGCTGCACCACGCGCTGAGTTGGCCGACTGGATCGAGAGCTTCGTGCTCGGCGCGATGTACCAACTCGGCGTCGTGCGCGTCGCCGAAGACGCGAGCGGTGAGCTAGTCGTGCGACTGTCGGAGATGGGCCGCTGGATGCTGGGCCTGGGCCCGCAGCCTCCTCAGCCGCCGGCCTTCGAGAAGACGTTGTGCGTACAACCAAACCATGAAGTGATCGCCTACCGCCAGGGCCTGACGCCGGAGTTGATCGGTCAGCTCGCGTCGTTCTGCCGCTGGAAGGGGCTTGGCGCTGCGGTGACGCTGGAACTCACGCCCGACAGTGTCTATCGCGGATTGGAACTAGGGCGCACGGCCGAAGAAATGGTGGCGATCCTCGATCGGCACAGTCAGCGAGCGCTGCCGCCTGCCGTAGTAGACTCGATGCGCAACTGGTCGGGCCGGCGCGAGCGGCTGCGGCTCTACAGTCGCGCGACCGTGCTCGAGTTCGCATCGGCTGAGATTCTGGAGGAGGCCCTGGCCAGCGGCCTGGCAGGCGATCGGCTGACCGACCGCATGTTGCTCGTGCCCGACGAACGAGTGATTCCGTTCGATCGCTTTCGCTTGCAGGACAAGTGCGACTACGGCCACGCTCCGAAGATCTGCGTCGAGGCGGGCGGCGACGGCATCACATGGGAGGTCGACCTGGGTCGTTCGGATTTGCTTGTGGCGTGCGAGCTGTCGCGGTTCGCCGAGCCGATGGCGTCCGCAACCGGCGAGCGGCTGCGCTACCGGATCACGCCCGCCTCGCTGGCCGCGGCCGACCGCGTCGGACTCGGCGCCGCGTACCTGCGCGATTGGTTCAGCCGCCGCGCGGGCGCCGAACTGCCGGCCAGCGTCGAGCTAATGCTCCAGGCGTCGAATCGTTCGGGCGTCGAACTGATTCCGATGGTTGTGTTGCACACGGCCAGCGCCGCCGCGGCCGACGGAATCGCGCAGCACCCGGCCACGCGCCAGCACGTCCTTCGCCGACTCGGTCCGCAGTCTCTGGCCGTCCGAGCCGAAGGCGTCGACTCGCTCCGCGCCGCCCTGCAAGAGATGGGCATTCACATCAACGCGGAAACAGCCGGCTGATCGACGTCCGCTCGTGGATCGAGCGGATCGCCTCGGCAAACAGCGGCGCGACCGACAGCACGTGGACGTTGGGCGGCAGGTCCTCGAAACGGTATTCCAGGGTGTCGGTGATCAGCAACTGCTTGATCGGGCTGGCCGCGATCTTGGCCGCTGCGCCCGGCGACAAGACCCCGTGACTGACCGCGGCGTACACGTCGCGAGCGCCCTTTCCTTTGACCGCCTGCGCCATCGCGATCAGGCTGCCGCCCGTGAATGCGATGTCGTCGACGATCAGCACATTGCGGCCCTCGACCTCGCCGATCACACTCCACACTCGCGCCTGCTCGTTGTGATCCGGCCGTTCCTTGTTGCCGATCACCACCGGCGCGCCGAGGATCTCAGCGAACTTCGACGCCTGCTTGCCGAACCCCACGTCGGTCGACGCCACGGCGAGGTCGCCTATCCCCTTCTGCAGGAAGTAGCCGCAGATGACCGGCATGGCATAGAGGTGATCGACCGGCACTCGGAAGAACCCTTGGATTTGCGGCGAGTGCAGGTCCATCGTGAGCACCCGATCGACCCCTGCCGCTTCGATGGAATCGGCGCAGACCCTCGCGCGGATCGACACGCGCGGCTCGTCCTTCTTGTCGCCCTTGGCGTAGCTGAAGAACGGGATCACCGCCGTCACTCGCGACGCCGACGCTCGCTTGAAGGCGTCGATCCAGAACAGCAACTCGACGAAGTTGTCGTTCACGGGATACGAGATGCCCTGGACGATGTACACGTCGCGGCCGCGCACATTCTCCAGGACGCGCACGAACGTGTTTCCCTCGCTGAAGGTCAGCGATTCGGCCGCCGACAGTGTCGTGCCCAATTGCCGGCAGATCGCCTCTGCTAAACGCGGGTTAGCCGTTCCCGCGAAGATCTTCAACTCACCGTGCGGTGTATCCACAAAGGCTCCTTATCCGGTCTCGGTCAGGGGCCAAGTATTCTACGGATCAGCGATTGGCTGTGCCACTGGGGGATCCAACCACAAAGGGCACGAAGAATACAAAGAGGATCGGCCGTGGCCGGCTGATAAGACCGGTCGACGCTCATCGTCAGCACTCTTTCCCCTTCGTGTTCTTCGTGCCCCTTTGTGGTGATTCATTCTGGTCGGTGAAGTCCGCCCGTGCGTCGGCTCCCTACACCCCCAAGATTTCTCTTTACCCGCGCCGCAGCGGCTGGCCACAATACCGCTCGGTTGTTCAGTCGTCGTTTCTTTGGAAAGGAGGCTTGTAATGAAGAGAGGCCTAGCAGTATCCGCCTCGCTTGCGGCCGTCGCCCTATTGTTGGGCGTTGCCTACGGCGCGGAGCTGAAGTCGGGCCTGCAAATCGGTGATAAGGCGGGCGCGTTTCAAGTGCGCAACATCACCGGGCAGACCTGTGCGGTTGACTACGCCAAAGATGCTCGTGGCAGTCTGTGTTACCGCTGAAAGCTCGGCGGCAAACCCGTGATCTGCGTGTTCGCACGCAAGATCGACGGATCCTTGACCAGTCTGGTCAAGCAGATTGACGAGCAAGTCGGCAAGAACGGCGAGAAGAAACTGTCCGCCTTCGTCGTGTTCCTTACCGACGAAGCGGACAAGACAGAGGCAGACATCAAGAAGCTCGCCGAAAAGGAGAAGATCACCAACGTTCCGCTCACGATCGTCGAGCCATCGGCCGGTCCGGGTCCCTACAAGATCGCCGAAGACGCCGAAGTCACGGTCATGTTGTGGAACGGCAAGACCGAAGTGGTGGCCAACCACGCCTTCAAGGCCGGTGGGCTGCACAAGGCTCAGATCGAAGCGGTGATCAAGGACATTCCGAAGCTGCTGAACTGATCGACGAACCTACCTGGCTATAGACCCCCACCGACGACGAACCAACCAAGCGGCGTCACTTGAGCTATCGAGTGACGCCGCTCTGTTTTCCGGCCGGCTGGTTCGACTAGAATGCTCGTCGCGAAATACGGCGCGTGAGCGATATGCAGAAAAACCGGCAACTATATATCGAAACCGTAGGCTGCCAGATGAACCTGCTCGACAGCGAGTTGGTGGTCGGGGCGCTGCGCAAGGAGGGCTACGAACTGACCGACTCCGTCAGCCGCGCCGACGTGGTCTTGTTCAACACCTGCAGCGTCCGGCAACACGCCGAAGATAAGATCTACAGCGCCCTGGGCCGGCTGAAACATCGCAAGCGCAAGAACCCCGACCTCGTGATCGGCGTCTTGGGCTGCATGGCCCAGAAGGACCAGGATCTGATCTTCCGCCGCGCTCCGCACGTCGACCTGGTTGCCGGTCCCGGCCAACTGAGGCGAGTGCCCGAACTGATCGATCAAGTCATGGGCGACCGCCAGCGGCAGATCGCCGTTAGTCTGCCGCGCACCGGCGGCACGCGCGACCAGGTCACCGCGAGCTTCGACGAGTTCGACCCCGATCGCATGAGCGCGATGCGGCCGGCCGCGTTTCAGGCGTTCCTGCGAATCATGATGGGTTGCGACAAGTTCTGCACGTTCTGCATCGTGCCCGCCGTGCGCGGCCCTGAACAGAGTCGCCCGCCCGAAGCGATCATCCACGAGGCCCGCAAGCTGGCCGGCGAAGGTTGCATCGACGTCACGCTGCTGGGGCAAACCGTGAACAGTTATCGCGTCAAAGGGTCCGACGGCCGCCTGTACCGCCTCGCCGATCTGCTGGCCGCGATCCATGCAATCGACGGCATCCGCCGCATCAAATTCATCACGAACTTCCCACGCGACATGACCGACGACTTGCTCGACGCTGTGCGCGACCTGCCGAAAGTCTCGCCCTATCTGCACGTGCCGGCCCAGCACGGATCGAACGATGTACTGCGGCGCATGAAACGCGGATACACGGTCGAGCAGTACGAAGAGATGCTGGCCCGAACGCGCGAGCGTTTGCCGCACGCGACCGTCTCCAGCGACTTCATCGTCGGCTTCTGCGGCGAGACCGACCGCGAGCACGACCTGACGTGCGAACTGGTTCGCCGCGCCCGCTTCAAGAACAGCTTCGTCTTCAAGTACAGCCCGCGACCCGGCACCAAGGCCCATGGCAACCTGCCCGACGATGTGCCCGACGACGTCAAGCGCGCCCGCAACAACGAGCTGCTCGCGATCCAGAACCAAATCAGCCTCGACGACAACCGCCGACTCGTCGGCCGGACCGTCGAGGTGCTCGTTGAGGGACCGAGCAAGGCGGCCGGCAGAGACGGCGCAGATACACTGGCCGGCCCGGCACAGCTCACCGGCCGCACGCATGACGATCGCATCGTCGTGTTCTCGGGCAATGGCCGGCTGGCCGGCTCGTTCGCGCAGGTCCAAGTCGAGGCCGTGACCCCCACCACGCTGATTGGTTCGATTGTCACCCATGACCTCGCCGTTCATGCCGCCGGACCAGCTTCGGTCCCTGCTTGATTCGACCGACGAGGCCGCTGCATGGCTGACGGCCTGCGGCTTGGCCGACCTCGACCGCGGCCATCGCAATCTGGTCGCGATCGCCGAGTCGGGCGTCCCGCCCAACCTGCTCGGTCACATCGTCGAACAACTCGCCCGCGCCCTGCCCGGCTCGCCCGACGCCGACATGGCGTTGAACAACCTGGAGCGATACTTTCGCGGCTGCTCCAGCCCCGCCGGGGCGGCGGCCGCGATGGTCGGCGATCCCGAGTCGCTGGGCGCGCTCGTTCGAGTGTTCGCCGCGAGTCAGTACTTCAGCGATTTGCTGATCGCCGCGCCGCATACCTTCGACTGGTTGCGAAACAACTGGCGCGGCGTGCGACGCGGCGAATCGCTGCGCGACGAACTGGCCAGCCAACTGCGCACGTTGCCCCAAGGCGCAGGGCGACTCGACGCGATGCGCCGGTTCCGCCACAACGAACTGCTCCGTATCGGCTATCGCGACATCGTCGGCGACGCACCGCTGGAGGTGGTCACGGCTGAGATATCGACCCTGGCCGAGGCGATCGTCTCGGCGGCTCTCGAGCTGGCGATCGAGCGGTCCGTTGCGCGGCACGGCACGCCCCGCAAGCCTGACGGCGGCGCCAGCGAGTTCGTCGTGATCGCGATGGGCAAGCTCGGCGGCGGCGAGTTGAACTACAGCTCTGACATCGACGTGGTGTTCCTGTACGACGAGAACGGCGAGACCGACGGACGCCATCGCGTGTCGAACGACGAGTTCTGGGGCGGCGTCGCGGGCGAACTGGTGCGCGCACTGTCGACCCACACGCCACGCGGCCAGGCGTATCGCGTGGACCTGCGGCTGCGTCCCGAAGGCGACCGCGGCCAGATCGTGCGCTCGCTCGCCGGCACGCTCGCGTATTACGACACGCTCGGCCGAACCTGGGAGCGCCAGGCCCTGGTCAAGGCCCGCCCGATCGCCGGAAGCTCCGCGCTGGGTCGGTCGTTCGTCGAGCAGATTCAACCGTTCGTGTTCCGCAGATACCTGAGCTTCGCCGAAATACAGGAGATTCAGGCGGTGAAGCGGCGCATCGAAGCCAAGTCGCCGCAGGCCGACGGATCGCCGATCGACGTCAAGACCGGGCACGGAGGCATTCGCGATGTGGAATTCGTCGTGCAGTTCCTGCAGCTTCTGAACGGCGGCGACCTGCCCGAGGTGCGCGAGCCGAACACGTTGCGAGCACTGGCCGCTCTCGAACGCGCCGGCTGCCTCAACACACAAGAACGACAAATCCTGGAGGACAACTACCGGTTTCTGCGCAACGTCGAGCACCGACTGCAGTTCATGTTCGATCGCCAGACCCACGCGCTGCCTCAGTCGCCGGACGAAGTGGAAAAGCTGGCGCGCCGACTCGGCTATCCGGCGGCCGGCCCGCGGCATGCGACCGCTGCCGCCGCCCGGTTCCTCGCCGACCTGCGAACCAAGACGCAACTGAACCGCCGCATCCTCGATCACCTGCTGCACCAGGCGTTCCCGCACGAAGCGGTCGACCCCGAGACCGACCTGATCCTCGACCCCGATCCGGACGAGCGCACGATCACCGCCGCCCTGGCTCGATATCCGTTTCGCGATCCGGCTGTCGTGTACCGGACTCTGGTCGAGTTGGCTCGCGAGCCGGCCCCGTTCTTGTCCGATCGCCGCTGCCGACACTTTCTGGCCTCGATCGCGCCCAAGCTGCTGCGCGAGTTGGCCGACACGCCCGACCCCGACATGGCGCTGGTGAACCTCGAACATGTGACCGCGTCACTCGGCGCGCGCGGCGTGCTTTGGGAGCTGTTCAGCTTCAGCCCGCCGACTCTGCGCCTGTGTGTCGAACTCTGCGCCTGGAGCCAGTTTCTCTCGCAAATCCTCATCAACAATCCCGGCATGATCGACGAGTTGATGGACTCGCTGGTGCTGAACCAGCCGCGGTCGCTCGACGAACTACGCGCCGAGCTGGACGAGTTGTGTCGCGGCGCCGAAGACCTGCAGCCGATCCTGGCGAGTTTCAAGGACAAGGAACAACTTCGCATCGGCGTGCGCGACATCCTCGGCAAGGACTCGTTCGTCGTTACTTCTCAGAGTCTGTCGGACATCGCCGAGGCAGTGTTGGGCAAGATCGTCGAGCACGAGTATGGACTGTTGGCCGAGCGGTTGGGCGAACCGGTGCTGGCCGACGGGCCGCGGGCGGGCCGGCCGAGCCGTCTGGTCGTGCTCGCGCTCGGCAAGTTCGGCGGGCAAGAACTGAGCTATCACAGCGACCTGGACGTGATCTTCATCTACGAGGGCGACGGCGAAACGCGGATTCGCGGGCGGCGGCGCGGCTGGGAACCCACGACGAACATCCACTTCTTCAGCGAACTGGGTCAGCGCGTGATTCGCGCGGCGGGCGGCGCCGGGCCGCAGGGTCGACTGTACGCGATCGATCCGCGGCTGCGGCCGACCGGTCGGTCGGGGGCGCTGGCGATGCCGCTCGATCAGTTTCAGCGTTATCACGAGTCGGGCACGGCCGCTCTGTGGGAGCGTCAGATACTGACCCGCGCGCGGCCGGTGTTCGGCGCGGTCGAGTTCGCTCGCGACGTGTCGGTCGCCGCCGAGTCGGCCGCGTACCGTGTGGCGTGGCGGGCCGAGATGGCCGACGAGATTCGCGAGGCGCGGCAGCGACTGGAACAGTCGCGGGGCGAGCAGGACCTGAAGCGCGGCTTTGGCGGGCTGGTCGACATCGAGTTCATCGTGCAACTGCTGCAACTCAAGCACGGGCCGGCCGACCCGCAGGTTCGCGCGCCCAACACCAAGCTGGCGATGAGTCGGCTGCGCGCCGCCGGCTACCTCGACGGCTACAACCATTCGTTCCTGCACACCAGCTACGAGTTCCTGCACCGCGTCGAAAGCCGGCTGCGCATCGTACACAACACCGCGCGCGACGACCTGCCCGACCGAGTCGAAGACATCGCCAAGCTCGCGCGCCGGCTAGGCTACCGCCCCCAAGGCGACCGCACCGCCAGCGACGTGTTCCTCGAAGAATGCGACCGCACGACGCTCGAGACGCGCCGAACGTTCCTGCGCATGCTGGAGCAGGAGAAGGAGGAAGGAGATAGAGGATAGAGATAGAGGGTTGCTCGAGATTACTGGAACTCCGCGAACCTCAGGCCCGATGCAGACCGGTTCATCAATGAACCGTACCGAGCCGGCTGGCAGATCGCCTGAGCGTGTACGCGGGGTTTGG
>DAIOWH010000181.1:0-11923 GCA_036758585.1 Planctomycetia bacterium
CCGACAAGCCGCTCGACGTGAAGCGGCTTCGCGTGTTCGGCGACCTGCCGGCCGAGCCATGTCTTCCAGCCGTCGTCGTCCACGACCGTGACGACGAGCAGCGAGGCCCAACGTTGACTGCTTCGGTCGAAAGACGGACGATACTGCGTGCAAATTGGCAACGCGAGGTAATCGAACATGAAGCTGACTCTAACACCCGACCTGGAACGTCTTGTCCAAACCAAGGTCGCCGCCGGGCTGTACCTTTCTCCCACAGACGTTGTTCGGGAAGCGCTGCACCTGCTTGCCGACCGTGACCGTGAACGGCTGCGAAGGCTGGAGCAGATTCGCAAAAAAGTGGCACATGGTCTGGCCCAGCTTGGGCGTGGCGAGCGAATTCCAGGCGCACGTGTGTTCGAAGAGCTGCACGCGAAGAGCCAGCGACGCCGAACCAAGAGATGAGTCGCTTCGTCTTCTCTCCCGACGCCCGGCAGGACCTGCACGACATCTGGGAATACATTGCCCAGGACAGCGTCGACGCGGCGGACCGATTCTGTGGTCGAATCCGCCGAGCCATCGCGAAGCTCGCGCGAATGCCCGGTATGGGCAGCGTCCATCCTGATCTCGCGGATGAGACACTGCGTGTCTGGCCTGTCGGTTCGTGCGTCATCATCTATCGCGCCGGCAATCCCATAGAGGTCGTACGCATCGTCAGTGGCTACCGCGACTTCGACGCCCTTTTTCCGTAGCGTATTCCGATGAAGCGTCCGCAGTCCATTCGAGGCGAGTACGAGCGCGGCGGTACGACGGAGTTCTACCGACGGCACGGGTCGCGTTATCGCAATCCGCACGAACCGGTGGTCGCTCGGGTGTTGGGCGAGGCGGTCAAGACATGGGCGCTCGATCTGGAGCGCGTGCTCGACCTGGCCTGCGGCAGCGGCGAGGTGACGCTCGCGCTCGAGCGGCTCGGGGCCGGCACGGTCGTCGGCGTCGATCCGTTCACCGGCGCCGCCTATCGCCGCCGGACGGGGCGATCGGCCGAACGGATCAGCTTCGAGGACATCGCGGCCGGCGCTCTGGCTGCTCGCCGGTTCAGCCTGATCGTCTGCAGTTTCGCGCTGCACCTTCTCGAACCATCGCGGCTGCCGACCGTCGCGTACCAACTGAGCCGCGTGAGCGATTCGCTGCTCGTGCTGACGCCTCACAAGCGGCCCGCGATCAAGCCCGCGTGGGGCTGGACGCTCGCCGGCGAGTTGGTGTTGGAGCGCGTGCGGGCGAGGCTCCACAGGGCCGGTAGTCCCGGCGACTGACGCCGACATACCGGTTCAAAGTCGGCCGGCTACCCCAGTTGCCAGGTCGGGATCAGTCGAGACCGTGACCTCGCGTGGTCGATGGTTACCCCTTTGGGCCAAGAATCCTCAGTTCGTCATCCTCTCCCACCACGGTTTCAACTTCGAACGTCATGCCCCCGCGTGAGATAATTGCGGCGGCAAAACGCTCTCGGTAAAAGTGTGCGAAGTGCTTGCCTTCCTCGAGCAAGATCGCGTTGCGTCGAACAACCCAGGATTGATTGCCATCGAGCGCCTCGAATCGAAGCCGGGCGGTCAACACGTCCTGCCAAGTGCGCGGGCAAAGTGTGATACGGCGTCGGTCGAGCCATGCCGCCCATACTCTCGCTGGAAGCACAATTACCTCTCGCTGGTCGGATCTTAGCCTTAGCCACGGTCTCTCTGGTTGCTTCTCCTTCAGTGTGTTGCTGAACGTGAATTCGGAGCGATTGGCGGGCTTATAGTCGATGCGCACGATCCCCCACTCAGTTGTGGGTTCAAATGCTAGCCCTGGTACGAGCATTCCGTTGGCCTGCAGATAGTTCTCTTGGTGCAGCCACGCCAGAAACTGAGTGAGCGTCCTATCGGGCCACGTGACCCACCACCAAAGTGCAACGGCACCGCAGACGCACGTTGCAGCCGCGGCAGTCAAACAGGTTCTTGACATCTTCATTGGTCGGAACATGTTGGATTCGCGCAAGACGCTTCCGAAACTACGTTCGCCGCAGCGGGAAGTCGTACACATTCTGCTCCCATTCAGGCCATTCGTTGGTTGTCGTCATCGCGTCGGGCACGTGATGGTCAGATGCCAAGACAACCCGCTTCGTGAGATCGTTCTGGTCGCGTTCCGCGGTGATCGAGAAGTCCCAATCCACTCGTGCTATTGGAACCGAGCTCCCAGGCCCGAACATCTCCGGTACGTACATCAATGTCGTTTTCGCATGGAACGTTACTTCCACACGGGCAGTGAATGGTGCTGGCGTGACACGCGGTGAGTCGTCACCGTGTAGTCGTGGCCACAGCTTCGAAGACGCTTGCGGTTGCTGGGCGACGGGAAATCCCTGCGGGAGAACTGCGCGAACTCGCGGGAGATCAACAAACAGTGTCTCGAATTCGCGGGCGCCCGCGGTGTGATCAATCAATGCAGAGTCGACTGACTCGTGGGGCGTCGATGGGTCAGGTTCCGAAGAGCACAAGACCCAGGCTGCTGGACCGAGTGGCGGCAGTTCCAACTCACTGAGCGCGCTCAAGCTGAGCCGGGTGAGATGGGAAACACTCAACGTGGAAAGGTAGGGGCCAACAGATCCTCCCCTCAAGGGCACGAATTCCTCACAGCCTGTGAACCGGGCTGCAACGTTCACTGGAATCACATCGTCTATGCAGACCCCGAGTAGCGTTCCGATAGCCGACCGACCCTCAAGAGTCTCAACGGACAGGGTCCGGCTCGCCTTCGTCGTCCGAACGTAACGTGTGTGTGTGTGTTACGACGAGATATGCTGGTTCCTCGATTGCCGACGGCCCTTTGACCGAACCAAATCTACATTCGGGGAGGCGCAGTTTCAAGGGCTCGCCGCCAGGGCGTCACAGTTCGCTGGCGATACCGCCTCGTAGCCCACCCACACGGGACTGGCCCACGCGATCTCGCCGTTGTCCTGCACGATGCGGAAGTAGTACTGATTCCATCCCGCGTGCGGCCGCTCGTCGGTGAACTTGATCGCAACGTCGGACTGGCCCGGTTCGGCGGCGTAGATGTACTGGTTGTTGCGGACGAGGTCGACGCGCGCGATCTTGGCCGTGCCCGTTGCCTTCAATTCGAGCTGAGGTTTGTCCGTCGTGCGGAACTCGCTACCCATGAATCGACCGTTGGCGCGGCACTCGACGATCAGGTTGTCGGTAGCGCCGTAGGTCTGCCGCTTGCGCATCGATTCGATGATCGTCGCACGATCGACTGCCGGCGTGTAGACCAGCGCATAGCTGATGTGCGTGGACCCGTGGTCGCTCGACGCGATGGTGCCAAGCCGGTAGCCCTTTTCGTACGCCTTCCAAAGCATGCCGACCGGCGTGTATCCACCAGGCGCGGCGCCAGGCATTTTCTCTTCGTCGTGGACGCGCGGGCCGCCGATCGCCTCGTAGCTGTTGCGCGCGCCCTGGTAAATCTCCACCACCGGCTCGACCACCGGGTCGTTGTCGCGCCAGTCGGTTCCCATGCTGTTCGTTCCCGACGTGTGCGACATCGCGATCCCTTCGGACTTTCGCAGGTACTGGTAGAGCAACTTCGTGTCGTTGTCCACGAGCGCGCCGGTGCCGACGCCAGGGAACTCGCCGGTCTGGTCGAGTCTGAGCTGGAACGGAAAGACCGGCACGCCACGGTAGCTGTGAAAGACGTTGCGGTGGCCGTTGGGAAACCGTGCACTGCGCTCGTAGCCGTAGAGCGGAACGAATCGCGGGGGCAGATAGTACATGTCACAGGATTTTTCAGTGAGCCACCAATGATACGCGTAGTGGCCGCCGCCTTGATGATCCGACAGTCCGCCGAAGTCCATGGCCGCGACGTCGATCATGTAGCGATAGAAGTCGAGGTACGAGCCGTCGTTGCCCGGCCCGACGTCCCAGCTCAGTTCGGTGTGCCGGTGCAGGTCGCCGCGTGCGATTCGATGTGGGCGTCCGTCGATGGCGACCGTGTGCCGCCGGATTGCGGCAGTCGCTCGACGCTCGCGCTCGACGTCCCAGTTAGTGGCACCGGCCGGCGCGCCTGGGGGCTCGTACTCAGCCAGAGCCGGCGCTGCGACAGGGTCGGACGCCTTGGCGAGCGTCGCGACCAGCACACGATCTTGGCGCGGTTGATGAAAATTCGGCGCCGCGCGGCCGTCGGACGAGTACGCCACGTGCACCGATCCGTCCGAACCCGCCAGAATGCGGCTGAAGCCGCTGATGCGGCCCGTGCTTCCCGCCAACTCCTGGGCCGGCTTCCAACCCGACTCGGTCAGGTACGTTGCGTGTTCGGTCCAGTAGCGTCGCCCGCCCGTCGTTTTTTGGTGTCTGAACTTGAGCCACAGACGGCCGTCGCGATCGGTCGCCAGCGCAGCCGCCGCGTTCTGGCCGCGTTCGTCGACGGCCAGCGAGTCGGCGACCGGCGGCGCGGCCCAGACCTTTTCGCGATCAACCGCCGCCACACGCACGGCGCGACTGCCGCCCAGCGTGCTGCCGCGCTGCCGATTCTCGATGCGCAGCCAGTAGCCCTGGTCCTTGCCCCAGTTGTAGCCGCCCTCCTCCCAAGCGACCCAGACGCGGCCATCGGGCGCACACGCGACGCTCGCGTGCGCCTCGTAGTATCGCGACGTGGCGATCGGCACGACCGGCCCGACGCGCGCGCCGTCGTAGCTCGTCAGGAACACGTCGTAGTCGCCGTTGCGATAGCTGTCGAACGCGATCCACGCCACGCCCTTCGCATCCACTGCGACCTGCGGATACCAGTCGCTGCCGCCGCCTGACGTGATCGGCGTCGGCCGCGTCCAATCATCGCCATCGAGCCGGCAGAGCATCACGTTGCCGATATTCTGCGGGTGTGCTTGCCAGACGACGAAGACGTTGCCTTTCCCGTCGCTTGTTACGTGGGGATTGATGTCGGGCTTGGGATCATCCGTGAGTCGAATGAGCGGCCCCCAACTCTCGTCGACGAGCGCCCGCGCGTAGAGGTCCCAGTTGCCCGACTTGCCTTGCCGATCGGTCTGCTCGCTCCAGACGACCCACACGCGGTCCTTGGCGTCGACGGCCAGTTGCGGCATCCAGACGTCGCCGCGCGTTTCGGCCAGCGGCACGTAGCTGCGCGTCGACCACTGGCCGTCGGCTAATCGGCGGTGGATGCGAATCTGATCGTGACCGTCATAGTACGCGGCATAGCAGGCGTACAGGGTTCCGTCGCTGGTCTGAGCAACCGACGCGAAGTCGTCGTAGGAATCGCCCGACGACAGGATCGGCACTCCCGCGTCGCCGGCGCTCGGCGGCGGCGCCGACTTGCCTTGCGCATTGCCGGCTGCTTTCTTCTTGGTCGTCTTCTTTTGCTTCGGTGGGTCTTGTTGACCGACCGGTGTAGACGAGGTCGCGGAGACCGCCTTGTCCCATGGTGATCCGCCGGCAACAGCCAACAACATGGCGGCTGTCGAACAAGCGATCGCGCCAAACCATTTCGACGACATTGCAAGTCCTCCCGATGAGACCAGGCTGCGGCGGGGATGCGACGCACTTTGCGCAGGCGCTTCGTTTAACGCCGAGCCGAAGGCGACGGCACTATCTGGACAACTGCCTGCCGTCGCCTTCGGCTCGGCGTTAAACGACTTGCGTGCGCCAAATCGGCCGCAGCCGGGCGCACGACGCGGTTTGCGATGCACCTGATTGAGATGAAGTGTAGCGGCCCGCGCTTTCGACCGCCAGCGTGAGCATCGCCACGCCGGTCGGACGCCAAATCGGTGGGGTCGAGGCCATGTGGAGTCAATGTTCGCTCGCTTGACGCCGTCGCAGCCAGCGGCAATCATGAGTTCGTACTTCGCCGACCACACGTAGGTCACGAGTTGCTCTTGTTGTTTGGGTAGACGGGTGAGTACTGCGGATAAGACACTGTCCACTGGAACACGGGACGCCAAGGCGCGGGCGTGCATCTGTGCGTCCGTCGCGGCGGACAATCGTGGGCGCGACGCATGTGTGCTCGACCTGCGCAAGCTGACCGCGATGGTCGACTACTTCGTGCTCGCGACCGGCACGAGTCGCCGGCAGATTCACGCGATGGCCGACGAGATCGACCGCGTCATGAACGAGCACGGCGAAACGAAGATCGGCATCGAAGGCTACCGCGAGTCGCGCTGGGTGCTGCTCGATTACGGCGACGTGGTGGTTCATCTCTTCGACGACGAGACGCGGCGCTACTACGATCTGGAGAACCTGTGGGGCGACGCGCCCCGCGTGGAATGGAATCATGAGCAGTGAACGTACTTCGATCCCTCAAAGAATCCTTCGCCCAAGCCCTGGACGGACTGGCCGCCGATGCTCGGGCCAGCGCTGATCTCGTCAAGCCCGCTCAGGACGTTCGTTTCGGCGACTATCAGGCCAACTGCGCAATGCCGCTGGGCAAGCAACTGCGTCGCAATCCGCGCGACGTCGCCGCCGACATCGTCGCCCGACTCGACCTGGCGGCGGTGACCGAACCGCCCGAAATCGCCGGGCCGGGCTTCATCAACCTGCGGCTGCGCGGCGACTGGCTGGCGTCGCGACTGCGATTGCTCGCCGCGGATGAGCGACTCGGCGTCGAGCCGACCACGTCGCCGCGCACGTTCGTCGTCGACTTCTCGTCGCCGAACGTCGCCAAGCCGATGCACGTCGGACACATCCGCAGCACGATCATCGGCGACTCGATCACTCGCCTGCTCCGGTTCCTCGGCCACCGCGTCGTCACCGACAACCACATCGGCGACTGGGGCACGCAGTTCGGCATGTTGATCTTCGGCTACAAGCACCTGCTCGACGAGCAGGTATTTGCGGCCCGGCCGGTCGAGGAACTCGCGCGGCTCTATCGCGTGGTCAACTGGCTGGGCGAGGCGCCAGCCGCCGACGAGTTGTCGGCGCGAGCGGCCGACGATCTCAAGCTGGCCAAGCTGGCCGGTCGGTTCGCCGACGCTACCGAGCTTGCGAAATACGTTACCGAAGAGTCGCGCCTCGAAACCGCACGACTGCACACCGGCGACGCCGCCAACCGCGCTCTCTGGCAGAGCTTCATGCCGCACTGCCTCGCCGATCTCGACCGAGTGTACGACCGGCTCGGCATCCACTTCGACCACCACTTCGGCGAGAGCTTCTACGACCCGATGCTGCCGGCGGTCGTCGAAGACCTGCTGACCAAGGGGATCGCCGAGGAGAGCGACGGTGCGATCTGCGTTTTCCTCGATGCCGCGCGCGAGAAGCCGCCGTGCCTGATCCGCAAGCGCGACGGCGCGTTTCTGTATGCGACCAGCGACCTGGCCACGGTGAAACACCGCGTCGAGCAGTTCCATCCCGACGCGATCCTGTACGTCGTCGGACAGCCGCAGGCGTTGCACTTCCAGCAGTTTTTTGAAGTCGCGCGGCGCTGGGGCTACACGAACGTCGAGTTCAGCCACGTCGCGTTCGGCACCATCCTGGGCCGCGACGGCAAGCCGTTTCGCACTCGCGCGGGCGGCACCGTCGGCCTCGAACCGCTGCTCGACGAGGCCGTGCAGCGGGCTCGCCGCATCGTCGACGAGAACAGCTCGCACCTCGCCGAGTCCGAACGCCAGCAGGTCGCCGAGGCGGTTGGGTTGGGCGCGATCAAGTACGCCGATCTTTCGGTAAACCGCGCCAGCGACTACACGTTCGACTGGGATCGCATGATGGCCACGCAAGGCAACACGGCGACGTACTTGCAGTACGCCTACGCTCGCATTCAGAGCATCTTTCGCAAGGGTGACGTGGACGTCGCCGCGCTGCGACGCGATCCGCCCACCGTCGCGATCGGCGAACCAGCCGAACGTGCGCTGGCGGTTGCGATCACTCGCCTGCCCGAAACGCTGGAAGACGCCGCGGCCGAGTACAAGCCCAACGTCATCGCCGGCTACCTCTACGCGCTGGCCGAAACGTTCAGCTCGTTCTACAACACGTGTCTCGTCCTCCAGGCCGACTCGGCGACGACTCGAGCGAGCCGGCTCGTGCTGTGCGACCTCACGGCGCGAGTCCTGCGCCAAGGTCTGGAACTACTCGGCATTCGCACGATCGACCAGATGTGACCATACCGGAGACAACCGATGCGAGTGCCCGTGCAGTACGGCGCTGAGTCGGCCGAATTGGAGGTTGACGCCGATCGACTCGTGGCGATCGACGCGGGCGCTCCGCAGTCGCCGCTCGCCGACGTGGGCGACTCCGTGGCTCGAGCGATCGAGTCGCCGCTCGCGTTTCCGCCGCTGCGCCGAGCGGTCGTGCCGGGCGATCACGTGGCGGTCGTGTTCGAAGCCGGCACGCCACGACCGATGGCTATGATCGGCCCCGTCATCGAGTGCCTCATGGGCTGCCAGGTCCAGCCGCATGACATTTGCATCGTCGAGGCGTCACTAGGCGCGACGCCGAGCGGCATGTCGCCCGACGAACTACCACCCGGCATTCGGCTGGTCCATCACGAACCGATGGACCGGAACGAGCTGAGCTACCTGGCGACCACCAGGTTGGGCACGCGCGTGTACCTGAATCGCGCGGTCGTGGATGCCGACCTGGTGGTGCTGCTGGGGCCGGTGGCGTACCATCCGATCCTTGGGTTTCAGGGGACGAGCAGCAGCATCTTCCCCGGGTTGGCCGACGAGACGCAGCGCGAGGCGTTTCGCGCACGCGTCCATGGCCCGCACAACTCGGTTGCGCAACGCGCCGTGCGCGACGAGGCCGACGAAGTCGCCTGGCTGCTCGGTGTGCAGTTCGCGGCGGGGTTGGTCGTGGGGCGCGGCGGCAAACCGACCGCGGTCATCGCCGGCCACTGGCCCGATGTCCAACGCGAGGCGGAGCGCCTGCTCGCAAGCTGCTGGACCCATCGCGCTGCGCGCCGCGCCGACCTGGTCGTCGCCGCGGTGAGCGGCCCGGCCGAGCATCAGACGATCGAGCAGCTTGGGGCGGCGCTAGATGCTGCGTTGCGGTGCGTACAAGGCGGCGGCCGCATCGCCGTGCTGTCGGCGGTAAGCGGCGAGCCTGGCCCGACGCTGCGCGCCGCTGCGAGAATCCAAGACCCAGCCAAGGTCCTTGACTACCTGCGCAAACACGCCGAGAGTGATTGCATCAGCACCTGGCAAATCGCGCGGGCCGGCCAACACGCCCGCGTGTGTTTGCACAGCCGGCTCGCGGAAGACTTGGTCGAGGAGCTTGGCATGACGCCGATCGCGAGTGTGGCTGAGGTACAACGACTCATCAATCAGTCGCGATCGTGCCTGGTGCTCAACGACGCCCAACTGGCGCATTGCTCGGTCGAGGGAACAGATGAGTAGTCCGATCGTCGACTTGCTGAAAGGCCTCGGTGCTCGCACCGACGAATCGGGGGGCGTCGTGGACTTCGGCGCCGCCTTGTTGGAATACAATGCGGCGTGCGGCGCCGCGGCATTGATGGATCGATCGAGCCTGACGAAGCTGGAGTTCCGCGGGCGCGACCGCGCCCGTTTCGTCCACAACCTCTGTACGAACAACGTCAAGTCGCTCGCCCCAGGCGGCGCTTGTGAGGCGTTCGTCACCGACGTCCACGGCAAGATTCTGGCTTTCGTGCGCATCTTTGCCGCAGCCGATGCGATCTATTTGGATTCAGCGCCTGGCACGAGCGCTCGGCTCATCGCCCACTTTCGCCGCTACCTGATAACGGAAGACGTCGAGATCGCCGATCGCACGAGCGACACGGCCGCGTTCTTGCTGGTCGGTCCCGAGTCGCGTGCGATCGCCGGCGCGGCGGCGTTCCAGCAGATTCCCGACTTGCCCGAACTTGGCCACACACTCGTGCGGATCGCCGACGTCGAGTGTCGAGTGATCGCCAGCTCCGTGTTGGGCGTCTCGGCGTTCGAGGTCTGGTCGCCTGCGGTCCAGGCCGCGGTCGTCTGGCAGGCCCTCCGTCGATTCGGCCAGCCTCACGGGCTGCGGCCGATGGGCGAGACGGCGTATGCGATACTGCGCGTCGAGGCCGGCCTGCCGCAGTTCGGTATCGACATCGACGAGACAAACCTGCCGCAGGAAATCGGACGCAACGATCGGGCGATCAGCTTCACGAAGGGCTGCTACTTGGGCCAGGAAACGGTCGCCCGCATTGACGCGCTGGGCCACGTGAACCGGCGCCTGGTCGGGCTGAAGATAGACTCACCGAATCTTCCGCCTTCGGGGACCTCGGTTTTCGCGGCGGGCAAGGAGATCGGCCGCATCACGTCGGTCGTGCAGTCGCCGGCGCTCGGAGCGGTCGCTCTGGGCTACGTCCGCCGCGGCTACGAGCGGCCCGGTACCGAACTGACCGTGGCCTCGCCCGATCGGCCGACTGCGGCGACCGTACAAGCGATCCCGATGCGGACACATGCCAGCCGCTAGTGATTAGGAATCGAGGCGCTTATAATCTAATCGCGTGTTGTGACTTGACCAGGACGCAACCGAGAGACTGCACTGCAGGACCCGGCGTGAGTTCGACCAATCTACAGCCCACTCTGGAGTTCGAAATCCCCGCGGAACTGGCCGCCCCGCTTCAATCGCCAGATCCCGTGGAGCCGACGGATCCGCCCCATGTCTCGCCGCGCAGCGAAGACGTGGCGATCAAGCAGGCGCGCGTCGCCGAGTTCCTGGAAGACGAAGGGTACGACGGCGTGCTGCTGGGTCGTCAGGACAGTTTCGCGTGGTTCACCGCCGGAGGCGATAGCGGCGCCGGAGTATCGTCGCACGCTGGAGTCGTGTCACTGTATATCACGCGAGACCAGCGCTGCGTGCTGGCTAACAACGCACACTCGGGGCGCATCTTCGAGGAAGAGATCGCCGGCCTCGGATTCCAACTGAAGGAGTGCCGGTGGGACGATGCGCCCGACCGGCTCGTCGGTGACATCTGCCGAGGCCGCAAGGTCGCGTCCGACACCGGAGTGGCCGGGACGACGAACGAACTTGAAAAGCTGCGGCGGCTGCGCGTCAACCTGACCGAGTTGGAACGTCAGCGCTATCGTGAGCTGGGCCGCGCGGTCGCTCATGCGGTCGAGGCCACGTGCCGGAACACGAGGCCTGGCGCGACCGAACATGAAGTCGCCGGTGAGTTGTCGCACCGCCTGGTCCGCCACGGCATCGCGCCGGTCGAGTTGTACGTTGCGGGTGAGGGGCGAAGCGAACAGTTTCGCCTGGCGCCGCACAAGGCTCATCCGGTGCGCGAGCGACTAACGATCACCGCCTGTGGACGGCGGCACGGCCTGTGCGCCAGCGTGAGCCGCACCGTGTGTTTCGGCCAGATGGATCCGGCGCTTGTGACGCAGTACCAGCTCTGCTGCATGATCGATGCGACCTACATCTATTTTTCGCAACACGACGAACCGGCCGCCGACGTGATCAAGCGAGCGCGGCGCATCTACGAAAAGAGCGGTTCGCCGCACGAATGGCTGCTCGCTCCGCAGGGCGGCGTCACCGGCTACAGTCCGTGCGAACTCATGCTCCAGCCCAACTCGCCGTTCCGGTTCCGCGCCGGTATGGCGGTCGCATGGACGCCCTCGGTCGGCATGGCCCGCACCGGCGACACGGTGCTGCTGCACGAAAACGGCTTCGAGATTCTCACCATCCCTCAGCAGTGGCCGACGCTCACGATCAGCGTCAAGGGCTTCGAAGTCGATCGGCCCGCGGCCTTGATCCTAGTCTAGTCCTCAAACAAGCGAACTTTGGAGTGCGGTGGCTGGACACCGCTTTGGATCGATCGCCACGGACATTCCAGGCAAACCAAAGCGGTGTCCAGCCACCGCACTCAAAGTTCGCCGCCTCACGACGAGAACGCTGGACTCTCGCGATATCTCGCGAAAGTTCGCTTGTTTGGGGTCTAAATAGCCTTGCACGATTCTGGGACAGTAGCCCGACGCGCCAGCGAGGGA
>DAIOWH010000182.1:0-11757 GCA_036758585.1 Planctomycetia bacterium
TGGGGTCAGGTCTTGACTTTGAACTTTCCGTTCGAGCTTTGGCCGCATAGAGGAGTGGCGGAATTGGGGTCAGGTCTTGACTTTGAACTTTCCGTTCGAGCTTTGGCCGCATAGAGGAGCGATCAAAAGTTCAAAGTCAAGACCTGACCCCTCGTCCGCCTCCCCGCGATCGCGAAGAACCCGCGGTCGTATCCGGCCAAGACGGTGCCGCAGCGGATCGCCATCATTTCGGCCGGCGTCGTGATGAACATGCTCTCGGCGATCGGTTTCTTCATCGTCGCCTTCATGGCCGGCGTGCAGTATGAACCGGCGGTGATCGGCAGCGTGGTGCCCGGGATGCCGGCGTGGGAGGCCGGCCTGCGCGAGGGGGATCGCCTGACGCGTGTCGGCAATCGCGACTACGGTGACCTGGCGTTCATCGACCTGCGTCAAGCGGTCGCGCTGTCGGATGGGCCGGTCGAGATCGAGGGCATCCGCGACGGAAAGAACTTTCAGGTCGCGGTGCATCCGCTGACCGAGGAACAGTTGTTTCCGATCATCGGCGTCGATGAAGGAATCGATCGATGACGGCGGTCTCGGCCTGACGACCGCGCAAACTCGCGTGGTCTGGCATCGTCATGCTGACCGCCGAACAGAGTGACTGGTCGCGGCGCGTCACTCAGGCCGACAATCTGGTCGTACTGGTCAAGCCCGTAACGATGCGGCAACTTCGCGAGCACGTCAAACGCATGGTGCCGACAGGTGTCGCGAGTTGAGCGTAATTCGTCTCCGGTGGAAATGATCGCACTTAATCGGTTCACAATCGTTCTGTCGCTCAAACGCATCAACTTTTGTCCGGCCGAAGCACACGATGAAAGGCAAGCGCGACGAGGCGGCCTACGAGCGGGCGCGGGCGGAGTTGAAAGTCTTGAAAAAAAAGCACTGAAAGCCGACGCCCCGGGGGTGTTGATCTTCCAGGACGAGGTGGAAATTCATCGTCATCCGGCGCTGGCCCGGGTGTGGTCCGCGGTGGGCAAACAGCCGGAGGTGCCGGCTCCGGGAAAAAACGAGAAGCGGGTGGTGTTTGGCGGCGTGAACTACGCGACCGGCAAGTTCACGTATACGGTGGAAGAGACCAAGTGCGGCGCGGCATTCCTGGTGTTCCTGGCCGCGCTGCTGGCGGCGTACGTGGGCAAGAAAATTCGGTTGGTGTGTGACAACGGGCGCTTCCACCACACGAAAGCGGTAGCGGCGTGGCTCGAATCGCACCGCGATCGCATCGAGGTGTACTGGCTGCCGCCGTACTGTCCGAGCCTCAACTTGATCGAACGCCTGTGGGGCCACATCAAGCGGACCGTGCTAGCGAACGTGTTGTATCGCACGCTCGACGACTTGGTGTGGGCGTTCCGTCAAGGCGCCAGACGCCTCACCGGCAGGAGAGAACGAATGGGATTCATGTTCAACCACGATGACCTCGCACCCAAAAAGACAACGCCGCCGCGCAAAAAAGCAGCGTAGTTTCTTATGCGGGTCTACTTAGTTGGTGACTCGGGGCTCCTAGTTTCTGGCAGGAGCATGTTCGAGCGCTTTTCAACTCAGTCCGGTCTTTCCGTTCGAGCTTTGGCCGCATAGAGGAGCGATCAAAAGTTCAAAGTCAAGACCTGACCCCTCGTCCACCAGAGCGCCCTCCTCAACCCGCCGCGTACCCGGAAACCCAGCCCGGCCGCCCACTCCACCCGACGCTCACCGAAAAAACCGAACGCAATCGGCCGGACGGTTACCCAGACGAGCACCACGACGCCGCTCGGTTTCACGACGACGGTCGGCCATGATGTCGAAGGGCAAGTGACGACCGTGACCGACCCGCTGGGCCGGACCACGACGGCGAATTACAATAATCGCGGCTGGCTGGCCGACCAGAGCGATCCGACGAGCATGATGAACCAGTTCCAGTACAACGGCGTTGGCCGGCGCACCTGGGTCATGACCACGGGCGGCGGCATGTGGACGGACCAATCAAAGGGGACGGGAGGGACGGGAGTCGTTTTCGTGATTGCTCGGCGTCACGAGCTTCGAGTACGACGCCGGACGAGCGTCGCCGATCCGCTGGGGCGGCAATCGTACAGCCGTGATCGACGCCTTGAACCACGCCCCGCACTTCACGCTGCTTGCGACACGGTGAGCAACCGATCTAGCGTGCTGACGAGGTTCTTCACCGTGAACGGTTTGTGCATGATGCCGTCGGCACGGACGAACACGGCCATTCGGTCGCTGCGGCCGCGCGGCAATGCGGTCAGGAAGAGGACCTTTGGACTGGGCCTGGCCATTTTCAGCTTGGCGGCAACGAGGTAACCGCTTTGGCCGGGCAGGTCCACATCGAGCAGTACGGCGTCGGGTTGCAGGCGATACGCTCGCTCGATCGCCTGTTCGCCGGTGCGGGCCGTTTCGTAGGTGTATCCCTCGCGACTCAGGGCGGCTTCGAGCACCTCGAGCACGAGCGGATCGTCTTCGACGATGAGAATCTGGGGGCGGTGTGTGGGCAGGCAAGACGAGAACATCGCTATCTCCTCCGTTCGCGGTAAAGCAGGCAAGTTTCCGTTCCGGATTCTGAGGCTGGGCTACAGACGGATGAACCAGCGGTCTACTCGTGCGGAAAACCAAATCGTCTCACGGTTCCGTCGTTCAGCGAGGCGATCCTAGCAGGCTTGCTCAAACCGGGAAAGACCACGTTTGTTGTTCCTGTTTATCGGCACGTGCCAGTCATGCGGATAAGAGAAACTGGACGAGTCGGGCGGCCGCGCAGACCCTGATTCGGGCAGGCTGGAAGCCCGTCCCACGCCGCTCCCACGTGGCAGGCTTGATCTTCGCGCGCTTCGGCGATATCACCTTAGTAGCGCTCCACACTGAAAGGGGTTTGAATTCGTTTAACCCGCAGCCGCAGGCGAGGCACAACAAACGCCAGCCACGCCTCGCCTGCGGCTGCGGGTTAAACGACCGAAGCCGATTTCAGACCCTATTCAGTGTGGAGCAGTACTTAGCTGGTTTGAGACCGTGGCCCACGGAGGTTTGCTATGAGCATCCCGATGACTCGTGAACAGGTGATCAACCGCTACTTCCCCGAGATGCGTTGCAAGGTCTTGGAGGTGGCGGCGTCGCTCGATCGCATGGACCGTGCGGGCGAACCGAGCAATGGTCGCGAACAGCCGCGCATAGATCAGTTGCGGCGGGCCGTTCGCGTGCTGCTCGAAGACGAACCCGGCCGAGCCGAGAAGATCCAGCGGATCTTCTCGCGCGAGTACGATCCGAACTGGAGGAAGTGACATGTACTACATCGACCCGCACAATCACATGGTTTCGCGCGTGACCGACGACTACGAGCGGCTGGCTCGCGGCGGCTGCGTGGCGATCAGCGAGCCGGCGTTTTGGGCCGGGTTCGACCGCGGCTCGGCCGAAGGGTTCCGCGATTACTTCCGGCACCTGACCGAAGTCGAACCGAAGCGGGCCGCGAACTACGGCATCCAGCACTACTCGTGGATGTGCATCAACGCGAAGGAGGCCGAGAACGTCGCGCTGGGCCGCGACGTCATCGCAATCTTGCCCGAGTTCTTGGACCGGCCGAACGTGTTGGGCGTCGGCGAGATTGGCCTGAACAAGAACACGATGAACGAGAGCGTCATCTTTCGCGAACAGGTCGAGCTGGCCGTGAAGCGCGATGAGCTGATCCTGATCCACACGCCGCACCTCGAAGACAAGTACATGGGCACGCGCATGATCCTCGACATGCTCGACGAGCACGGCTGCAACCCCGACCGCGTGTTGGTGGACCATGTTGAGGAGCACACGATTCGGCCGGTGCTCGACGCGGGCTACTGGTGCGGCATGACGCTTTACCCGGTGTCGAAGTGCACGCCGCAGCGCGGGGTCGACATGATCGAGATGTACGGCGATGAGCGGATCACGGTGAACTCGGCCGGTGATTGGGGTCCGTCGAACCCGCTGGCCGTTCAGGACTTTATCGTCGAGATGCGAGCGCGTGGCCACGCCGAGTCGAAGATTCGCAAGGTCGTGTACGACAACCCGCTCTCGTTCTTCTCGCAGTGTCCACGTTTCCAGTTCACGCCGCGCGACGCCGCCGTCGAGGTCGGCGCGTAGGCAAGGCGGAGCAGTACTGGGTGCGGCACCCAGTCTACGTGTCTGCGTGGTCGTAGGACCGCGGCTGGTTATTGGATGCGGACACTATCGGGAACCAATCGCGGTCGGGCGGCGTCTGAGGTGCTGTCCCGGTCGCCGACGCGGCCGGCATGCGGTCCCGTCCACGCGAACCACAGGAGTGAACCATGTGTTGTTTCTCTCGCGAAGTCGAGTCGGTCTCCAACACGAACATCTTCGCCCGGAGCGCCCGGCAGAACCGCCAGTATCTGGTGTACAGCATGGCCGTGGTTTCCAAGGAAGACCTCGCCATGATCTTGCCGATCCCGACGCCGTCTGGAGCTCCGGACGACGCCGTGCGGTTCATTGATCTCAAGGGCTACGCCGATTTCTTCAAAGACATGAGGGCCGGGTTCCCGGTTCCGGTTCCCCTCGCTCGAGGCGCTCGTGTCGACGCTGCGCCGAAGGTCGCTGAGGACAAACTGGTGGTCGTCGACGTAGGTGACTTCGAGGCGTCGTTCGTGCCGTCGGTTCGCGACTTCGGCCGGCTCGACGAACGATTCCGCCTGCCCGACGCGACGTGGGACCAGTTGCCGGCTTATCGTGAGTATGGCTTTGCCGTCTTCAAGCTGAAGCAAGGAGCGAAGACGATTCATCCGATGGCGTTCGAGTTCCCGCGGGCCGACGCGCGGCGGCTGTTCTTCCCGACCGTCCACATTCACGACGGCAAGGTACACGCCAAGGCCGGCTTCGACCACACGCTCTACTGCCAGGTCGAGCCGCAAGAAACGCGGCAGGTTATGCGGTGGCGCGAGTCGCCGAAACCCGCCAGCCAGTTCATGAAGGTCGACAAGGTCAAAGGCATCGTGGTCGCGGACAGGCACTGTTACCAGCAACGGATTCAAGGCGTCCAAACCAATCAGGACACTTGGGTCTAAAGGGACCGCATGGCTTCCGCACCCGTCGATCCGGCCGCGTCGCGTCGCACTCTGCACGAATGGCGCTGGCCGCTCGCGGTTGCCTTGGTCGGTTGGCTCGCGGTGGTGCTGACTCGGTCGGATCCGGGCATCACGTGCGACGAGCCGTTCAGCGTGCTCTACGGTAAGGCGTTCGTGCTTCGCCTTTGTCAGAGCGGAACCGACTTCTTCACGCCCAACTCCATCGCCAAGACCTTTGCGAAGCGGTCCGAACACCCGCCGTTTGGACGGTGGGTCATCGGCTGGACGCACTGGCTGCTGGACGCCAATCGCTCCGATCCTGACTCGATCGACATCCGCGACGCGCGCGTCGCGACGGCGACGGCGTTTGCCGCGATGCTCGCGCTGGTGACCCACGCGATGTTGGTGCGTCACGGCGCGGTGGCGGGCGTGGTCGCGGGCGTTTCGCTTGTCTTGATGCCCCGCGTCTTCGGCCACGCCCACTTCACCGCGCTCGACACGATGATGAGCTGGACCTATCTGATGAGCATCCTGTCGGCGGCCTGGATGATGCGTGGACCACAACCGTGGCTGCGCGCGCCGCTGGCCGGAGTGCTGCTCGGCTGCGCGCTGCTGACCAAGATTCACGGCCAATTCCTGCTGCCGCTGGTGTGCGGTTGGTGCCTTGCCGTTTACCGTCTGCGAAGTCTCGCGCCGCTTGGCCTGTGGCTGCTCGTCGGTGTGCTGGTGTTCATTGCCGGCTGGCCGTGGCTGTGGTTCGACCTTGCCGCCATCTGGCAAGAAGTCGCGGCTCGAGGCGTGCGGTGGGACCTCTTCGCCCAGTTCGATCAACTCGCGCCGCGGCTCAGTGAGTTCCTCGGTTCGAGCGTGAACCGCGCCGCGATCTACCTTTTCTACTGGGGCGACAAGTTTGCGGATACGGCGGTGCCATGGCACTACCCGCTCGTGATGTCCGTCGTGACCATGCCGCCGGGCCTGCTCGCGCTCGGCTGCCTAGGCGCGGTCCGCCACGGGCCAGTCGCGTCGGGTGACCCGCTTCGCTGGCTGCTGTACGCGGCGATGCTGCTGCCGATCGCGGTGTTCAGCGTCCCGGGAGTTCCCGTTTATGACGGGGTGCGCATGTTCCTGATGTCGTTTCCGTTCTGGGCGATGCTTGTCGGCGTTGGCGCCGCGGACGTGGTGCGCCGGCTCGAACCGCGCCTTGGACTTCGCGGCGCGGTGGCCGCCGTGAGCATCTTCGTCGCCATGCAGGCCGTGGGAGTCGTGCGCTATCA
The DNA here is from genome assembly GCA_036758585.1 of Planctomycetia bacterium. Lineage (GTDB taxonomy): Bacteria > Planctomycetota > Planctomycetia > JALXBF01 > JBGPMX01 > DAIOWH01. Next base: position 6,341 of record DAIOWH010000182.1, read on the forward strand.
CCCGTTTCAGTTGAGCTACTACAACATGCTGGTCGGCGGCCTTCGCGGCGCGGTGCGGCTTGGCTTCGAGGCAACCTACTGGGGCGACTCGGTCACGCCGCAACTTATCGACCGCTGGTCGGCCCATGCCCCGCCGCGATCGTGTGCCGTGTTGGCGCCGACGCTGCACGACGGGCAACCGCACCTGTACGCGACCGCATCGACGCAGCGGCGACGCCAGCGCATCGAGTCGTCGCTCAAGGCCGCGTGCGGCTACGTGATCGTGTACAATCGTCGTGCGTACCTCGACGACGTGCGGGAACTGGTCGATGATCCCGGCCAGGTTCCGCTGTGGGAGATCGAGCGCGACGGCGTGTGGCTCACTCGCGTGTACGCGCGAAAGCCGCCCGCGCCGCCGCCCGAAGCCAAGCCAAGGGGACCGTGAGCGATGGCCGACGCACCGAACCAGACGCTGACGCATTTTGACGACTCCGGCGCGAGCCGCATGGTGGACACGAGCGGCAAGCCGACGACGTTGCGCACCGCTCGCGCGACCGCTCGCGTCGAAATGGCGCCCGACACGCTGCGTCACATCCTCGACCGCAAGATTGCCAAGGGCGACGTCTTTGAGGTCGCCCGCCTGGCCGGCATCATGGCCGCCAAGCGCACCGCCGATCTTATTCCGCTGTGTCACCCGTTGAGTCTCACCAGCGTCACGATCGACTTCACCGCCGACGGCGATCGCGCGGTCCAGATTACGGCGGTCGCCAAGGTCGAAGCCCGCACCGGCGTCGAAATGGAGGCGCTCACTGCCGCGACCGTCGCCGGCCTCGCGATCTACGACATGTGCAAGGCGATCGACCGCTCGATGCAGATCGGCGACATCCGGCTCGAAGAAAAGACCGGCGGCAGACACGGCGACTGGCGACGCAAATAGCCGCGCCGCTGAGTGGCGGTCGGCCGCGCTGGAACCAAGCGGTGAGGTTCAAGCTCGATGGGCGACTTCATGTAGCCATTGTTGGTCTGGTTCGTCGAGCCGGCCCGGAACCGAAACGCCGTAGTCGATGGACCGGGTGTAGCGGCCGCGCTCGTGGGTCGTTGCGAAGACCGCCCCAAGATCGATCCAGACGTGCGAGTCCGGCGGTAGCAGCGGGATGGGAATCGGTGGCAGCGGTTGCCGAACAGTCCACGAATACACCTGGCAGTCCGGCCGCCGGTCGCCTCGCGCGACCAGGGCAAAGAAGTGGCCGGCGGGGTAGTCCTTGGAAAGCGGCAATCGTTTGCCGCCGAGCAACAGGTCCAACTCAACCACGTGGATCGGCAGACAGAGCAGCGAGTTCCGCTTGGCCAGATACAACGAGCGCCCGGGATCTTCCTTGTTTGCCGGGCTGAGCAACTCGATGACGGTCACTAGAGTTCGGTCGGGCCGCTGCAGGATTTCAACATAGGTTTCGCGCGACTCCTCCTCGATCAGAAGCGGGATCGTCGCTGGTTCGAGCGTCGCCACACCGGCGCGAGCAAGGGGCACGTTTCCGGTTTGTCCGCCGCGCGATACGGCTAGGTCCGGCTTGATGCGTTTCATTTTCTCCGCCGGCAACTCCACCAAATTGACTCGCTCATCAATGCGCGCCTCGTAATTGTCGGGCAACTCGGCCGCCAACATATCGCGCAAGTAGGTTATGAAGCTTGCATGAAAGTCTGGCCAAAAGCCCTGAGCTTCGATAAATGGGTCGATTCCCGGGAACGGGCTTTTCATGTTCGTTCTCCTTCGCCGCCGCATCAGGTTACCATGCCACGACGACTCTGGCCAGCGGCCGGGGAACACATCAGCGACGGGAGTGGACGCCGATCTTCTTCGACGGTTCGAGAATCATAGCTCGCGCAGCGACTGGATGATGTTCAGTCGCACGGCGCGAATCGCGGGGAACAGGCCGCCCACAACGCCCATCGTCACTGCCATGAACACGCCGCGCAGCAACACCGACGGGCCGAAGCTGAATGAGAACGTGATCTCGCTGAAGGTCGCGAAGTTGGCCGTGCCGGTCGAGTAGCCGTTGAACGGCACGGTGCCCAGGCAACCGATCGCGCCGCCCAAGAGGCAGAGCACGACCGACTCCAGAAGGAACGACGTCAGGATGCTGCGCCGACTGAACCCCAAGGCGCGCAGCGTGCCGATCTCGCGAGTTCGGCCCGACACGGCCGCGTACATCGTGTTCGCCGCCGCGAACATCGCCCCGATGGTCAGAAAGAGCGCGATGAAAAAACCCACGCCTTTGATCGCCTGGGCCGAGACCATTTGCTCCTTGAAGAAATCCGTCTCGGTCATCGCCTTGAGTCCGAACTGCTCATCCTCCTTGACCAGTTCGATGACCTTCTGTTGCGTCGCGCTATCGAGCGCCCGAGCACAGACGGACGAGACGGCGCCCTGAGCCTTGCGCGCCGTCGTCAGGTCGTCGAGTTCGGTCCAGACCTCGGACTCCGCCGCGCAGCCGTTCGACTCGAAGTAGCCGACGATCGTGAAGTCGGAGTTGTTGATCTTCAGCTTCTCGCCCATCGCCGTGTTGCGGAACCGTTCGGCCAGTCGTTGGCTGGTGATCGCCTCGAACTTGCCCGGCTCCGGCGCGCGGCCGGTGACCAGACGAAATCCGGGCCGCAACGACCGGCCGATCGGCGTCAACCCGCGCACGACCAGGTTCGTCGTACCGTTGTCGCCGCGCCGCGGCTTCATTACGGTGATCACGTATTCGGGCGAGACGAGCGGCTGGCCGTGCTCGTTGCGGGCCACGCCTTCGAGCGTCGCGACGCGATCGGCCGTTTGTTTGTCGATGCCGCTCGACACCTCGTCGAGCGCCCCTTTTCGGAGGCAGACGACGTCGAGCGGGTCGGCGGAAACGAGCAGCGCGCGTTCGAGTCCGTCGGCCAATCCGAACGACAGCACCGACGCCCAGACAACCAGCCCGGTGCCCATTGCGGTCATGGCCGTGGTCATCCACCGCGCCCGCAGGTTTCGCACTGTGTACTTGACCGGGATCATCTTCTTTCAACCATCTTCAACGAGGTCGCAAGATTGGCCTCACCGGCCGAAGTGCGGGCCGGAGCTTATTGGCTGCTGCACGGCGAATCTATCGGAACGTACTCGGCCACGCAAGAAATGGCTCCAAACTGGTCGGTAGTGGGTGGGTGTGCGACGCACTTTGCGCAGGCGCTTCGTTTAACGCCGAGCCGAAGGCGATGGCACTTTCGGGACAACTGCCTGCCGTCGGCTCGGCGTTAAACGACTTGCGCACGCCGAATCGCAAACCGCGTCGTGCACCCGTAGTGGGTCCGGACCCACTACCAACTGGTCGGACAAGCTGGACCTTTGTAGTGAGCTGACGGTAATCTGGTCGGAGGCGTTGCCGGAAGAGACGTTGCCTGGGAACGCCCCGATCGAGTGCGGCCGAAGGGTGAACGATGTTCGGCAACTACAATTGCTTCACACCGGTGTCTACGCGACGCGACATGCTGCGGCTGTCGGCCGGCGGGTTCGGCCTCTTGGCGCTGGCCGACTTGTTGCAGCGTGGCGACGCTGCGGCGGGCGAGTCGGATGATCCACTGAAGCCGCGGCGGTCGCACTTCGCGCCGAGGGCCAAGCGGGTGGTTTTCTTGTTCATGCACGGCGGACCGTCGCAGGTCGACACGTTCGACTACAAACCGTTGCTCGAGCGCGATCACGGCAAGCCGCTGCCATTTGCCAAGCCGCGCATCGTGTCGGGCGAGACCGGCAACTTGCTGCGCTCGCCGTGGAAGTTCAAACAGCACGGCCAGTGCGGCGCGTGGGTGAGCGAGTTGTTTCCGCACGTGGCCGAGTGCGCGGATGACCTGTGCATTATTCGATCGATCCACGGATCGAACTCGCGGCACGGCGGGGCGCTATTGGAACTGCACACGGGCAGCGACACGTTCGTGCGGCCGAGCATGGGGTCGTGGATCAGCTACGGACTCGGCACCGAGAACCAGGACCTGCCCGGCTTCGTCACCATCTGCCCGACGTTGACCCACGGCGGGCTGAACAACTGGAGTTCCGCGTTTCTGCCGGCCGCGTATCAGGGCACGCCGATTGGCACGGCCAGCGTGCCGGCCGACTCGGCGAAGATTCCGTTCATCGATTCGGGCGAGGTGCCGCGCTCGCTGCAGCGACTGGAACTGGACCTGATCCAGGCGATGAATCGCGACCAGTTGCGCGAGACCGGTCCGGACGCGGCGCTCGAAGGCCGCATCAACTCGTTCGAGTTGGCGTTTCGCATGCAGGCGGCCGCGCCGGAGCTACAGAGCATCGCCGACGAAACGCCTGAGACGCTCGCCCTGTACGGTCTCGATGATCCGAAGACGAAGAACTTCGGCCGGCAGTGCCTGATGGCGCGGCGATTCGCCGAGCGGGGCGTGCGGTTTGTGCAGGTGACGCACAGTTACAAGTGGGACCAGCACAGCGATCTGAAGAACGCCCACGAGAGCAACGCCCGCGAGGTAGACAAACCGATCGCCGGCCTGCTGCGCGATATGAAACGCCGCGGGTTGCTCGCCGACACGCTGGTGTTATGGGGCGGCGAGTTTGGCCGCACGCCAGTCGCGCAGGGCACGGACGGTCGCGACCACAATCCGCACGGCTTCACTATGTGGCTGGCCGGCGGCGGAGTCCGTCCGGGCACACAGTACGGCGCAACCGACGACTACGGCTACTACGCCGTCGAGAACAAAGTTCACTTCCACGACCTGCACGCCACGATGCTTCACCTACTCGGCCTCGATCACACTCGCCTGACCTACCGCTACGCCGGCCGCGAATTTCGCCTGACCGATGTGCACGGCGAAGTGGTGCATGGCATCGTTGCGTGAACCGCTCCCTAGATATCTGAGTACATCACAAACTCGTACGGGTGCGGACGCAGTCGGATCGCGTCGACCTCGTTGGTCCGCTTGTACCAGATCCATGTGTCGATCACGTCGGGCGTAAAGACGTCGTTGCGCAGCAGGAACTCGTGGTCCTTTTCGAGCGCGCTCAGCGAGCCATCGAGCGAGCCGGGCGTCTGAGGCACCTTCGCCAACTCTTCCGGCTCGAGATCGTACATGTCTTTGTCGAACGGCTCGCCCGGATGAATCTTGTTCTGGATGCCGTCGAGCCCGGCCATGAGGATGGCTGAGAAGGCTAGGTACGGATTGCACGACGGATCGGGGCAGCGGAACTCGACTCGCTTGGCCTTCGGGCTGGGCGAGTACATCGGGATGCGGCACGACGCCGACCGGTTGCGGCGGCTGTACGCGAGGTTCACCGGCGCCTCATAGCCAGGCACGAGGCGCTTGTAGCTGTTCGTCGTCGGGGCGCAGAACGCCAGCAACGCCGGCGCGTGTTTCAAGATGCCGCCGATCGCGAACAACGCCATGTCCGACAGGCCCGCGTA
>DAIOWH010000183.1:0-11666 GCA_036758585.1 Planctomycetia bacterium
TCACCTGTCTCCCGGCTGTATTGATCGCGGGTGGCGTTGATCTCCTTGACCAGGCCGTTGACCTGATCGAACTGGGTTTGGGTGAGCGTGTCGACCTGGGCGGACAAGGAAAGTCTTAGGTCGCGGGCATTCTTGTAGGCTTGCTGAATCACGCGCTTATACTCTCGCAGCACGTCGCCTGGCCGCATGTTGGGCTTGAGCTGCGGCCGCGGCAGGAAGGAGCTGATCGGCCTCTGACGAGTTTCCGACCGAATCTCGACACGGTCGTAGTACCGCCCAGTGGTCGTGCGGACCTTTTCCATCTTGGATATTTCGGCTTCGGCCTGATCCCGGGCAGGAAACCACGCGTATCCGATTTCCTTCCCATCAGCTCGCGGGGAATCGGCGGCTTGCTTGGTCTCGTGCAGTCGTGGAGGACAAACGAAATCTCACTGTCGTCGCCGACGTGGCCCTATGACGAGATCGAGCATCGCATCGATGAGTTCGTCCAGGCGATCGACGTACAGGGTGTCGGCTCCGGCGCCGCCGTCCATTCGGTCGCTGCCGCGCATTCCGCGAAGCACATCGGCGCCGTGGTCGCCTTCGAGCCAGTCATTGCCGCGGCCGCCCGTGAGCGCATCGTTGCCGGCGCCGCCGTGCAAGTGCGCGGGCTGCGAGAGCCGGGCATGGACGGTGATCACGTCGTCGCCGTCCTGGCCGTAGGCCGCGAGGTGGCGTGGAGAAAACGGGCCGTGCTCGACGCCGTTCACTCGAACGACGACAGCACGCCGGCGGGCGGGCAGAAACTCGATTCGGTCGTTTGCACCCGTGCCACCAACGACCAGAGAATCACCCTGCATTTGTACATCGCTGATCTCCACTGCCATCGTGGCTGGCACACTGAGGCTTCCATCCTCCTGCTCCACGGTGACTCCCACCGTGAAGCTCCCGCTTGCCGGGAAAACGTGGGTGACACTTGCCCCGGAAGGGCCATCGAGAATCTCATCGACGGTTCCGTTCCCGTCCCAGTCGATGCTCCACGTGTAGACCTTGCCATCCGCTGGCTCGGCCACGGCAACAGTAAAGGTGCGTGGTTGGCCACGCACACCGTCCGCGGGGCCACTGATCTCCGCCTGAAGCTCCTCAACAGGCGGTGCCTCAAACTGGAAAGACACGTAGATCGCGCTTCCGGCCAGAGCCAGGTGAGCCCGGCCATCCGAACCCATCGCGATTCCGTTCACTGACACCGGCACTGACGGCAACGTGATGCCAAACTCCGTGGCGAGGTACTCCGTTACCAATCTGGGCTCCGCCCAGTCTGGGTGGTAGAGGAAAGCACCTCCCGCACCGTTTCCCCCCATCAACCCGTCGTCTGCCAGTGCCAGAACTCGTCCTTGAAACGGAGTTCCATCCGCGTGGGTGAGCGGAGTCACCAGTCGGTTGTCCCAAAGTGCAGCTTGCTCCACCAACTGGCCGGCAACATCGTCGAAGAAGCTCACGAAGCCGCCGATGAACTGGCCGTTTGGCGAAATGTCAAACGCCACGCTTTCGAGGTACCCCGTTGGGGGCGCAAGAAAGCTCTGGGCTGTCCCGTCCCACACGGTTAAGAGTGGAGCGATGGGGCCACTTGAAAAGCCGACCTTAGTGAACCCATCAGCGGTCACGCCAAAAACAATAGCACCACCAAAGCTCTGCGGAAGTGGCCGGATGCCGTTTGTCACGTCAAACTCGAAGGGGCGCACAGTAGTATCGCCAACAACAAGCCCACTGTTTGACACATCCCTGGCCGGACTTTGCGGCGGAGATGGGGACAGCGGCAGAAACCCAATACCAATCAAGTTCAATGGGTTTGCCACGTCGGCCAGAAAGCCCTCGCCGAATCCACCAGAACCCGGCGACTTCGAGTATCCGGTGAACCGGTCGCCGTTGCGGGAAACGGCCGAGGGTACCGTAGCTCCGCCGAGCGACCCCGTGTCGAACTCGTTCACGACTCCGGAGGGCGAAACGATGGCTAACTTGCCTGCCTCCGAACCTGTATCACCAACGTGACCAACCAGCACGGCATCGCCGTCATCCTGAACAGCGACATCCGCCGTAACGTCCCATCCCAGGTCGAGAATCCTTGGCGGTGCTGCAAGGCAGAGCCGCTCCTCGAGCCACTCCGTGGCGAGCCTTGGCCGGTTGGGTCGCGTGCCATGTCGTCGATCACTTGCCGCGTTGCGGTGGTTGCACAGCCAAGTCCACATGGGCATACCCTCGCCAGAACAAGTGCATTCGGTTTTGCACGTGCCTCTGTGCCTCTTGTCCTCAGCAGGTTAACGCCGCAGCGCAACGCGAGACGTTCTTGCGAAGGCGTGAGCGGCTGAAATGCCGCTTGGCACTTGAGGTTACGGGGGGCAGGATTCATGGCTTCTGGCTCTCCGGCATCCTTGTTGAAACGGGGAAGCCAAGCGAAGTCTCACGCAGAGGCGCAGGGCTCGCAGAGTACGAAGAGAACGAGAGTTTGAGTTTTCTCCGCGACCTCCGCGCCTCTGCGTGAGCTGCTTGTCTTTCAACCCGAATGACGGAGAACCGGATTTCTCGCTGTTTGGCGCGGGTCTCCTGACCACGCCGTGCGTGTGACCTGTTTAGCGCGGGACTCCTCACCTGCTTGGCGCGGGTCTCTGACCCCGCCGTCGTGTGACCGAAGGTCTCCAAACCTCGATTCCGTACGGCACTTGCGACGCCGGAGACCTACGGTCGGCCGCGTGGCTCGGTCTGAGACCGGCCACAACTTCCGGGGTTACGTGTAGCGAAGAGAATCACGGGCAAGCGCCACACTCAGTTCCGCGGCGTGCGTGCGACTTGGCTCGCATCCGCGCCAAAGTCCTTTCCGTCAGGCCGGGCGCGGTAGCCGTCGCTTTCCGGCAAGAGCTGCCACTGAAGCGGGTCGATGATGAGCGGGTCGTCGGCGACTGCCGCGGCCGCTGGGAATTCCGTGACACGCTCCTTGGTTACACCCGGCAACGCCCAGCACGGCGATCAAATCGTGACGGAATGTGACGGGACGCGGCTTGTCGAAATTCTCAACGATGACGGGAACCGTGGCCGTAAGCGACCCGGCCCGTACGACGAGCAGCGCTTCGCCATCCTTCCGTGGCTGCAGAAAACCGCCCGCGGCGATAGTCACTACGTCCGCGGCTTCCGTGCTCAAAGTGCAGAACGGAGTCAGGTCGCGCTCGGCGCCGTCGCTGTAGCGTCCGGTAACGACGACCTGTTGCATGGCCCGCGGTCCGGACAATCGAACGGTGTCCGGGTACACCGCCAGCGCGACTGGCTCACCGATGATCGCGCTTGGCTGAACGTCCCGGAGTTCCGCCGCATGCAGTTGGAACGCAGGCGCGAAAGCAAGGGTGAGGCAAATCAACTCCCGGCAGCGGGCACTCCGATTCGTGAACATCGTTCACACTCCACCTGCCGACCGTTGTGGCGGCGGTCCCGGCTTTTTCGTTTGCGAACCTTGTTCGGGGCGCGTTGGGTGGGAGTCCTGGGTTGAATCTGAATTCGCAAAGTCGGCGGAATTGTAGCCGCTAGCCGCCATTGCGGCTAGCTCCAGCTTGTCGCGGATTCGCCGATGACAGCACGGCCAAATGTTCCCCGCCGCCATTCGGCCGCGCGGGCGAAGGCAATGGGCGGCAGAGAAGCGTCCACCGCGTCCGGGAAACTCGCAGCATCGGGAACTCAAGATTTCATTTGCCACGTGGCCGTCCCGTGGGTATTGTTCCAGCCGTCTCGCCGACCTGTCTTCTTGATGCCGCATTCTACGTAGGAGGATCGAACCATGTCGCGTCGCGGGGGTAACGGTTGGTCAGCGGTGCTGTTGGGTCTTGCGTTCGTCAGCTTGGCGTGTATTGCGTGGATGAGTCCGACCGCGGCACCCAAGTCGCCAGAGGAACTATTGCCGGCCGACGCGATGGTGTTCGCTCGCTGGGGCGGCATCGACGCGCACCGTGGTGAATACGAAAACTCCGCACTGCACGACGTCATCGAAAAAACCTCGCTCGGCAAGTTCGCCGCGAACTTGTTAGGGCAGATTCAGGGCGCGGCCGGTGCCGAGGTGCCAGCAGGCGCGTGGGACATGGCCGGCCAAATCTGGCAGGGCGGCGCGGTCTTGGCCGTGAATGTAGGCGCCGGCGCCGAGCCGAAGCCGCGGTTGACGATCGTCTTCCCCGGTGCGGCCAACAAACTCGCCGCGGCCATCGAGGCCCTGGCCGGCGGCAACGCCGAAAGGGTCGAGAAACAGGGCCGCAAAGTCACCGCCCTGGCGTCGGGTTCCGAACAAGTCGCGTGGTGGGCCGAGGGCGAGCATCTCGTGTTCACCCTCTCGGACGAAGGCCCCGACGCGGCCATTGCCGTGGCGGCGGGATCGAAGCCGAACCTGACAACATCCGACCTGCACCGCAGGCTCGCGGCGGGGGGCAAGACAAAGCCGATCCTGAACGGCTATGTTGATATTGCCCAAGTGATCCGACTTCTAGTCGAACCGAACAGTGGACCGGCCGAGGTGCTCGAAACGCTGGGCGTGAACACGATGCGTTCGGCGTCGTTCAGCATGTCGTTCGTCGGGCGAGCGATTCAAAGTGAAATGCGTCTCGACGCGCCGGCCCCGCGCAAGGGACTGGCTCAGATTCTGATCGATCAGCCCAAGGTTGGCCTCAAGGATCTCCCGGGACTGCCGGCGGGCCTGCAGAGCTTCACGCTGGTCGGATGCGACTGGGCCAAGACGGCCGATCAGATCATCGAGCTGGTCAAGTCCGTACCGGGCGGCCCGTCGCAGGACGAGATCGATGCGGTGCTCGCTCAGATCGAGCCTGTGCTCGGCGTCTCGCTGGGCGACCTGTTGGGCTCGCTCGGCAACAAGCTGGTGTTCTACTCGGCCGCCAGCGGCCCGGCGCTGATCCCATTCACAAACGTCACACTCGGCCTGGAAGTGCGCAAGCCTGAAACGGTGCGCCAACTCCTGGACAAGCTCAGCGAACTCATGGCCCAGTTGTCGGACGGCGCCGCCCAAATGCAGAAGTCGGGCATAGGCGACCCGCCCATCTACATGATCCGGTTCGGCCAAACGCCGATCCCGTTTGTGCCGACGATGGCGGTCAGCGACAAGTGGCTTGTCGCCGGCCTGATGCCGCAGTCGGTGCAGTCCTTCCTGTCGCTCCAGGGCGGTCAGGGTCAGCGCTGGGCGCCCGACGCCGCGTTCACGCGCGACCGAGGCGACGTACCGACCGAGGGCATGATGATCGGCTACTCCGATCCGCGACCCACCATTACGGCCGTGATGGGGATGGCGCCAATGGTCACGAACATGCTGGCCGGCGCGGCGCCGAACTTCAAGATTGACGTGGCTCTGATCCCCGCGCCCGAACAGATCAACCAGTTCCTGTTCACGACGCACAGCGCGGTCGTCGCCGACGCGCAGGGGCTGAGGTCGATCACCAAGTCGGCCCTGCCCGGCCTCGCGGCCGATCCGGCGACGATCGCCATCGGTGTCGCCCTGCTCTTGCCCGCCGTGCAGCAGGCGCGCGAGGCCGCGCGACGCACCCAGGACCGCAACAACCTCAAGCAGATCGGACTGGCGATGCACAACTATCACGACGTGTACCAGCATTTCCCCACCGGCACCGTGCCCAACGAGGCACTGAAGCCGGACCAGCGGCTGAGCTGGATGGCGAGCGTCCTGCCGTTTGTGGAACAGAACGACTTGTACAAACGGCTCGACTTGAAGAAGGGTTGGCAAGACGCCGCCAACGAACCGGCGGTCGGCACGGATGTCGATGTTTTCTTGAACCCGAGTGTGCCCACTCGCCGCGGCGCGAACAACAGCGCGATCAGCCACTACGCGGGCATGGCCGGGGTCGGTGAGGACGCGCCCAAGCTGCCCAAGGGCGACCGCCGGGCGGGCATCTTCGGCTACGATCGCGTCGTCGGCATCCGCGACATCATCGACGGCACCGCCAACACGGTGGCGGTGATGGACGTGAAGGAGAACTTTGGCGCCTGGGTGGCCGGCGGACCGGGTACGATCCGTGCGCTCACCAAGGAGCCGTACATCAACGGGCCAGACGGCATCGGCAGTTTCTCGCCCGGCGGCGCCAACTTCCTGTTCGCCGACGGCAGCGTGCGGTTCATCAGCCAAAACGTCGACGCCAACGTGATGCGCGCCCTCGCCACCATGGCCGGCCAAGAGGCAATTGGCAACAACGATTTTTGATCAGCTCACAAGCTGTGTCCCACGTCTCTTGCTGGGCCGGCCCGCCCCACATGAACCGCAGGATACACGCCTTGGCACGCAGGCGACCGGACGCCCGCCCTGTTCACGAGTAACTCTGTGTTCTCTGTGCCACTGTGTTTCAGCCCGATCATCCCGCCACCGCAACAACCTGCTACGGGAGGCTCCGCACGATGCTGCGTCTCACGGCCACGACTGTGTTTGTGCTCGCTGGCGCCGTCGCCTCCGCGCAAGATGCCGCGCCGAACTGGGTCCGGGTCACCGACAAGGCGGGCTGGCAGCCGCGCGATTCGCAGGGCGAGCTGGTGTATCGCGATCAGTTGTGGATCTTCGGCGGGTGGTTCGACTCGTTTCAGGCGCCGCCGCGCGACGTCTGGAGTTCGCCAGACGGCAAGGCGTGGAAACTCGTCGCCAAGGAGGCGCCGTGGAAGCACAGCGACCTGGCGATGTCGCTCGTGTTCGACGACCGGATGTGGATGATGGGCGGCTGGTACAACGGCCGGCTGCCCGGCCACTCGGCGTCGAGCGAGGTCTGGTGGTCGACCGACGGCGCAGGGTGGGAACAGGCGACGGCCCAGGCCGGCTGGAGTCCCCGCATCGCCGCGGCCGCCGTGGTGTTCAAGGGCAAGATGTGGATCCTTGGCGGCACCGAGAACTACTACTTCGGCGACGACGCCAGCCTCAAGAACGACGTCTGGTCTTCCTCCGACGGCAAGACGTGGACGCTCGTCACCGCGAGCGCCGGCTGGAGCCCGCGTGCGTATCATCAAGCGGTCGTGCTCAACGACAAGATGTACGTCTTCGGCGGCGGCAACTATGTGCCAAAGTATCACGCGGTGAATGACGTCTGGTGCTCGACCGACGGTGCGACCTGGACCAAGCTGACTGACGCCGCGCCGTGGCATCCGCGTCTGTGGTTCTCGTCGGTCGTGTATCGCGATCGCATGTGGGTGCTCGGCGGCTGGTCAAACAACCCCTCGCGCAACTGGGGCGACGTCTGGTACTCACAAGACGGCGTCCGTTGGTCGGCGCTCAAGTCGGAAGTCACGTGGAAAGAGCGGCACGAGCACTCGGCCTTCGTGTTTCATGACAAGCTCTGGATCGCCGGCGGCCACGCCCAGCCGCTGTCCAACGAAGTCTGGTCACTCGAAGTTGCGACTGATTGGTTCAAGGCGAAGTAGTGCCGAGCCTCACCTGGGTAGTTCGGCCCAGTTTGCCGTGGTAGAATCCTCATACAAACGGACAAACAGATTGTTCGGAATCGCTGGCATGAGCCAAATCGTAACGATCGAGATACCAGACGCCGTGGCGGAGCGGGCGCAGGCAATCGCCACCGCCACCAATCGTCGATTGGAGGACACGCTGGTCGAGTGGATCGGACGCGCGGTGGCGGAACCGATCGTCGAATCTCTGTCCGATCAGGAACTGCTTTCGCTGTGTGATACAAAACTCGACGAACAGCAGCAGGTTCTGTTGACGGATCTCTTGGCGAGACACCGCGAAGGGAATCTGACAGAGTCGGATCGGGCGAAGCTCGATTCTGTGATGTTGCCATATCGCCGGGGATTGGTTCTCAAGGCACGAGCCCTCAAAGAGGCGGTTTCGCGTGGCCTCATACCACCGTTGAGTACCGATGCCGCGTGATTACATTTGGGTGTAACCGGCATCCCGCTTTTTCTCCCAACAACCGCCCTCGCTGACGCTTCGGGTTAGTGTTTTCCAGGCATAATCGAGCCAAATCACATTAACCCGAAGCGTTAGCGAGGGCGACCGGTTACACCCATTACATTTCGGCCGAACTGGACAGCCGAGTACGCGCTGCGGCAAAGCACCGTTGCGGGTACTGCCTGAGTCCGCAACGGCTCCATCCGCCAAACGACGTGTGACGATTTCTGATCGGCTAGCCAACGACCCAACCCACAACGGACGTGGCGAGAGCTGCTCCATGAACCAGTTGTTGATGTGCCTGATGTGTATGGCCCCACTCCCTGCCGCGCGAGGCGACGAGGTTTGGCCGGCGCTGCCGGACACGAACGGCGCGGTGGAGATTCCGTCACAGGAGTGGCCGCTGCGGCCGGGACCGCGAAGTGTGCGAGTGGCTGTGCACTACCCCGGAGCGAAGTTGGCCAACGTCAACGAGCGGACCGGTCTGATGCTGACGCTGCACAACTGGGGCGGCGTCGATTGTGTCGGCACCGCCGATCCGAAGACGCTCGCCGATCGACTCAACGTGGTGGCGCTCTGCGTCAACTACCTGCAGAGCGGCCCGAAAGACTCGATCGAAGGCCCGGAACCGTACGACTACGGCTACCTGCAGGCGCTCGACGCTTTGCGCGCCTTGTGGTTCGTTCACAGCGGACTGAAGTCCCGCGGGATTCCCTTTGCCGATGGCCGACTGTTCACGACCGGCGGGTCGGGCGGCGGCAACGTGAGCTTGATGGCCAACAAGCTCGCGCCGCGCACGTTCGCTTGCGTCGTCGACATGTGTGGAATGAAGAAGCTGAGCGACGACATTGCGTTCAACCTGCCTGGCGGCGTGGACCTCGACGCACGCTACAGCCGCGATCCGACCAGTCCAAACTACCTGACGCTCGACGACCAGGAGCTGCGGTTCGTGGGCAATCCCGACCACCTGACGACCATGAAGTCGCTGGGCACGACCGCCAAGGTCCTGGTTGTCCACGGCGTCAACGACTCCACCTACGGCGACGCGGTGGAAATGGTCGACTGGATGCGATCGCGCGGCATCGACGTTGAACCGCACTTCATCGCCACGGACCGAGTCGACGGCCGCGTGTTCACAACTACTGGGCACGCGCTGGGCAACCGCACTCTGATCGTGTTCGAGACGGCCGAGAAGTACCTTCGTCCAGATGGTCCGCATGCACTGACTCGGCGCGGCCCGAGTGATTTCGATCGCCGCGAGACAATTCGCTATCGCACGTCGGGCGGCGCGTTTGAGATTTCGTACGCGAACGGGTTTCCCGTCGGCCGGTTCGTCGCGGTCGACGCGGCGCCGATGTACGTCGATCATCGGGACATCATGTCTGTGCTGGATCGCGATGGCTCGCGCCGGCTGATTCGGACGCCGGCCGATTGGCGCCTGCGCCGCGAACACATTCGCGAGCACTTCCAACGCGCGGCCGGCCCACTCCCCGGGCCGACTCGGCGAGTGCCGCTCGATGTCAAGATCGTGGAGGAGGTGGCGATCGGGAAGGTGCGGCGGCGCAAGCTGACGTACCAGTCCGACCCCGGCGGCCGAGTGCCCGCCTATCTGTTTCTGCCGCCGAACGGGCACAAGCGGCTGCCCGCTGTGCTCTGTCTGCAGCAAACGACGGCGGCAGGCAAAGATGAGCCGGCCGGCGTGCGGGGCGATCCGACGTTGAAGTACGCGCTCGAACTGGCTGAGCGCGGCTATATCACGATCGCGCCCGACTATCCATCGTTCGGCGAACACGCGTACGACTTCGACCCGCGGCACGGCTACTCGAGCGGCACCATGAAGGCGGTCTGGGACAACATCCGCGCCGTTGATCTCTTGGAGACTCTGCCCGAAGTCGACGCCGGCCGCATCGGTTGCATCGGTCACTCGCTGGGCGGGCACAATGGACTGTTCACGGCCCTGTTCGACGAACGCATCAAGGCGATCGTGACGAGTTGCGGTTTCACGAGCCTGCGGCGCGACGACATTCCCAGTTGGACCGGCCCGCGCTACATGCCGCGGCTCGCCCGCGAGTTTCGCAACGACCCCAAGCTCGTGCCGTTTGATTTCCACGAGCTGATCGCGGCACTGGCGCCGCGTGCGGTGTTCGTCTCGGCGGCCACGCGCGACGACGACTTCGACGTTACCGGCGTGCGCGAGGTGCTCGCGGCCGCCGAACCGATCTATCGCCTGCACGACGCCGCAGACCGCATCCAGTCGTACTTCCCAGACGCCGGCCACTCGTTTCCCGACGAGGCCCGTCGCCTGGCCTACGACTTCCTCGATCGGCAACTGGCCCGCTGACGATTGCACGTTGGAATCTGTGGTCGCCGCGAACTACAATTCAGCCCACTCGTGTTCGAGGCCAGCCGTGCTCCAAAGGAGATTCATCATGCGACCCGCACTCGTCGTCTCGCTTTGTGCCGCCATCTTCGGATTCCAAGCGAGCAAGCCAAGCCCGGTCAGCCCCGACCCGAAGTCGCCGCGACCGATTGCCGCCGTGGACACGGTCTTCATCGAAGATATGACCTGGATGGAAGTCCGCGACGCGAAGGCTGCCGGAAAGAACACGGTGATCGTCGCGACCGGCGGCGTCGAGCAGAACGGTCCGTACCTCGTCGCAGGCAAGCACAACATCGTGTTGCGGGCCACGACCGAGGCGATCGCCCGCAAGCTCGGCAACGCGCTGGTGGCCCCGATCGTCGGCTTTGTGCCGGAGGGCGACATCGACCCGCCGACCGAGCACATGAAATACCCGAGCACGGTGGGCGTCAGCGAAGACACGTTTCGCCGCCTCGTCAGCGACATCTGCTCGTGCTATCGCACGCACGGTTTCAAGCACATCATCCTGATCGGCGATTCCGGCGGCAATCAAGCGGGCATGAAGGCGGTTGCCGAGCAGCTCAACTCGAAATGGGGCGACGGCACCTCGCGCGTGTACTACATCGCCGAGTACTTCAACTACCCCGATGTGAAGACGTGGCTCGAAACGCAGGGCGTCAAGCAGCAGGACGAGGGCCTGCACGACGACTTCGCGATCACGTCGATCATGCTGACCGTCGATCCGTCGAGCGTCCGCATGAAAGAGCGCGTCGCGGCCGGCAAGTTCCACATCAACGGCGTCGACCTGGCGCCGGCCGACAAGACGGTCGCGTGGGGCAAGAAGATCATCGACTTCCGCGCCGAGGCCACGGTGCGTGCGTTTCGCAAGGCCACCAAGCGCGAGTAAGGCACGGTGGTGGGCACTACCACACTACGCACGTTTCACGCCGGCCAGCACGCGCTTGAGGTCAAACTCGAATGGGTGTAACCGGTCGCCCGCTTTTCGACCCAACAATCGCCCTCGCTGACGCTTCGGGTTAGTGTTTTCTGCTTAGAATTGAGCGAAATCACACTAACCCGAAGCGTGAGCGAGGGCGACCGGTTACACCCAACTCGAATCCGGGGAGAAGGTATGTCTTGTACTTGGCGTTGTGGGCCCTGCGGTGCTGTTGGCGAGGTCCGGCAACCGGCCAGGAGCGGCTGTTTTCATGTTGCAATCTCAATCGACCTGCGTACCATATGTCTACAAGATCGGCAACGTGGGGGGTGCGCGTATGTCCTTCCTGGATGCTGCGTCAGGTTCTGTGCGTTCTTCAAGCCCGGTGGTTTCCCAAAGGGATTTGCCTCTAGGTTCATTCTCTCTCTCTCTCTCTCTCTCTCTCTCTCTCTCTCTCT
>DAIOWH010000184.1:0-122 GCA_036758585.1 Planctomycetia bacterium
TCATGGCCCGCTGTGCCCAGACCGTCGTGTCCATTGGGATCAATGGGCGCGAGCATGGACGGCCGAGGGGGCAGGAGTTGGGGTCAGGTCTTGACTTTGAACTTTCGGCCGGTAGGGTAGCC
>DAIOWH010000184.1:222-11563 GCA_036758585.1 Planctomycetia bacterium
AGTTCGCTGGTTGGGCGTTGCGGTCGGGATGTTGGCCCATCGATTTCTTTTTTCGGGGCAGGAGTTGGGGTCAGGTCTTGACTTTGAACTTTCGGCCGGTAGGGTAGCCGGGCATGGCTCGACCGCTTCGGATCGAAATGGCGAGTGGAGTGTATCACGTGACCACGCGCGGCTGGGAAAGCCGCGACGTCGATTCGCCAGCCGTTGCAGGTCTTCCTTGAAGAGATACTGGGTGGCGCTGTTGCTGCCGCCGCCGTCACACAAAATGAGCAGGCGCTCGGCGTGCGGATAGGCCGCGCGGCCGTGCTGCTCCCACCACGACGCGACGCTGTCGCAGCACAGTTCGCTGGTTGGGCGTTGCGGTCGGGATGTTGGCCCATCGATTTCTTTTTTCGTGCCGCACGCCGTCCCAGCTTGAGCCGCCGCAACTGCCGGCGAATGGTGCGTCGGCTGTCCGGCGTCCCCAGCGCCATGAGCCGACGCGACAACTCGCGCAACGACAAGTTGGGCACTCAACAGCGACGCGACGATTGGGATGATCGGGCCGGTGTCGAACTTTGTGAGCGGCAGGCAGCAGATTGAGAGAAGGCAGTGGGCAGTAGGGGAAGAGGGAATTGAACAGCTTCAGGCCACGATCGACGAGTTTGCCAAGCAGTGGGGTGCGGCGAACGAGGGGAAGATCGTCCAGACGGATCGGCTGGTTGGGTTCTGTTTGCTGATCCGGCGCGAGGTCATTGATCGGATCGGCCTATTTGACGAGCGGTTCGCCATTGGCAATTTCGAGGACGACGACTACTGCCGCCGCGGCCGCGCGGCCGGCTTCGGATTGGCCATCGCGACCGACTCCTTCGTACATCACTTCGGCGGAGCGACCTTCATCGGCAGCGGCATCGACCACTGGGCGCTCATGCGACGCAATGAACGGCTGTTTCGAGAGAAATGGCGGATGGTCAGTAGTCAGCCGTCAGTGGTCAGTGATCAGCTATCCGACTCTGGGTCGCAACCCTCAACGCTAGACTCTCAACGCTCAACGCTTCTCTCCCTGTGCATGATCGCCCGCGACAACGAACAGACGATCGCCGCGGCGCTGGAGGTCATTCGGAAGTACGTCGACGATATCGTGGTCGTAGACACGGGGTCGAAGGACCGGACGCCGGAGATTGCGGCCAGCCTGGGCGCTCGCGTGTTTCACTGCGACTGGTGCGACTATTTTTCCGCCGCACGCAACGAGTCGATCCGGCACGCCCTGGGCGAGTGGATCTTCTGGATGGATACGGACGACGTGATCGACGACGAGAATGGGCAGCGGTTGCGGGAACTCGTCCGTGGTCAGTCGTCAGTAGCCAGCAGCGGTGCATCACTCAACACTGAACCCTCCACGCTCAACATGCCCGTCCTCGGTTTCTTGATGAAGGTCCGCTGCCCGACAACGAGTGGCGACGGTGAGGCCGGGTACATTGAGGTCGACCAGGTGAAGCTGCTTCGCAATCTGCCGGGGGCTGCGGTTCGAGGGGCGGATTCATGAGCAGATCTTGATGGCCATCCGGCGAGCCGGCGGCACCGCTGCGTGGACGGACATCTTCGTCGTCCACGCCAACGCGGACACGTCGTCAGAGGGCCGAGCCAGGAAACTCGAACGCGACCTGCGCATCTTGGAACTGGATCATGGCGAACGGCCGGATCATCCGTTTGTGCTGTTCAATCTCGGCATCACCCTGGCCGAGGCGGGTCGCCACGAAGAGGCGCTCGGCTTCCTGTGGCAGAGCATCGGGCGCAGTGGCGACGACGATTCGCACCTGCGCAAGTGCTACGCGCTGCTGGCGTCGAGCTACCGGCATCTCGGGCGGCACGTCGCCGCCTGGGAAACGTGCCTCAAGGGACTAAAGCAGTTTCCCGACGACCCCGAGCTGCGATTCCGCCAAGCGACCATGCTGCGCGACACTGGCAATCTGTCCGACGCTGCGCACGCCTTTGAAGACCTGCTCACGCTTCAGAACGGCCGCCACCTCTCAAGCGTCGATCGTGGCCTCAAGGGATATCGCGCCCGGCAGCACCTCGCGGCGGTGCACGAGGACTTGGGAGAATTCAGTGACGCCAGAGAACAATGGTGGCGCGTGCTTGAGGAACGTCCCCACGACCGGGTGAGTCGCGAACGCTACTGCCGCTTGTTGTTCGAGCAATTCGCGCCCTCGGACGCAGAGCCGGCCTTTCTCGAACTGATCGCCCGCGATCCGCACAACGCCGCCGCCTACCACAATCTCGGCTCGATCCTCTACAAACTTGGCCGCCACGACGCATCCGCTGCCGCGTACCGCAGGTCGCTTGAACTCCGGCCCGCTTCCGCCTCTACCCACCTGCACTTAGGCCATGTCCTATGCGCGTTGGGCCAGACGGCTGAGGCCATTGCCGCGTGGCAAGAAACGCTGCGGCCGAAGCGCGGAAGCTGGACATGGTTCCCCCTCGTGGATGAATTGTGGCGGGACCGCAACTACACGCATCGTGACACACCGGTTCGGCGATATTGGAGCAGGTCCAATTTCAAAATCAACCAAAAAAAACCAAGAAGTGATCCATGGCCTCCGGTGCAAGCCAGCCAGCGAGAATCTGCGGAAGGAGGTCATTGATCATGGCTTCGAATGTCACTTTCCTTCTTTGGTTGGGCCGATTAAATTGACCCTAGACTCGAACCACCTACCTTACTGGCCCCGACGCCTCCAGCCCGGCGATATCGCCTGGAGATGACTTATGCAGCATCGATTGCTGGTTCTCGGATTTCTGGGACTACTAACAGCCACTGCTCCAGCCCGCAGCCAGGAAACCCTGCACTCGCTAATCGACAGTCACATTGCCGCCAAAGCGGGCGAGCAAACGATCGCTCCGCTGGCCGATGACGCGGAGTTCTTGCGGCGGATCTATCTCGACCTGGCCGGGCGAATCCCGTCGGGGCAAGAAGCGCGAACATTCCTGGCCGACTCGGCCGCGGACAAGCGGACCAAGCTGATCGACCAGTTACTCGCCGGCGGCGATTATCCGCGGCGCATGCAGGAACTTACGCACGTCATGCTCATGGAACGGCGCGGCGACAGTACGGAATGGCTGGCGTTCTTGAAGTCGTCGTTCGAGGCGAACAAACCGCTCGACCAACTTGTGCGAGAGATGCTCAACCCCGACACCAAGAACGACGCGACCAAGGGCGCGGCGTTCTTTTTGGCCAAGCGGCTCGAGAACTACGGACAGAACCCGGTCGATTACCCCGGCCTGGCGCGCGACGTCGGCCGCATGTTCCTGGGCATGGACCTGCAGTGCGCCCAGTGTCACGACCACCTGACCGTCAGGGACTACAAGCAGGAGGACTTCCAGGGGCTGTTCGCATTCTTTCAGAACAGTTTCCTACGTCAGGACGGCAAGGGGCCGAGCGTCGGCGAGAAGGTCATGACGCAGAAGCTGGAGTTCCAGTCGGTGTTCAAGAAGGAAAAGAAACAAACCGGCCCGCGCCTGCCGGGCAAGGACGAAGTCGCCATCGAGGTGTTCGAGAAGGGAAAGGAGTTCGCGGAGCCGCCCGACGCGAAGTCGCGCAATCCGGGCGTGCCGCGGTTCAGCCCGCTGGCGAAGCTGGCCGAGCAGTTGCCGGCGGCCGACAACGCGGCGTTCGCGCGGAACATGGCCAACCGCGTCTGGTTCGTGATGATGGGGCGCGGCCTCGTGCACCCGCTCGACCTGCACCACAGCGAGAACCCGCCGTCGCACCCCGAACTGCTCGACCTCATCGCCCGCGAGCTGGCGGCCCACACGTTTGATGTGAAGTGGCTGCTGCGCGAGTTGGCGCTGACCGACACCTACCAGCGATCGAGCGTGTTGCCCGAAGGGGACGAGCCGCCGGCCGAGCTGTACGTAGTTGCTCATTTGAAGTACATGTCGGCCGAGCAACTGTTCTGGAGCGTGCTTCAAGCGACCGGCGCCGATTCGGCCGGTTCCACGCCGACTCTGCCGCCCGGCCAGTCGCTGGACAAGTTGCGCGAGCGGTTCGTCAAGGCGTTCGCCAATCCGCCGGGTGAACCCGAAGGCGAGTTCACCCCATCGCTGCGCTCCGCACTGTTCCTGCTCAATGACTTGGCCGTGCTGGAATGTCTGAAACCTCAGCCAGGCAATCTAGTTGACCGGTTGTCCAAGCTCACCGACACGCACCAGATCGCCGACGAACTCTACTTGAGCATCCTGACGCGACGCCCAACACCTGACGAACGGGCTGAACTCGCCGACTATCTTGCGAAACGCTCGGAGGGAACTACCGCGCTGGCAAACGTCGCCTGGGCGCTGCTGGCCTCGACCGAGTTTTGCATCAATCACTGATCGACGAACCCCATAGCCGAACCGCACCGAATGCGAATGATGACGTGGAGGCAGTTCGATGGCTACCGTCGCGTTAGAATCGCTGACCGACCGACTGGAGCTGGTTGACCGGCTCTTATTCGGGAGAGACCAAATGCTCACTCCGCAGGACCTTCCGGGTCGCTACGGCCGCGTCATCAAGGCGATTGACCACGTTCTCGAATCGATGCAGTGTGAGTCGGTGATCGCAGGCGGCTGGGCCGTTTGGTTTCACGGGTACGAAGGGCGTATGACGCAAGGTGTTGACATCGCGCTCGCGGCGGACCGCATTGAGGAATTCTTGCGCGTCGCGGGCGTTGCCGGATTCGAGTTGCTGGCGCAGAAGCCCGGTCGATGGCCGAAAGTTCGACACAAAGAGACGGGAATCAAAGTGGACATCCTGCCAGAGGGCGCACAGCCGGGAACGCCCACGCGTCCGGCTCCAACAACGATTCCGCACCCGTCCAAGCTCGGCGCCGCCGGCACGAAGTTGCGGTACATCAACTTGGCGCCCCTCATCGAACTGAAACTCGCGGCTGGCCGCCCGCAAGATGACGCCGACGTGGCGAAGCTCATCTTAGAAAACCCTGATAAGGTCGCGGCCATCCGTCAGCATCTCGCATCGGTGCATACGAGTTACGTCTCGGCGTTCGATTGACTCGTGGAACGAGCGTGCGAGCAGCGTGACGAGTAGCAACCAGTATTGAGCAGGAGTCGTGGCGTGAATCAGAAAAACCCTTGCAAACCCTGGGAGCATCGTTCGTCGCGCCGCCAGTGGCTCGGTGAGGCGGCGGGCGCGGCCGCCGGCGCCGCCGGTCTTGCTGGGCTTTTCCAGCCCACGGTCGGCGAGGAACTCAAGAAGCAGGACAGGCAGGTGCTGTTCATCTGGCTCGACGGTGGCATGAGCCAACTCGAGAGCTGGGACCCGAAGCCGGGCACACAGTTCGGCGGGCCGTTTCGCGCGATTCCTACGTCGGTGCCGGGCACTCACGTCTCGGAACTCGTGCCGAAGTCCGCCGCACAGATGCACCATTTGGCGATCGTCCGCAGCCTGTGCACCAAGGACAACTCGCACTCGGCCGGCGTCGCGCGGATTCAGCGCGGCGACCCGAAGAACCGCGGCGTGACCTATCCGTACTTCGGCTCGGCGGTCGTGAATCTGATGGGGCCCGGATCGAGCGGCTTGCCGGGCTACGTCTGGATCAAGCCGGGCAGCGGCGGGTTCATCTATCAAGACGCCGGATTCCTCGGTCCGAAATACGGCGCGGTTGCGTTCGGCGACGGCAAGCCGCCTGAGAATCTGCTGCGGCCCGAATCGATCGGCGACGACGCCGACGCGGCCCGCAACGAGCTGCGCGAGCGAGCCAACCGACGTTTCGCCGAGCGGCGACGCAAGCAGTGGACCGAGGCGAACAGCTACGTCTACGACATGGCCCGCGAGTTGATGAAACGCCAGCAACTGTTTGATGCGTCCACTTTTTCAGAGACAGAGAAGCAGCGCTACGGCACGCACGAAATCGGCCGGCACATGCTGCTGGCGCGCCGCATGCTCGAAGCGGGCGTGCGGTTCGTCAAAGTCAACAGCTACGGCTGGGACACGCACGGCGACAACTTCAACGGCCACGCGTCGCTGATGCCGCGGTTCGATCAGGCGTTTGCCGCGATCATCGAAGACCTGGCCGCCGCAGGGATGCTCGAGCATGTGCTGGTGATCGCGATGAGCGAGTTCGGCCGCACGCCGCGCATCAACGGACACGTCGGCCGCGATCACTGGCCCGAGGCGTGGTCGCTGGTCATGGCCGGATGCGGCATCGCCCGCGGAGCGCTGGTCGGCAAGACCAACGACAAAGGCACGTTCGTCGCCACCGAGGAATACGACATCGGCCACATGTTCCACACCTGGTTTACCGCTCTCGGCGTCGACCCGGCGTTAAACGAATACGACAACCACGGCCAGCCGCTGCCGATCGCGCATGAGGGTTGCCGCGTGGTGAAGGAGTTGCTGGCATGACGATTGAGCAAGTGAAAACAGCCTACGAGGCGAGGCCGTTCAGGCCGTTCGTCCTTCACTTGGCCGACGGCCGACACATACCCGTGATGCACAACGAGTTCCTGGCCTTTTCGCCGACCGGCCGAACGATCTTTGTGTATCAGCTCGACGAGTCATTCAACATCGTCGACTTGCTGCTCGTAACCGACCTGGAGTTCAAACCAAACGGACGGGGCCGGCGTCGCTCGGCATGACCCGACTGGGGACGGAACCACGAATCACACGAAGGGCCGCCGCGGAGACTCAGCATGAACGTGGACGCGAAAGACCTGTTGGCTCGCTTCGGGCCGAAGGAGCTCAGGTCGCTCAAGACCGATCGGCCGTTGGGCACGGTGCGGTTCAGCCCGTGTGGCAGTTTTCTTTTCGCCGGCGGCCTCGATGGCGCCGTACGATGCTGGCGGATTGCGGACGATGAGTTTACCGAGCTCGCGCCGCTTGCGGGACACAACGGGTGGGTGCAGGCCGTCGCGCCCGCGCCCAGACCTGCGGCGGCGACAAGTGCCGCGGCGCCGCCCGTTCTGTTCACGGCCGACTCGTGGGGTCAGCTTCGATGCTGGTCGCTCGCCGACCCCGAGCCGACGACGCTGTGGTCGGTGGCGGACGCGCACGACGGCTGGATTCGCGCGGTCGCGACCAGCCCCGACGGCAAGCTGGTTGCGACGTGCGGCCGCGATCAGGCGGTGCGCGTCTGGTCGGCGGCGGACGGCGCGAAACGGTTGGAACTGACCGGCCACGGCGAGGATGTGTTCTGCCTGGCGTTTCATCCCGACGGTCGATCGCTGGTCTCCGGCGATTTCAAAGGGGTGCTGAGGCACTGGGACTTGGGCGCCGGCGCGTGCATGCGCGACTTGGACGCGACCGCGCTCTTCAAGCTGGACCGGCTGCAAGACGTCGGCGGCGCACGCTGTCTGGCGTTCGACCGCGACGGCACGTTGCTCGCCTGCGGCGGCACTACGCCCAAGGTCGGGGCCAACGTGCAAGGTCAGCCGACGATCATGGTCTTCGATTGGCAGACCGGGATGCGCAAGCACACACTGACGCTCGGCGGCGAAGGCGACGGATTCGTCTACGACATGCACTTCCATCGCGACGGGTTCCTGATGGTCGTCACGAGCGGCAACCCCGGATCGGGCAAGTTCCTGTTCATCCGACCCGGCGACAAGGAACCGTTCTTCGTCACGACCAAGCTGCCGAACTGTCACTCGCTGGCGATGCACACGAACGGCACGCGTCTCGCCGTGACCGCGACCAACGGCGGCTCAAACGGCAACGGCCGGCAACTCGATAAGGACGGGAACTATCCGGGCAACTGGTCGCCGGTCCATATTTGGGACATGCCGGCGGGGAAGTCGAAGGCCTAAAAACCTTGCGTGATTCTGGGAGTCGAAGCGAGGGGGTCGGGAGTCTTTTTCAGGTCGGCGACTTGGACGCTTGAAAATGCCAATGCCGCGTGGTCGCCGATCTGAAAAAGACTCCCGACCCCTTGGCGCCAGCGGTCGTTTAACCCGCAGCCGCAGGCGAGGCACGACAAGCGCCAGCCATGCCTCGCCTGCGGCTGCGGGTTAAAGTTAAACGAATGTTGGGGCGGATTAGGATTAGGTTCTCGTTCGGATTTCCGTTTCGAGCAAGTGAGCGGGGAGCGAGCCCGCGCGACTGCGGGCGGCGAACAGGGTCGTGTAGCTGCCGTCGAGGTAGGCGTCGACCTGGCTGACGAAATCGACGGACTGGATATGGTTCGGGCCGGCCCCGCGGCGCGGATGCACGAAGTTATCGAACGTGTGGTCGGCGATGCGGTTGCCCGCGTCGAGGCCCTCAAGCTGATCGAACCGCCAGTGGATGCCGAGGAAGATACGACTCGCGGCGTTCTCGGCCGACGCCTGACTGAAGCTCTCGTAGTGCCTCGGGCGGACCTGGCGCACATGGTCCATGATGAGTTCCGGGATCGCGTCGTGGATATCGCGCGACACGCCGTTGAACTCCTCCGAGATGAAGTCGAACGGAATGCTGAAGTTGACGTCGTCGGTCTGGTAGAAGTTCGCCAGCGTCTTGAATGCCGCCGCGCCGAACGTGGCGTGGCCCGAAATGTACGCGGGGAACGGCGGCGTAAAGTTGACGTCTTCGGTCGGCAACGGGTTCGTCCGCGGCGCACCGAGCGGTCCCCAGTCCGCGTCGCCCGTGGTGTTCGGGTTGCCGTCGGTGTCGCCACCGCGGATCGCCACGATCGGCCGCCAGAATTCATCGCGATACTTCACTCCCCACGCGACGATGCCGGAGTCGGCCAGCGCGATGTTGACCAGCGCGAACAGCCGGGCGTTCTCGGCAACCGTGTTCTCTTGCTGTTCGGCGACCGTGCGCACGACCTGGTTGTACAGCCGCGGCGGATCGCCTAGGCCGCGCGCCACGTCGTAGCCCCAGTAGATGCCGATCTCGGTCTGGTCCGTGGTCCGCTCGACGCTCATCTCTTCGCCCAATCGCCGGACCTGGTCGTAGGCCATAACGTACTCAGCCGTGTCCAAGCCCGGCGCGGTCCGAACGGGAATCGCCGCGGCGTTCGGAATCGCAAACGGGGTGACTTCGCCCCACGCCGGGGTCAGGAAGCCCTGGCCCGGATTGAGCGGATCCACCACGTGATGGCCGACTTGTCCATCGGGCACGTAATCGCCGGCTGCCTGCGAGCCGTCGCCGGTCCGGGCCGCGAGCATCTGTTGAGCGACGAACCGTCCCACGTTCACGCCGCGCGTCTCCCGGACGCCGTCGGGCACGCGCCGCAGAGTTTGAGTCAGGGCCATGTCGACGTAGGCCGCTTGGCTTGGATACAGCGCGGCCAGCGTGTCGTGGGCCGCCTGGGCCACCGCCGCCACATCTGACGCGCGTGGGGCGCTCGGCGCATCGACGAGGTACGGAGTGTACTTGTGCCTGATCGAATTCCATGCGTCGAACATCGCCGTGTGAACGATCGCCAACGCCCGACTCGATCGCGTGGGGCCGAGTTGATCGTTGACGACGCCGCCGCTGTACGAGACCCGGTTCACCTCGAGTGCGACCGCATTCCACTCCAAGATCACGTCGACCGCCGGGACGATGCGGTCCTCAAGCTCTTCGACGACGGGCCTGAATCCGTTGCGGCGCCGCGCGGCGACTGGTCGCCGAACGGTTTCGGACTGCGTCTTGGAAGTCACCATCGATGCACCTTCGGTGGAGTTCAAGGGTGCACGACGCACCTTGCGCAGCCGCTTCGTTTGACGCCGAGCCGAAGGCGTCGGCACTAGCTGGACAACTGCCTGCCGTCGCCTTCGGCTCGCACGCCAAATCGCAAACCGCGTCGTGCACCCGGAGTTCAAACTGGGTGATTGACCCGTGGAACCATGCTAGCCAGCGCGCATCGCCGAAACAAGCATGCGACTGTTCGACGAGAATCCCCGCGGCCGTACTCGACGCCGCGCCCGTCGTGCCGCTGCGCAGGCCGGCCGCGACGACCGAGATCGTGACGATCGCCAAGAGGTTCAGGCGTCCGTCGCGGGACCAGGTTCCCCTTCTTGAGATGCGCCAAGAGTCAGTTTGGCTCAGCAAGCCTACTCTTCGCGCTTCGCTGGTGCGTCTGGAACACCCTTGCGTGATGCTACTCGGACCACGACAGGCAGGTGATCGGAATAGCCGAGGTGGTTGCCGTAGCTGTCGTCGACCCAGTCGTAGGCGGCGCCACTGATCGTGCGCTTGCGCAGCATGAACTTTGGCCGTACGACGCGCGCCGAACCGGCTGCGAGGTCGACGCCGCTCCCGTCGAGCATGGCGGCGTTGGCAAAGATGTGGTCGAACGTGTGATAGTGGACCTTCTTGTTGCTCGAGTCCCACCAGGGATAGGTCCACCGCTCGTCGGGCGGCAGCGACTTGAGCGTGTTCGTCAGGCCCGCCTGCTCGAGCGACATCACCGACGGGTCGCCGTCGTCATCGTTGAAATCTCCGGTGATGAGCGTGGGCACGGGGCGGCCTTCGTGCAGAGGCAACACGTCACGGACCAACTCGACGGTTCGCCGGGCGCACGCCATGCGGATGTCTTCGCCGCCGCCGATGCGGCTCTTCCAGTGATTGACGAGCACGTAGAACGGCTCGCCGGCGATCGTGAACCGGCAGGCCAGGATGCCGCGCGTGTGGCCGGGGATCTCGAAACAGTACGCCGTGAACGGCCGCTTGGCGATCATCGCCGCGTCGATGCCTCGCGGGTCGGTGTCGTCGACCAGCATGAAGTGCGAGTAGCCGTCGTCCTTGAGGTGCTCGCGGACCAGCCGCCGCAACACGCCTTGATTCTCCACCTCGGTCAACCCCACGATGTCGGCCTTGAGGTACTTGATGACCTCGGCGAGCTTTGCCATCTTCTTCTGAAGCTCTTCTTCGCTGGGCACTGGTTCGCCGTTTGCGTCCGTGTCGCGGCGAGTGTCGAAGAGATTCTCTGTGTTCCAACAAGCGACGGTGAGTTCCCGATCGGGCGACTGTTGCAGTGTGGCGGCGAGTAGCAGCGCGGCGACGGCTTGCAAGGCGTACCTCCTTCGGGTTAAGACGACAACAAATCGAGGACGAGCATACTAGATGAATCGCCGTCGACGCGACAGTCGTCCTGCCGACCGCGGCCACGGCACGGCCCGCGACCGGAAGGCGTTCCGCGAAACCGAACGGCTCGTGGAAGTGCTTCGCCGGTTTCAACTGGCCAGTGCCGCCGTGATGTTGCTGGGCGTCGCCACCGCAACGCTCGTCTGTGCCGGCGAATTCCAGCAACCGTGGCTGGTGGCGGGCGGTGGCGCGACGTTTGTCTTGGGGCTGGCGCTGTTCGGCGGATCGAGGCCGCTTGCTCGCTGGTGGATAGGGAGCAGGGACTAAATGACCGTGCGTGAATCTGCGAATCGCCCAAACAACCCCTCACCCCAACCC
>DAIOWH010000185.1:0-11323 GCA_036758585.1 Planctomycetia bacterium
CCCCCTCGCTGGCGCGTCGGGCTACTGTCCCAGAATCGTGCAAGGCTATTTAGTCTTCTTCCGCCCGAAATATTCGACGCCCGGCGGCGAATACGGCGATGACGGGATACCTGCCCGATTGCCCTCCCTGACTTGCCGATTGTGAGACCTGATCTGCCGCTGGCATAATTGACGTCGGCGACTCCCGAGCGAAACCCTATCAGCAAGGAAAGGCGCTGCCCATGTGGGGTCCGTGGCGACTCGTGCTGCGAAAGGCGGAACACGCCCTGAAGGTGGGACAGCTTGACGAGGCGTTGGGTTATGTCACGCGGCCTGAGGTGCGGTCGTATCGCCAGACCCGCGACCTGGCGGTCCGGGTCGGCCAGGCGCTCGCGGGCCGGGCCGAAGAGCATCTGCGACAGGGCGACTCGCAACGGGCGTGGGGCGATGTCGAGGCGGCCGAGCGATTGAACGGGTCGATCGAGCGGGTCGGCACATTGCGTCGGGAGCTGGTGCGACGCGGCCTCGACGAGGCGGGTCTGTACCTGAAGTCGGGGCAGCCGGCGCTTGCGATCGATGCACTCGCGCGGCTGACCAAGCACGGCGCGAGTTCGCCCGAGGTCCGGCGACTACACGACGCGGCTGCGGCGTGGCGCGCCGCCGCCGAACAGGCCCGCGCCGGCAGGTTTGCCCAGGCCCTCGAACAATTCGACAAGGCGCGCGGCCTTTTGCCCGACTGCGAGCCGCTTGAGCAGGCAGCGCAAACCGCGTGGGCCGCGCGCGATCGACTTGCGGAACTCGAGTCGCAGTTGCACGGGGCGCTCGAGGCGAGAGACTGGTCGGCAGCGCTCGGCGTGGCCGACGAGTTGCTCGCTCTCGCGCCGGAGCACATTCAGGCGCGCGCCGCACGACGCCGCGCGTGGCAGGCCGTCGGCGCGCCGGTGAGCGGCGTCGCAGCGGGGAGACACGCCATGATTGTGGACGTCCGTCAGGACCAACGCGAAGGCCCCACGGTAGTGCGCGGACCAGGCGGCCCCCGGATCGACGCGGCCGGTTCGCCCGCGCCGCCCGAAGCGCCGGACCAGGCCGATCGCGGGCAGCGGTTCCTGCTCTGGATTGACGGAGTCGGCGGTTACCTCGTGTGCCTGGGCGATCGCGTGTCGCTCGGTCAGCCGGCCGGTTGGCACGTCGACGTGCCGATCATGGCCGATCTGTCGCGGCTGCACGCATGGATCGAGCGCGACGGCGAAGGCTACTTGCTCCGTTCGGCCCGGCCGGCCACCGTGAACGGGCGACCGGTTCAAGAGAAGGCCGTGCTCGCCGACAACGCCGAGATCGTGTTGGGTCAGGCAGTGCGGCTGCGGTTTCGACAGCCCAGCCCGCTAAGCACGACGGCTCGGCTGGACTTGGCCAGTTCGCATCGCTTGTCGGTGCCTGCCGAGACCGTGCTGCTCATGTCCGACACGTGCATCATCGGGCCGGCCGCCGCGTCGCACGTGGTCGCCCGCGGCTGGGGTCGCGACGTCGTGCTCTTTCGCCAGGGCGACGAACTCTGGTGCCGCACGGCCGGCGATTTCGAAATCGACGGCCAGCCTTGCCGCGACCGAGGCCGCCTCTCGTCTTCATCTCGGATCAGAGCCGAAGGCGTTTCGTTGGCCCTGGAGCCGTTGAGTTCGTAAGCTGTTGGTCCGGAGTCAAGCATGGCACCCGCTGCGACCGTTGCTGTTTGGATTTGGCTTGCCGTGCCGGTGGCACTGATCGTCGTTGGCACGATCGTCTTGATTGCCGTTTTCGGACGGCGCCCTCGCGACAGTTATGATCGGTCTCAGCCAAGGCACGTCTACCAAAACGACGCGCGGGCGATGGCAATGCCGGACGCCAGGATCGCCCCCGATCGAGCGGCACCGGTCATCCCGTCGCAGGTTGCCGACAGCGGAGCGATCGGCCGGCACGCGCCGGCGCGGGACACGAAGTTCACGTACTCGACCGGCGACCGGCCGCTCGACGGCTACACGATCAAGCGCGGCGTCGGCCGCGGCGGGTTCGGCGAGGTGTACTACGCGACCAGTGACGGCGGCAAGGAGGTCGCGCTCAAGCTCGTGCAGCGGCACCTGGACGTCGAGCTGCGCGGCGTGAGTCAGTGCCTGAACCTGAAGCATCCGCACCTGGTCACGCTCTACGACGTGCGGCAGAGTCAGAACGGCGACCACTGGATCGTGATGGAGTACGTCGGCGGCGAGTGTCTCGGCCGCCGGTCCTTTGGCCGTACGGCGTTGAGCGTCGCCGCGGAACGCGGACACGCAACGGTCGTCCGGATGTTGCTCGAACGCGGCGCCGATCCCGACGCGCGACGGCACGACGGCGAGACGGCGCTGAGCCTGGCCGTCACGGCAGGACACGCCACGGTTGTTGAGGTGCTGCTCGCGGCAGCCGCCGACGTGAACCCGCGGGCCTCGGACGGCGACACGCCGCTGATCGAAGCGGCCTATGCCGGCCACGTCGCCATACTGTGCATGCTGCTCGATCACGGCGCTGACATGACGTGCCGCAGTGGCATCGACGGCTCGACCGCACTTATTTGGGCCTCCTACGAAGGCCACACCGCCTGTGTGCAGGCGCTCGCCGAACACGGCGCAAACGTGAACGAGAAAGACACGGGCGACGGCTCGACGCCTCTGATCTGGGCCGCGTGGGGCAATCATCCGAACGTGGTCAGGGTCCTGCTCGACCATGGCGCCGACCCGAGCGAAACGAACTCGAGCGGCGAGACGGCCGCGGACCACGCCGAGTCGGAGACGGTCAAGGCCATGCTGGAAGCCGCAATGGCAAGGCGCTAAGGCAGGAATAGGAACAGGAGGCAACAGAGGGAACAGAGAATCCTCCATTCACTCTGTTGCCTCCTGTTCAATGACTGAGTTGCGTAAAGGAAGTCACCATGAATCCCAAACCCGACTCCGGCGGCATGGCGGCGACGCTCTCGCCCGAACAGGCGGCGCGCCAGCCGCGATTCACCTACTCCACCGGCGACCGGCCGCTCGACGGCTACACGATCAAACGCGGCATCGGCAGCGGCGGGTTCGGCGAGGTCTACTACGCCACGAGCGACGGCGGCAAGGAGGTCGCGCTCAAACTCGTACAACGCAACCTGGATATCGAGCTGCGCGGCGTCGGCCAGTGCTTGAACCTGAAACACGCGAACCTGGTCGTGCTCTACGACGTGAAGCAGTCCGACGTGGGCGACAACTGGGTCGTGATGGAGTACGTCACGGGCGACAGTCTGGCCGAGTTGATCGGCCGCAATCCGATCGGACTCGCGGCGGACCGTACGGGCCGGATCAAATCGGTTGGGTTCGGACCGGACCCAACGCAGATGGTCGTCGCGCACTGGCAGGGCGTCGAACTTTGGGACGCGAACCTGCGGCGGACCGTCTGTCGCTTTGCCGGCAGCCAGCCCGGTCATCTCCGCTTCGCCGCGGCGACCATCAGCCCCGACGGCGGCTTCATCGCGACGGGCCACGACGACGGCACGGTCCGCTTGTGGGAGGTGCCGGCAGCTGTCCGGGGTGCTCCAAGGTCGGACGGGCATGAAGGTGCGTCAGTCGAACCAGCGACGGATGTCCTGGGTGCTCACGAATAGCACGAGCGCCAGAATCAGGAATAGGCCGCAGTAGCTGGCCACGACAAGCACTCGCTCGCTGGCCGGCTTGCCTCGCACCCACTCCCAGGCCAGAAAGACCATGTGCCCGCCGTCGAGCACGGGGATCGGCAAGAAGTTGATGATCGCCAAGTTCACGCTCAACAGGGCCAGAAACTTGATCAGCAGTACAAAGTCTGAGGCCGCGACGTGGTAGGCGGTCGCAAAGATACCGATCGGTCCCTGAATCAACTCTGGCGAAACCGTTTGTCGGACCAGCCCACGGATGGTCAGGCGCACGCTATTGAGCGTAGTGACGGTGCTGCGCAAACCCAACTGCAGCGACCGCGTGAATCCCTGCGGCGGCAGCCGGCCTGCCAGCGTGTATCCGACGTTCATGCCCCGCAGATGAGTCGCCGGCCAAGAACGGTCGAACGCCGGGTCAAACGTGTCGGTTTCAACAGTCTGTTGGTTGCGCTTCACCTTGAGCTTCAGCTTGGTCGTCGGCGATTCCTGCAGCGCCCAAAAGACGACGGGCAGGTTTGGATGGTCGTCGTCGATCATGAACTCCCGCGGTTTCGACTTGCTCTCGGGATCAGGGATAAGCGTGACGCCGCAGACCAGGTCGTCGCGGCGCAGGCCGGCGCGGTGTGCGGGTGAGTTCGGGGCGGGGTCGTCGAGGATCGCCGGCACGATCTGATAGGTGATGCCGAGTCCGGCCAGCGCGATCGGCGATCCGAGGCCGAGCGGCGGCGTATCCCACGCCGCATGGTCGTCCACGCGCAACTTGACCGTGACAAGCTGGTCAGGTTGCGAGGCGCGCTTAAGCTCGATCGCCACTTCGCTTCCAACCATTTGGGCGACCTTGTCCGGCAACCGTAGCGGGTCCAGCGCCTCCTCGGCCCCGGATCGGCGGTCGAACGAGTGAATGACGTCGCCGACCTGGATTCCAGCCGCTTCGGCCGGCGACCCTTTGCGCACGGCCGTGATGCGACCCATTTGGAGTCGCACACCCAAGTCGCGCATGTACTGTGGCGCGACAATCACTTCGGCCGTCTCGGCAGCCGCAGCCGAACCTGCCGGATCGCCGCTCGCTCGGCGGACGCCGACTCGAAGCTCGTCGCCGGCATGCCATCCGACGAATCGACTCAACTCGTCAAACGTCGACACCGGTTGGTCGTTCACCGAGACGATCGTGTCGCCGCCCTGAAACCCGGCGCCCTTGGCGTCAGCCGCCGCGGAGCCTGGCATCGTGGGCGAGTCCTTGACCAACCTCAGGTCGGTCATCGGTCGCACCCCGATTTGCGGAGCAAGCTCGCGCAGTCGCGGAACCACATGAAAACTCAATCGCTCGTCGCCCCGAGCTACTTCCAGGTCGACCGTCTCACCCCGGCCGGTCAACATCACCTCCTGCATCAGGTGTTCGCTGAAGTCGATCGCCTCGTTGCCGTTCACGTTGAGCACTCGGTCGCCGACCTCGATTCCCGCCTGCCACGCCGGACTGCCTGGATCGACGGAACCGACGATCGGCGGCGTGTAGGGACAGCCGAGATTGAACACGGCGACAAAGAACAACGCCCCGAAGATCAGGTTCATGATCACGCCCGCCGAGATGATGGCCATGCGCTTCGGCACGCTCTGAGCGGGATAGGCACGCGGGTCGAGCCGATTCTCTTCCTTGGCCATCTCGCCAGGGTTCGCGTCGTCCTGGCCGAGCATCTTCACGTAGCCGCCGAACGGAATGGCCGAGATCGCATATTCGGTCTCGTTACGCCGGAAGCTCCAGAGTACCGGGCCAAAGCCAATGCTGAACCGCTCGACCAGCACGCCCACCCACTTGGCCACCGCAAAGTGGCCCAGTTCGTGCACGAAGATCACAATGCCCAAGCCGATGGCCACCTTCAACAGACTGGCCACGACTCCGAGCGAGTTCAAAACCACATCAACGAAGTGACTCAATGTTTGGTCTCCACGGAGGGAATTCGTATTCAGTCGATCATGCTAGTCGATTACCAACGAGCGTCCAATGCCAAGAAAGTAGGCTGGGTCAACGTCGCCGCCGCACGAACTCCATCTCATCCGCCGTCAACTGCGGCGACGTTGACCCAGCATACTCAGCCTCAGGACCAACTGCGGGCGGCCTTGCGCGCCCACCGATCGGCGGCAAGGAGTGCGTCGAGTGTTGGATGTGGGTCGAAGGTGTGGCTGTCGAGCACCGCGCGGCAGGCGCGCACGATGTCGGGAAAGCGAATCGCGCCGGCCAGGAACTGCTCGACGGCTACCTCGTTGGCGGCGTTCAACACGGCGCCGCACGTGCCGCCGCGGCCGGCGACCTCGTAGCCCAGTTCGAGTGCCGGAAACCGCGCGCGATCCGCCGGCTCAAGGTCGAGCGACATAGCCCTGCCGATGTCGAGTCGCGGGGCAGGGCACGGCAATCGGTCGGGATAACACAACGCATACTGGATCGGCAGGCGCATGTCGGGCGGCGAAAGCTGGGCGATCACCGAGCCGTCCGTGAACTCGACCATCGAGTGCACGATCGACTGCGGATGCAGCACGACTTCGATCTGATCCGGCGTCAGGTCGAACAGCCACTTGGCCTCGATGATCTCGAGCGCCTTGTTCATCATCGTGGCCGAGTCGATGGTGATCTTCGGTCCCATTCGCCACGTGGGGTGTCGCAGCGCCTGTTCGGGCGTGGCCGATTCGATTGCGTCGCGCGTCCAGGTGCGAAACGGGCCGCCCGAGGCGGTCAGGATGATCCGGTTCACTTCGCGCGGCTGACCGGCCTGCAACGCCTGGAACACGGCGCTGTGCTCGCTGTCGACTGGCAGAATGCGAGCGCCACGGCGGCGGGCGAGGTCCATGACCTGCGGGCCTGCCAATACCAGCGTCTCCTTGTTCGCGACGCAGATCGCCTTGCCCGCCTCGATTGCCGCCCACGTGCCGCGCAGTCCCGCCGCGCCGACGATCGCCGTCAGCACGACATCGGTTTCGGGTGCGCTGACGATCCGCTCCACCCGGTCCGCCGTATCGAGCAGTTCGGCGGCGCCGTCGAGCGACGCGCGGTCGATCCGCGCCAGTTCGGCGTCGTCCGTTAGAGTGACCCAGCGCGGTCGAAACTGCCGCGCCTGGGCGCACAGCAGGCCCCAGCTTGTGTGCGCCGTCAGTGCGATTGGCGCCAGCCGGTCGGGCAGCCGGGCCATCACGTCGAGACAACTTCGGCCGATCGATCCGGTCGATCCAAGAACAGCCACGTGTCGCATGGTCGCAGTATCGCCCAGAACGGCCGCGATTGCACGGCGAATCAACAGCGGCCCGCCGGCCGACTTTGGCGATTGCGGACGCCGGCCGGCCCGGCTATGTTCTCGCCAGTCACAGCACCCACGAATTAGGAGCAGCCCATGGCCAAGAACAAGGCGCGGCGCGGCGCGAAGTCGGTCCAGTTTGCGGTGACGCTCGATGCCAGCGACGCCCCGTGGGCGGCGGCCGTTGAACGAGTGGCCAAGGAGCAGGGCAAATCGGTCGAACAAGCCATGTCCGAGGCGCTGCGCGATTGGCTCTGGCAGGCGAGCGGACTGAAACGTCTGTTCGAGCAGGTGCGCGAGGCGGGCGAACTGATGACGCGGTCGTTTCAAGTCGAAGGCATGCTCACCGGCCTGGCCCGCAGCGCCGGGATCTCGATGGGTCAGCAGACCGACTACGTCAAGCGCGCCCAGGACGAGCGCGACCAGTTCATCGAGCAGCGCAAGAAAGTGGTGCGGTTGGTGCGCGAAATCCGCAAGCTCGCCGAAGAGACCCGCCTGCCCGGCGCGATCGAGGCGGCGAACAAGCTGGTGGTGCCCGATTGACGCGGGGCCGGGCCACGGGGCGCGCGGCGGCGCCATTCTTTGCCGGTGATTTGGCCCCGTTCCGCTCTCCGCTCGTCTCGCCGGCCGATTTAGCGTTCGGGTCGCTTGGGCGGTTCGAGCGTCACGCCGATACCGATCAACATCAGATTGACATCGGTCAGCCCGTATCGACATAGGCCAGCGTCAGTTTCTTGCCGGCCTTGGTGAAGGTCATCGCGTTGTTCCTTGGCGGCGAACTCGGCGGGATCACCCCCCACCATGTAGTTCAGCATCCCAAGGGAGCGTTCCCCGTCGACCGTAGCGCCCGCCGGCAACGGTAGCGTTCGCAAATCGAGCGCCTTCGCCACTTCTTCCGCCGTCGCAGCCTTCTTGGCCAAGTCCTGTGCCGCGACAACGACGGGTCGAGTGATCAACAGACCGTTGCCCACAAGCAAAAGCTCATACCGATCGCCGCGATGGAGGTCCACAATTGCCGTCTCGGTCCGTCGGTTCGTTGCATGATTTCTTCCATTCAGGTTGAGAATCCAATGTTCCAGTCACTACTGCGGTACGTTTGACGGAAATACGGCGGGCAACGCAGTTGTGCGATACGTTTTTCCCGGCCAGCTATTCCACCACGTCTGAAAGAGGAGCAGTTGAGACTTCGCAAACGACTGCTGGCTTGGTGAAAGGCGATCGTCTTTGTTGAAATGCATCACGTACCTGCTGTCGCCCAGCAGCACGAGCAGATGCTTGTAGTACAGCACCAGGTCGGATCCTTCGTCGAAACGGGAGAGTTCGGCGAGGGCATCCTCCAATTCCCACGCCAACCGTCTGGCCTCGACATCGCCCGCCGCGGCCCGTCGGCACAGGGCGATGAGGTGCAGCACTTCTCGCGGCAGGCAGTTGCCGATTCCTGTGATCGCGCCGACCGCGCCGCAACGGATGAAGCCGTGACAGACTTGAGTATCGACGCCGACCATGCTACGACTATTTGTGGGATGGAGGGCCGGTCACTTCTTGTCCAGAGTCTCGTGTGCGGCGGACGATGCTCCGTAGAACCAGGACTTGTCGATCACGGCGACGCGGATGTCGATGACATCCTGCATGGCCCAGTTCGGCAGATACTCGCAGGTCCAATAGTTGAGGATCGCTTGACCGTTCTTCGTGAAGCGGCAGCCAGGATTGGAGAACGCTCGCTTCGGATCGGTCTCGATGTCGCGGATGTGCTGCCATGTCTTGCCGTGATCCTTTGAGATCGCCGCGGTGAGCGGGCTTCGCTTGCCGAAGTGCGAGGTGAATTCGGGATCAAAGGTGTTGTTCCAGATCATCAAGAGGTCGGTCGTGCCGGGGATGCGAGTCAGTTCGGGGCACGATTCGGGCGTCGTGAGTTCGCTGGCGTAGGGCTGGCCCCAAGTCGCGCCGTCGTCCTTCGACTCCGACAGGTAGAGCTTGCCGAGTTGATTGCGCATCACCATGAGCACTCGGCCGTCACCTGTCTGTTCGACGTGCGGTTCCATCGCCCCGCGCATTGCGAGTTCGATGCGTGACTCCGACACGCTCCACGTCAGGCCGTCGTCGTCGCTGAAGAGCATGGCGGCGGCGTATGGACCTCGCTCCGCGGTCTTTCCGGGCATCGGCGGATTGGCCGGCAAGAGCAAGCGTCCTGAAGCCAGCCGCTTCACGGTCGCATTGCACAACGAGAAGTCTCGCTTCGGAACAAACTCCGTCAGCGGCGAGAACGACTTGCCTTCGTCAGTCGATTTCCACACATGATTGGTCAGCGAGCCAGCGCGATGTTGCCGCATGAAGAGGAGCAGTATTCCGCCGTCCTTTGCGCGGATCAGATTCGGCGAATAGACATTCATGTCGCCGGGCGTCGTTTCCGTGACGACTCGATGCTGACCCCAAGTACGGCCACCGTCAGACGACTCCTGAGCGACCAGCCGCGTCTTTGCGAAGTCGCTCCCGGTCCCCGAAAACTCCATGTAAACGAGCAACAGCCGCAGGTCGTTGAGTTCGATCACGTCCCCTTCGCCCTTGCGCGTGAACTCGCGCGTGCT
Source organism: Planctomycetia bacterium (assembly GCA_036758585.1). Classification (GTDB taxonomy): domain Bacteria; phylum Planctomycetota; class Planctomycetia; order JALXBF01; family JBGPMX01; genus DAIOWH01. The sequence goes on from DAIOWH010000185.1 coordinate 9,507, forward strand.
CTTAGCAACCGTGACGATGGTCTTGCCGGATTGCGGCTCACTGCTCTTGGACGGCTCCGGTGCGTCTGCGACGACGAGTCCGACGAACATGCTCGCGAACAACGTGAAGGCATATTTCATGGCGTATTCCTAACGCGGGCTGCGCCCGCAACCCAACGTGGCGGACGCTGCCAGCGTCCGGTGCCGACGCTAGGCAGCGTCGGCCACGAACATGCGCGTACGGCGCGCATGTGACAACCTAAGCTACGTACTGTGCCACATTGAATAGGGTCTGAAATCGGCTTCGGTCGTTTAACCCGCAGCCGCAGGCGAGGCACAACAAACGCCAGCCATGCCTCGCCTGCGGCTGCGGGTTAAACGAATTCGAACCCCTTTCAATGTGGAGCAGTACTAAGACTCTAAATAGCCTTGCACGATTCTGGGACAGTAGCCCGACGCGCCAGCGAGGGAGCACATGGCGAAATCACAAGGAATCAGGCCCGGTCCCTCGCTGGCGCGTCGGGCTACGGTCCCTGCGGACTCCCAGAATCACGCAAAGCCATTTAGAACGGATGGTGTCTTTATCACAGCTTTACCGGCAATTGACCACACGAGGGGATGTCGGTGCGGAGCGCGGCGACGGCTTGTCGGACCACCACGACTACGCCGATCCGGCGGCGGCTTCGAGGCGGTCCATCCAACGCTGCACCTGCATCGCGTCGTGGTAGGTCGAGCTGGCGACGACCCAGGCCTCGGCGTCCGACTCCGCGACCGCACGATCGAGGTCGAGCCAGCCACGCACGTCGGGCAGCTCGTGGGCCAGCGCGTCGAGACTCGCTTGGCGCCGCGCCACGACGGCAACCAGCTCTGATTCTGCCAGGCCCGCCAGCGTCAACGAGTGCAACCGGCCGAAGCGGCCGAGACCGACGACACCGACTCGGACCGGCGAGAAGTTCTTTTGGCCCATGTCAGCCTCAGGAGCGCAGCCTTCGGTCACCGCGCCACCGGCGCGATGATGTGCGACGCATGCTTGGTGTTGTGGTGAACGCCGCGCCGGGAATTTGCATCGGGTGCAGCGGATCGCTCATGTAGCGCGTGCTCGCCCGCGCGTCGTCCTCGGCGGCCGTGGGCCGATCGAGCGCGAGCTTGCCGCCGACGTGCAAGAAGAACGGCGTCGGCTTCGATGGCGGGGGCCAGTCGGCCGCCGTGCGCCACACGTTGCCCGGCGAATCGGCCGCACCGACCGGCCCCATCACGTAGTAGCGCACCGGCGGGTCGGCATCGACGCCGGTCGCCTCGCCCTTCAAGTGGTGATTGAACCACCGCGTCATGTGTTCGAGTTCCGGCCACGCCGCGTTTTCGGGGTACGCCAGTTCGCCGACGCGCGAGCCTTTGTTCAACCGCCCGTGCAGCCACGGCCCGATGACGAGCTGCTGACGGCCTCGCGACGCCGGCCCGCCCTGATGTTGCCGGCCAATGAAACTGGCGATCGACCCCTGGTTCATGAAGTCGTACCAACTGCCGATCGTGAAGCACGGCACGTTCATGCGGTCGAAGTGGCGCGAGCAATCTTCGGCCTGCCAGTACACGTCGTAGTGCGGATGCCGGAACCACTCGGCCATGAGGCGACGATTGTCGAGCGGGTCGCGGCAGACTTTCTCCATCGCCTCGAACCGCTTCGGCCGGGTCGTGCCGCCGATACGGTAGCCCTCGTGAAACAGACTCAGCCCGGTGTCGACCATGTACTGCGCGACCAGGTGCGGCGGCCGCGCGACCGCGAGGAAGTTCTGAGCGTAGCCGCCTTGCGAGCTGCCGAACGAGCCGACCTTGCCGCTGCT
>DAIOWH010000186.1:0-11317 GCA_036758585.1 Planctomycetia bacterium
GGCCAGACCGCCGGCCCAGAGCGCGTAGTTCAAATGCTCGCGCAGGCACGGTATGTCGAGAAACACGTAGTGGAACCGATCGAGCAGCATCGCACACAGCTCGCGACAGCGGTCGTGTAGTTCGGCGACGCGACGCCCGACGTTGGGGTATCCGGCGGGCGCAACACACAAGTTGGACAGCCGAGTTGGCGCGAGCGCATCGTCGACCTGGGCCTGGCCAACGAGCACGTTCGAGATCCCGACCTCGGATTCGAGGCCCCAGAGATACGAGAGCGCCGGGTTGAAGAAGTCGAAGTCAGCCACGCAAAACGTCGCGGTCGGATCGAGTTGCGCCGCGCGGTAGGCAAGCCCCGCGGCGATGGTCGTCGCCCCTTCGTCGGGCGCCCAGTGGGCCGTTACGAACGCGCGATGACCATCGGCCCGGCCTACCGAGTAATGTTGCCGCAGTCGCGACCACAATAGGTCGAGCGCTGCCTCGAGTTCGGCCGACAGCGCTAATTCGCCGCCCACGACCGGGGGCAGCGGTTGGAACCGCGCCGATCCGGCCGCCGGGAACACGCCGACACTGCTCGCGCCAGCCGGGTCGGGCGACTGCGACTTCATCGTTGCCGCGCTGAACAACCCCATCGTTACATCACCCGTTCCAGAGGCCTTCGAATCTTGGGAACCGACACCACGACCAGTTGGTCGTCCACCGCCGCCAGATCGATCTCGGAACGCACGGTGTGGCTGTACTGCCGCAGCAGCAAGGCCAGACCGACGCCGGTGATCAGTCCGAGCACCAGGCCAACCGCGACGTTCAAGCGCCGTTGTGGGCTGACGGGTTTTGTGCTGGTGCGTGGTCCGTCGATGATGGAGAAGAGCACATCCTTGGCGGCGGTGAGCCGTGCGTGGGCTGCGTCGCTGCGCCGCCGCTCGGCGTCGTCCACGATCAAGCGTCGCTGCCTCAGTTCCTCGCGCAGGCCGTCGAACTCGACATACTTGTTCGATAGCTCGGCGAGCCGCCGCGCGTAGTCTTCGCCCTGTTGTGACAAGAAGGTCACCGCCTGCGACCTGGCCGTGATCTCGCGTTCCATGGCGAGCATCGCGTGGTTCACTTCACGCCGATACGCCTGTTCGATGAGCTGCAATCGGTCGGCGGCCGCCTGATATTCGGGAAGTACGCTGTGCGAGCGGGCCGAGACGTCGCGCATCTGCGATCGAGCGACGGTGAGTTCGCGCGTTGCTTCTTGCAGGCCGGGGTAGTCTCGCACGAGTTGGCTCGGCACGATGATCGTGTCGCCCGATTCGGGCCTCGTGCTTTGCAACTGTTCGAAGAACGCAAGCTGCACCTTGAGGTCGGCACGGGCGGCGACGAGCCGGTCGTTGATCGTGGTCAGGCCGCGGCGCAGCTCGGAATCGCCGCCGGGCGCGCCGCCCAGCGCGTTCAGTTCGGACAGGCCGCCTTTCAGGTTGGCGACGAACGAGTCGAATCGGTGTTCGGCCGCCTTCAGGTCCTCGCGTGATTTTTCGACGAGCCGGGTCGTCTCTGCAAGTAGGTCCTGGGCCTGCTGGGCGCTGAGTTCGCCGTAGCGCGCCTGGAACGCGCCGAGCAGCGCGTCGAGCAACTGGCCGGCGCGGTCGGGACTCTCGTCGCGCACGCGCACAAAGAAGATCTGCGTCGCGCCGAAGTCGCTGCCTTTCGGCGCTTCGACGGTGACCGCCTTGCGCAACTTGGCGACGGGTACATCCAGCACCGGGCCAGACGTCGCCGCGGTCGTCGAGTCGGCCGGCGCCAGTCCGCTGCGGACCAGCGTCGATTCCAACACGCGACGCGAATACAGCACCTCGCGCAAGTTGGTGAGCACGAGCTTCACCCGCGCCGCCACGTCGGACGCATAGTTGCTGGCGTCGCGCAGGCCGGGGCTTTGATCCTGCGCCCACATTTGCACCGACGCCTCGTACACGTCAGGCATCGAGTACGATACGGCCGCAGCGGTCCCCCCGAACAGCAACATCAAGCCGACGATCAGCCATTTGTACAGGAACAAGGAGCCGGCCAGCTCGCGCAACGTCACGGATTGATTTCTGGGGTTGTCCATCAGTTGCCCTGCGTTCGCAGTCCGGGAATCGGCAGAATGCCGTAGATGCCATCGGTGAATACGCGGCGGATGTGGTCGTCCACATTCTGCAGCGAGTCCTTGGGCACGATCACGATGTCTCCGTCGGCGAGCAACACGTCGTCGGTCAGGTCGACGCATCGCGGGCGCAGGTCGTGCCGCACGGCCGAATGGATGTCGAGCATCACGGCCTGCGGGTCGCCCTCGCGGTAACGGATCAAAACCACTTCGCGCAGCTCGGCGCCCAGGTTCCAACCGCCCGCCTGGGCGATCACCTGACTGACGTGCGTCGGTCGATCGAGCAGCACGCGACCGGGCTGGCGGACCTCGCCAAGCACGAACACCTGATCGGGCGCGCGGCGAACCAGGTGCGGCCAAACGCGCACCCCAGGAACATGCTCGGCGTACTAACGGTTCACCTCGTCGCGCAGATCGGGCAACGTGCGTCCAAAAACATGGATCGTGCCGATCACCGGCAGGTTGATCGTGCCGTCGGGGTTCACGACCACGGTGAGACTCTGATTGGTGAATCCGCTGGAGAACGCGCGGCGCAACTCCTCGGCCGATCCCGCCGCCTCGGTCACCGAGATCGCAATTTGGGGGTGCCGGTAGAACTTCTTGGCGGCCTCGGTCACAGCCTGCTTCACCTCATCGACGGCCTTGCCCGCAACCTCGACCGCACCAATGATCGGCAGATCGATCGTCCCGTTGGGCAGCACGCGCATCGTACGGACTCGCCGTTCGGCCGGCGGCTCGTGCAGGTACTCGACGGCGAGTTGATCGTTGACGTGCAGCCGATAGGCGCCGCCCTGCACCTGAGGGTTGACGCTCAGCGTGAACTGAATCTCGTCGCCCACTCGCAATGGGTAGGTTTCCATATACGAGTACGGCGAGTACGGAGGCACGGGCACCACGTCTTGGGCCAGCCTGACGTCGCTCAGCGGCGGCAGGGCCGGGGAGAAGTCGCCGTAACGCGAGCCGCGGTTGCAGCCGCTGGCAATCGTTGCCAGCATCGCAACGCCGTAGAAGACAATGAGGTGTGCTGATTGGTAACGCATTAACTGACTGATCGGTTGTACGGATAATACCCCTGGTAACAATTCGGCAGGATGTGCCGGGGTTATTAGCAGAAGTTGGGGCGAAGGCTGGTAGAAATGGATAAACAGGGTGGGCCAGGCTAGCTGAGGTCTCGGTACTCACGCCGCGCGAAGACGATCAAGCCGATCGCGGCTAGGCCGATCGTGATCGCGACGAGCACGGCCGTCGCGGTGCTGCTGCGAACCGGCAAGAACATTTCGGGGGCGACCTTTGGGCCGACTCCGTGGTCTGCGCCGGCGTCGTAGATCATGCACGAGACGTAGAACGACAGAGCGACCCGCTTGACGATGCCCGGCATCGAGCCGAGCAGGCCCTCGAGGAAGAAGGCATAGGCCAACGAGATGATCGTGCCGCGTCGGAACGCCGCCCCCAGCGTGTGGAAGAGACTGGCGTAGGCCAGGCCGCCGAGCAGCAGGCTGGGCCAGAACAGCCGCAGGGCCTCATCGCCCCACGGCCGCGCGATCCGGCACATCACGCAGAGGCTCAGGCCGGTCCACGCCAGCACGAGCAGCGCGGCCGCGAGGAACTTGGAGATGTACACCAGCGCGCGCGGCAGCGGCGTGATCAGCAGATAGACGAGCGAGCGGTCTTCGCGCTCGGACCCGACGCCCGACGTACCGTAACAAATCGCGAAGATCGGCATCAGAAACGCCGAGTGCACCAGCACCACGATCTCTTCGGTGAACCTCCGCACCGATTTGGTCGCCCCTTCCATCCCCCAGCCCACGACGATGAGCGAGGCGACGATCGTGAGCGCGGCGCTGATTAGTGTGTGGCGCGAGAAGAACTGGCGACGCAGCGAGAGAAAAAAAAGGTGCAGGCAGGCTGCGGCCGTCGAGACATGATGCGGAGCGGGTGCGGCGTTGGTCGTCAAATCTTCCGCGCCTCCTGTGTGACGTAGTCGAAGATCGCTCCGGCCGAGGCGTCGGTGGTCTGCAGCCGTTCGATCTCGAGTCCCTCGTCCAACACCAAGTCTCCGAAGCGGCGAAAGAATTCGTTCGGTCGATGGATTTGCACCGCCAGATCGCCGGTTTGGCGAAGCTCAACGCCCCGCACCAGGTCCCACTGCACGAGCCGAGCGGCCAGGTCGCGCGCTCGATCGCTCGTGATGCGCAGGTGTAGGGGATGGTTGTCGAGCATGTCGCGAATCTCGCGCAACGTGCCGCACGCCAACACTCGGCCGCGACCCATGAACACCACGCGATCGGCCAGCGTGTCCATCTCGTCCAGGATGTGGCTCGACACCAGCAACGACTTGCCGCGCTCGGCCAGCCCTCGAAACAAGTCCATCAACTCGCGACGCCCGACCGGATCGATTCCGTTGAGCGGCTCGTCCACGACCAGGATGTCGGGTTCGTGCACCAGCGCCTGAGCGAGCTTGATGCGTTGCCGCATGCCCTTGGAGTAACCACGCAGCCGGCGATCGGCCCGGTCGCTCATCCCGACCTCGGCCAATGCGCGTTCCGTGCGGTCTCGTGCATCGCGCCCGCTGAACCCGTGCAGCCGGGCCATGGTGAGCACGAACCGGCGCCCCGACATCTCTTCGTAGAACACGTCGGCGTCGGGGCAATAGCCGACGTGCGACTTGGCCGACGCCGACCATGCCCGCTTGCCGCACACCACGACCTCGCCCAGGCACGGCCGAAGCTGTCCGGCGAGCAACTTGATCAACGTCGTCTTGCCCGCCCCGTTCGCACCCAACAGGCCGGTGATTCCCGAACCAAGTTCGAGGTCGACCTCGTTCACCCCGATAACCGGCCCGTACCATTTCGACACGCCGCGAAACTCGACGAGCGGCGGCGGACCCGACGCCGGGACGCTGTTCGCATGACCGATCAGTTCCGCCTCAACGATGGGCTGTGCTTGCATCGGTATCATCTGCTCCTGCGATTGACTCGTCCGGCGACGGATTGTCTACGTCCGAATCAGCGGTCGGCAATGAGCCATCAGCGATTCACGATTCTACTTTACCACCTCGACTGCTCGCACGCGTCGGACCAGTAGTAACAAACATACGAGACAGACCGCAGGAACGATCCATGCGGCCCAGTAGGCAAGCTCCGGCTCGTCGCGCTCGACACGCAGCGACCCGAAGAACGACTTGCCGAGCATCCGCAGGTCGCGCCACAGGCTGAGCAGTCGCCACAAGCGATTGTCGCGCACGTGCCGCAGGTTCTCACCGAGCACGGGCAAGAGCACAAAGATGCCCGCCCAGATCATGACCAGCGGCACCGCCCGGTGTACCCACGAAGCGATCGCACCGAGCAGTAGGCTGAGCACCGCAGCCATCAGCAGACCGTAGCCCACGATGCCCAGCAAGATGCGCGGGTTCTCAAGGAAGTAGTCCAGCGAACTGCTGAGCATGCCGTACTCAAGGAACAGAGCCAGCGCCGGCGCCGTCGTGATCATCAAGACGATCGCAGCGATCGCGAGTAGCTTACCCAGAACATAGTGTCGCCGGTCGATGCGACGCGACAGGTAGAACACGAGCCCGCCCTGCTGGTAGTCGCCGCCGACCAGTATCGATCCGGCAAATGCCAAGAGCAGCATCGTGACGGTCCCCTGAGCGAACATGAAGTCCAGATAGGCCTCGCCGGTGCCGGTCACGCGGAAGTTGTCGAGGAAACGGCCGGCACGTGGATTCTCCACCGAGATCGTGGCTTTGGTGTAGATGATCGCAAAGTGCAGCAGAAAGTTGAACAGGCCCAGCGCGAGCAGCAACCAGAAGACCTTGCGGCGCAGCACCAACCACAGGCCGGTGCGCACGATCGGCCAGCACGCCAACCAGGGCCAACGCAGCGCGCCCGACCAGCCGCGATAGCCGAGTGTTTCAATGGCCATCTCGTATCGAACTCCCAATCACGCGGTGATACACCGCCTCGAGGTTCTCGTGTTCCGGCTCCAGGCCGCAGAGCACGATCTTGCGATTGTCGGCCAGTGCGAAGAAGGTGCGAGTGCTCCAACCTTCGGGCACGATCGCGAGCGCCTCGTCAGGTCGGCCGTCGCGCTGGACCTGAACGCCCTCGGCTTCGAGATCGTGCAGAAACTCATCCGCCGCGCCCTGCCAGCGCAGTCGGTAGCGGCCGCGATAGTGCCTGCGCAAGTCCTCGATGCGGCCGACGCTCACGATCTCGCCGCGGTGTACGATCACGACCGATTCACACACGCGGTCGACGTCGCTGAGCAGGTGAGTCGACAGGATCAGCGACTTGCCATGCTTGCGTGCGAGCACGCCCAGCAACTCGAGCATCGCCTCGCGCCCCTCCGGGTCGAGGCCGGCGGTCGGCTCGTCGAGCAGCAGCAGTTCCGGATCGTGTACCAGCGCGGCGGCGAGCTTCGCTCGCTGCTTCATGCCGACCGAGTATTCTTCGTGCTGACGATAGCGGGCCTCTTCGAGTCCGAGGTACGACAGCACCTCGTGGGCGCGGCGCAGCGCGTGTCGCCGCGGCATGCCGCTCAGTTCGCCCGCCAGCGCGACGAACTCGACGCCGCGCAGGCCCGGCAACAGCACCTCGGCCTCGGGCATGTAGCCGACCCGACCACGCAGCTCGAGGCCGCTGCGCCGGATGTCGTGCCCGAGCACCTCGCCACGTCCCTGCGTCGGCCGGACCAGGCCGAGCAGGATCTTGAGCATCGTCGACTTGCCCGCCCCGTTCTGACCGACCAACCCGATCGCCCCCGGCTCGGCCTCGACCGAAACGTTCCGCAGGGCGCAAAGCTGACCGTAGAAATGCGTGACCTGTTCCAAGGCAAGGAGTCCCATGCGGCCATTATGCCGGCTGCCTGCCAGCGACAAAAGGCGAGCGCTTAGACCTTGGAGTGCGCCTCGCAGGCGACGGACCTCACTGATACCATAGTCATGCATTGGACCAGCCGATTCACTCACCACACGGGGGACTTGTCATGCGCACTCGATTGGTCTGGCTGCTCGTTGTGACTCTTGCTGTCGCCTCGGGGCCTGTGCTGGCCGGCGACTGGACCGAGGATCAGATCGCCAAGCTGCCGTCCGATGAGACGCCGGTGCGGCTATTCAACGGCAAGGACTTCACCGGTTGGCAGGGACACATCGGCAAGTATTTCACGATCGAAGATGGCGTGATCGTCGGCAGGAACACCAAAGACGACGCGCCGAAGTCGAGCACCTACCTGCTCACCGACAAGAGCTACCGCAACTTCCGGCTGATCTTCGAGAGCCGGCTGGTCACCAGCGAGATGCACTCGGGCATTTCGCTGTGGGGCAAGGTGATCGAAAAGGACACCGGGCCGTTCACGTACCAAGGGCACTTGGTGATGTACCCGTCGGGCTACGGCTACTACGACCTGTTCCGCCGCAACAGCATCTACCAGGACACGCTCGGCGTCGCACGTCGCGTCGGCAAGCAGCACGACTGGAACCGCATGGAAATCCTGGCGATCGGCAGCCGCATCCGGCACGTCGTGAACGGCCAGCTTGTCGCCGACTGGTCCGACCCGCAGCCCGAGCTGTGCGAGTCGGGACCGATCGGCCTGCAGTTGCACTCGAACACGGTCGCCCAGGAAGTGCAGTGGCGCGGGCTGGTCCTCTCCGCCGATCCGCAAGACCGCCTGGTCACCGCCGCCAGCCGCGATGCCGGACTGATTGTCGACGGCAAGGCGGCCGAGTCGGGCATGGACGCCGCCGCGCTCAAGAAGATCGACGAGCGGATGCGCGACTTCGTCGAGGCGAAGCAAACGGCCGGCGCGGTGACGCTGGTCGCGCGGCGCGGACGGATCGTACACGTCGGCGCGACGGGCAAGGCCGACGTCGCCGCCGGTCGCGACATGGCCAAGGACACGGTGTTCGCCATCGCGTCGATGACCAAGCCGATCACCGCCGCCGCCGTCATGGTCCTCGTGGATGAAGGCAAGCTCAAACTCGACGACCCCGTGTCGAAGTACATCGCCGAGTTCAAGGACACGAAGCTGAAGGGCGGCAAGAAGCCGGCCCGCGAAATCACCGTGCGCGACTGCCTGACGCACACCAACGGACTCGTGAGCGACCAGCGAAACGTCGGCACGCTCGCCAACACGGCCGAGCAGCTCGCCAAGTCCGAACTGGCGTTCGATCCAGGCACGAAGTGGCAGTACGGTCCGGGGCTGAGCGTGGCCGGTCGCGTCGTCGAGGTCGTGTCGGGCAAGCCGTTCGACCAGTTTCTCGCGGAACGGCTCTTTGAGCCGCTCGAGATGAAGGAGACCACGTTCCGACCGTCGGCGGCGCAGCAAGCGCGCCTCGCCCGGCTCTATCAACCGACATCGGATAAGAAGGACATCGAGCCGGGTTCGCACTGGCTGATGGAAGTTTCGCCCGACCGGACCCCGAACCCATCGGGCGGGCTGTTCTCAACCGCGGGCGACCTTGTGCGCTTCTACCAGATGGTCTTGAACGGCGGCGACCTGAACGGCAAACGGGTGCTCTCCGCCGACGCCGTCACACAGATGACCTCGCTTCAGACCGGCGAGTTGCAAACCGGTTTCACGCCGGGCAACGGCTGGGGCTTGGGCTTCTGCCTCTTGCGCCAGCCTCAGGGCGCCACGACGATGCTCTCGCCGGGCGCGTTCGGCCACGGCGGTGCGTTCGGCACTCAGGGCTGGATCGACCCGCAGCGTGAGATGATCTTCGTCTTGCTGGTCGCGCGTCAAAACTTCGGCAACGGCGACGGCTCCGACCTCCGCGCCGAATTCCAACGCCTCGCCGTCGAAGCCGTTCGAGACTGATCGTCGCTCGAGATTCGAGGTATGCCGAGGCCATGCTGGAAGCACCGAAACAGGACTGGAAGTTGTACGAGGCGAAATGTCGCGAGGAACACAACCAGTGGCTTCGCGGGTTGACGCCTTCGGCAGGATTGTCCCTGTTTGAGAACATGCGGCGACTTGCGGCATCGCACGTCCCCGCGTCGCCGGCGCGCGAGCAAATGGAGGCGGCGCGGTGGCAGGAGAAACTCGCGATGCGCCGCAAGCTGCTGGCCGTGTTTGCGGCCCTGGATCGACGCCGTGAGTGACGAATTCGACAAGACGCTTCAGGACCTCGCCGCGTTTCTCGAGGCCGAGAGCGTTCCGTACGCCGTGATCGGTGGGATTGCGGCCGTTGTGAGAGGCGAGCCGCGATTCACGGCCGATGTGGACGTCGTGATAGGCGTCGAGTTGGACCGTGCGACCGAACTGATCGCGGCACTGGAAAGCGCTCCATTCCAGCCGCTCTTCGCCGGCGTCGCCGAAGTTCTAAGGGCCGCGTTCATCTTACCCATGCGGCATCGTGCGACGCAGATCAGAGTCGACATGGCCGTCGGACTGACCGGCTTCGAGCAACAGGTGATCCGCCGTGCCAGCAGCGTCGTTCTCGCGGGTCGTTCGATCCCAGTGGCGACTGCGGAGGATCTGATCTTGCTCAAACTGCTGGCCGGCCGCCCACGCGACACCGACGACATCGCCGGTATCGTCGCACGACAGCACGACTCGCTGGACTGGGACTACCTCTTCCGAACTGGCGAGGCCTTGCAGGAAGCGGTCGCGCAGGACATCGTGTCGCCATTACGCATGCTGCGGTCCGCGTAGGAGACGCGTTCAGTCCGCTATGTCAACTCCGCGATCGGTTCGCCGAACGGCAGGATCGGCATGGGGCGGCCGAAGTGGTCGGGGAAGCTGAGCGTGTGGTCGATGCCGAGGTGGCGATAGACGGTGGCCCACAGATCGTTCGGAGTGAGCGGGCGATCTTTGGGGTGCTCGCCCTTCGAGTTGGTCGAGCCGATGACCTGGCCGGTGCGCATGCCGCCGCCGCAGACGAGCATCGACATCGCTTGCGGCCAGTGATCGCGACCCGGTTGCATCACGGCGGTCTGAGTGCCGACAGCCGGGTTCACGCGCGGCGTACGGCCGAATTCGCCCGTCACCACCAACATGACCTTTTCGTCGAGGCCGCGGGCGTACAGGTCCTCGACCAGCGCCGTCACCGCCTGATCGTAGATCGGCAGCCGCACCCGCAGGTCGTTGAACATGTGGCAGTTCACCGCGTGCGAATCCCAGTTGTATGTGCCGTCTTTCAGCCACGGCACGCCCGACTGATACGGATTCTCCATCACCATTGTCACGAAGCTGCAGCCGGCCTCGGCGAGTCGCCGGGCGAGCAAGGCCCGATGGCCCCACGCATGCCGGCCGTAGCGGTCGCGGAGCGATTCGGTCTCGCGTGCCAGGTCAAACGCGATCCGCGCCCGGTCGCTCGTGATCAGACTCATCGCTTGCTGTTGGAACCGGTCGAGCGAATCCATCACACCGCTGGCGTCGACCGAGCGTCGCGCCTGGTCGAAGCTCTGCAGCAGTCGCACGCGGTCGTCGATGCGGCCGGTCACCTCGGCGATCGGCGCGAGGTTCGGCACTTTGAACGTTGGCGAGCTCGGATCGCCGGCGACGGTGAACGGCGTGTACGACGGACCGAGGTACGCCGCGCCCAGACTGAAGACATCGACGCCGTCGCGGCCAGGATCCATGCCGGCGACATAGTTCGGCATGCCGATCTCGACCTGCTCGCGCATCTTCATCACGATCGACCCGACTGCCGGCGCGTCGTTGACGAACTCGGTGGGCGTCTTCGGGATGCGGCCGGTCATGAACCGTTTATGACCGCCGCCGTGATCGGCGAACTCGTGGGCGACCGACCGGATGATGTTGTACTTGTGTGCGATCTTGGTGTGCAGCGGCATCAGGTCGCACACCGAGAGGCCCGGCACGTTGGTGGGGATCTGCCGGAACTCGCCCCGGTACTCTGAGGGCGCGTCGGGCTTCATGTCGTACATTTCCATGTGCGGCGGCCCGCCGGGCAGCCAGATGAAAATGACGGACGTGTCGGGCGTCGGCCGTTTCGCCTCAGCCGCTTGTGCCCTCAGCCGCAACAGGTCGGCCAGCGCCAAGCCACCAAAACCCAGCGCACCGGCACACAGGAACTCGCGCCGCGAAACCGGACCCGGACACGTTCGTGCAGCTTGCTTCATCCCGCGACTCCAAGGTTCACTGGGCCGGACACGTGTGCAACAGCCGCAAGGCAGGGAGGTTCCCTCGAGGCAGGGGCCTGCCCCTGATCCGATGCATCAACTGGCACCGATGAGAATATC
>DAIOWH010000187.1:0-11298 GCA_036758585.1 Planctomycetia bacterium
TTGCGCGTCGGACTACTGTGAGTGAACGGGAAGTTATTTCGGCCCCGTTCCTTAGCCGAATGGCGTAGGTCAGGCTTTATCCTGATCCTCCACGCCGCAAGTCAGGCGAAAGCCTGACGTACGGCCACGCCCCATTCGGCTAAAGTGTTACGGAGTCAGCAACTCATGCGCTGTTCGCGGCAGGTCTGTTCGTAGGTCGCCGCGAGATCGATGAGCATGCACAGGCCGCCGCGCAGCCAGAGCGGTAGAGTGGGGAGGGTCGACCCGACTGCCAGCGATTCGATCCAGATGTCGAGTGTCGTGTCATCGTCGCGCTCGACCGGGCGATAGGCGGCAGCGTACAAGTCGGCGTCGGTCGGCGCCGATGAACCGGCGGGATTCAAGCGACTGACGAGAAGATCGTGCAAGTTGGCTCGGCGATTGGTCACGACGTCGACGATGACCAGACCAATGCCCTGTTGTACGTAGGCGGCGCACTTGGCGGCGAATGCCTCGCATTGTTCGGCGCGGTCCTTGTTCGCGGGGCTGACAAGTTCGATCGCGCCGGCCAGGGTCGGACCGGCATCGCTGGAATAGACCGCGACCTCGACGACGTCGGAAACGATGGCAATCGGCATCGTCAACATGGGTGCCGGCGGCGTCCACGCCGCGGACAGGTCGATGGGCGATGGGTTGCGACGTTCGTCAAATGCTGCGACGTCGATCTCGACGCCAAACTGGACGTTCGGCTCGGCAAAGTAACCTTCGGGTAGCCGGCGGTTTAGGTCGGAGGCCAGAAATGTCGCCCAGGCGGTGTGAAAAGCATGCCAGTGGCGACGCAAGCTAAGTGGTGGATGAAAATGATCTTGTAACGCCATAGGTTGTTCCCGAAGTCGCTGTCCAGTGTACGAGGCCGCTGGTATCTTTGACAACGAAACGAGGATTGCACGTTGCGAACCGTTCCTCTCAGACAGGCCTTCGGCGTTGTGCTCCTTCTGGCCGCCCGCGTGCAGGCCCAGGATCTGCTGCCCGGCGAGATGCGGGTCGATTTTGGCCGAGAACTGGTCGAGCCGAAGGAGTTCCCGACGTTACGCGAGCTTGTCGAGCGAATCGGCAAGCCCGAACAGGGGCCGGCGATCGTGTTTCGGTTCTACGGCGACCAGCACAACCACTACGCGCCGCAGTGGTCGCACGACGGCCGGGCGCTTGCCGTGCTGCGTTCAGACATCGAAGCGCACACCAGCAAGATCGTCATGCTGCCCGGCCTGGCCGCCGATCAGCCGATGGTGCTCTACGCCGACAGCGCGAGCTACGACCACATGTTTGCGTGGTCGTCGAGCGGCGGTCGCACGTTTGCGTTTGCCAGCACCAACGAGCCGTCTGAAATGGAAAACGTACACGTCGCTGCCCTCGCTGGCGAGCCGCGGCCGCAGCGCGTGACGTCCGGGCCTGGCGTCAAATCCAACCCCGCGCTCTGGACCGACGGCACCGAGGCGCAGCTCTTCTTCAGCCTCGCAGGCAAGCTCCAGTCGCGGCGAATCAACCTGGAGCAACCCGCTCCGGACGACCGCGGCCAACCGCTCGGCGACGGCACCGAGGCCGTCTGGTCGCCCGACGGCAAGTGGCTCGCATGGACCGAACGAATCCAGTTGAGTGCGAACCAGAGCAACTACGCGCTGAAGATCCGTGACCGCGCGCGTCAACTCGATCAGCGGCTCTTTGGCCTGCCCGGCATGCTGGTGCGCAGTCCCGCGTGGTCGCCCGACGGTGGACACCTTGCGTTCTACGCCCGGCCCGTGCTGTCGACAAGCTGGCGACTGTATGTCGCGCCGGCGCCCGCCGGCGTCGGCTTCCAGCAAGGCGACGAACCGCCGGCAGGCGGCGAGGTCGCCGGCGGCGGCGTCGGCCGGGCCAAGCTCGTCGCACAGGACGTGCGCGTCGAAGAGCATTTCCAGAACTTCGGTCCGTCGTGGGACCCGCGCGGCGATCGGCTCTGGTTCTTCGCCAAGGCAGACGACCAGGAGTACTATCCGCTGCACTGGGCCACGCTCGACGGCGGCCGGCGCGGCCAAGTCGGCTACCCGCGACGCCTGACCACCGGCCTCGACGTCGCCGTCAACCCGGACCCCAAGCTGCGTGCGATCGCGTTCTGCGCGATCGAAGACCTGCGCCAAGACGTGATCGTGATGATCCTCGCCCACGAGCCGGAAAAATGAACTACGTCGTCGTCCTTGTTGTCGCTGCGTTGTGGGGCGCCGCCGCTCCCGCGGATGGCACGCCCGCGCCCCAGGCGAATCCGGCAACCGACGACGTTCGGTTCTACGACCGCCTGCACCAGACGTTCTTGCACGTGACCGCCGTGGCGATCGATGCGTACTTGGAACACTTCGCCGACGAGCCGCACAAGCTCGCGGTGGTACACTACTACGCCGCCCGGCTGGCCCAGATCGAAAACGATCACGCGCGGGCCGGCGAGCATTTCGCAAAGTCGTTTGAGTTGGCCGAGCCGGACTCGTACTACGCCTTTTACAGCAGCGTGTTCCTCAAGGAACCTGAGTTCGGAAACGCGGTGGCGTCGCGAGCCGAGGCGGATCGCGCTGAAACAACCTACGCTCGGATGTACCAACGTTTTTGGGGCGTCGGGTCGCAGTCGTGGATACGAGCGGCGATCGGCGACGTGCGGCGAACGGACATTGACGCCACGGACTACGCTCGGCTTTTTATCAACAATGCCGGCCTTCATCCCCATGTCGTGCTACAGCGCGGCGTGCCCGTGCCGGCGCCCGAGTTGCGTCCGGAGCAGTGGGCGCTCGCCGACGACGTGGCCCGTTGTCCGCTGTACGATCCGCATCTGATCTGGGTCCACCGCCAACTCGCCGCGCGAGCCGCGCGGACGCCTCTCGATGATCGCGAGACGAACCGCGAGAGGGAGGTGGCCGCGGGCCTAGTCCGTCGCCTGCGCGAACTGCCCGAGAACCGCGAGCTGTCGCTGCGTAAGTTCCTAGATCAAAACCGTGCCGACGTTTGGCGTCTCGGCTGGTTGCACCGATCGCTCGGCGTGAAACAGTCTCAAGTGGGCGACCGCACGGCCGCGCGGGCGAGTTTCTTGCGGGCGGCGACGATCGGCGACGCGCTGTTCTCGGCGGCCGAACGCGGACGCATCGATCGATTCGACCGCGTGTTTCTGGCCGAGTTGGGCGACGTCTACGCGCGGCTCGGCCGGTATGACCTGATGTTGCGCTACATGTATTCCGATCAGGGGCTGCCCGCGCTGAACCACGCGGCCCAGCCGATCGCCGAGTTGGCTCGCGTCGCTGAGTCGATCCGCCTCGCACGCGGCGACGCCGCCGCGGCCGAACTGGACGACGAGGCCCTGCCGCCAACGGTCAACGAGATACTGTTCGGCGGCCCGCTGCCCACCGAGTCGCCGGTCGCGGCGGACGCCGGGTCGGCGCTGGGCGGTGGGCGGACGAATGCGCTGGGTTGGCTCCTGATTGGCGCGGGCGCGATCGTCTTGCTCGCGGCGGCGTGGGTCACGAGGCAAGTGCGTAGGCGGCCGACGCCCATCGTTCCGGCAAACTCAACGACTCTGCTTCAGCTTCCGTTGGCGGAGGGGACTTCACGCAGAGGCGCGGCGGACGCAGAGGAATGATGTGGTTTGGGTTGGTTGTGGATTCGACGCTGGAGCGTTGTCATGTCGGTTCAGGCGCGTTGCAGTTGTGGTTACCAGATGGCCCTTGCCGACGAGTGGGCGGGCAAGCAGGGTCGTTGTCCGGAGTGTGGTCGCGTTGTACAGATTCCGGCGAAGAAATCAGCGGGCACATCCGCGCCGCCTCGACCAAGCGCCCCGCCGGCCGAGGCCCAACTGCAAGCTCCGGCCGAGGCCGATTCCGCGCCCGACTTCGCCGCCGACCGTGCGCGACTCGCGAACTTTGTGCACAACCCGGCGTGGATCGCTGTTCTTGTTTTGGGCGTGGGTCTGGCGGGCACGGGAGTCTTTCTGCTGATGCGCGACACGGGCACGGACGGACAAGGTGACGCTGCCGCGCCTGCCGTCGCCAAGTCGGACGAGCGAGCAGCGGCGGCCGGACCGAAGACCTCTGCGCAGAACGAAGCGTCGCGCCCGACCGCCTCGCGCCCGAAGAAGTCGCCGTCGGACACCGCGTCGGTTCAAGTGAAGCGGTCGGCTGCGACCAAGATTGAGCCAGAGAAGCCGCCGGCTAATCCGGCGGGGGCGCCGCCCGATTCGACGCGGCGGTTCGACTTGAGCGCCTGGACCATGACCGATTTCGGCGTGGTGATTCCGGCCGGCGCCGGGGCGATCGAGATTGACGGCGTGACGCTCGACGCAAAGTCGGTGAACGAACTCGCGCGGCGCGGCCGGACGGTGCTCGTGCTGCCGCTCGGCAAACACCTGATACGTTTTCCTGGCACGAACTTCGCGCAAGTCGTCGAGCCGCGACGGTGGTTCTTCGACGCGTATCGCGAGGCGGCCGCTCATGCAACAGAGGGCGAGCGCTGGAGCTTCGATCGATTGCTCGAAGCGTCGCGCCGCACCATGGACCGGTTCAGCGAGCCGCTCGTGCCGCACTTGTGGGGCAACTACTACTGGCAAGAAGGCGAGTTCGACGCGGCCGCTCGGCACTTCGTCTGGGCGGCGCAGATCGCGCCGACGTTCGCACCGGCGTACCTGAATCTGGCGATGGTCGAACAGCAGCGCGGCAATGTCACGGCCGCGCGTCGCTACCTGCGCCTGGCCGACTTGTGGAACACTCAGAACGCCTACGGCCTCGCCGTGCTCTCGAACTCACTGCGCGAAACCATCGGCTATTCCGAAACGGCCGACGACGACGAGTCCGACTGGCTGACGCCGAGCGAATCGGCGCTTTCGGCGCGCGATCGCGACGTGGTCGCCGTGTTGCGCAGCGCCGCCGAGTTCGCGCCGCGACTCGCCGAACGGGCAAAGATTCTGAACAACGTTGGGGCCTACTTCGAGCACGAGCAGAAGCCGGAATTGGCCCTGGAGAATTATCGACTCGCGGCCGGCGTGTTTGCCGTCGAGAAGCCGAGCGCCGAAGAGAGTCGAGTCATCCAAGGCATCCTCGAGAATCTGGCCCGAGTCTGCCGCAACGCCAAGATGCCGGAACATCGCCGCTACGAGCGGCTGCAGGCGATGGTGAAGCAATGAGAAGACACGTCGATCGTCGGTCGCTGATGGCATGGTTCAAAAAGGTGTCAGGCACCGTTGTGCGAAGCACCCTTCGGGCCGTTCCGGCAACGGTGCCTGGCACCTTTTTGAACCATGCCCTGATTCGTTTGGTCGCGTGCGTGCTGTTGCCGTCCGCGAGTGCCGGGCTGCTGCTTGGTCAGCAGCAACTGCCTGAGAAGCAGGACCAGCCGCCTGCGCCGGCGGCGCCGAAGGCGGACGAACCGGCCAAGCCTGCGGCCAAGGGCAAGGACGCGAAGGGCGGCGGTGGGGCGGCGCTGGCGACGGTCGAGGCGTTCGACCTGGTGTACCTCAAGGGCCAGCGCGAACCGATGAAGGTACACGCGACGTTGCCGCGTCCGTTCGTGCTTGCCGGGGCCGGGACGCTCGAGCTGCGGCAATACCGGCCCGAGCGTCCGGGCGGCGGCGGGTCGATCGGCGTGCCGGCGGGTCAGATCGCCCGCGTCGAACTGTTCGAGGACCTGCTTGTCCGCGAGGGCGACCGGGCCATGCAGCGACGCGACTTTACCGCCGCGTTCGATCTATTCGCACGGCTCGTGAAAACGAACAGCACCTGGCCGGGGGCGAAAGAGAAACTGTTCAACGTGTTCTTCCAGCAGGCTGAGCTCGCAGTCAAGCAAAGGGACTTTGACACGGCGATCGGCCTGTGTCTGCAACTTCGCGACGAAGACCGCAAGACGCCGGGCGTTCAGTCACTGTTACGCAAGGCATGTCTCGAGCGCGCCGACGAGGCGCTGAAATCGAACGACTACGCCACGGCCCGCGAGTACGTGAACGTTGTCTTTCGCAGCTACCCGACCGACGGCGAGGCGACGCGATTCCAGGAGGAACGGTTCGTCTCCAAGGCTCAGGCTCACGTGGCCGAAGCCCGCAGGGCGATCGATGGGCCTCTCGACGATCAGCGCCGCGCGGTCGGCATGCTGCTCACCGCGCGACACATCTGGCCCGACATTCCCAACATCGACCGGCTGATCGACCGGGCCAAGCGGAACTACCCGGTGCTGAACGTCGCGGTTTTCGACGAGCCGGGAACGTTTGAGCCGCTCGGCGCCCAGAGCCTGAGCGAGCACCAGGCGTGTCAGTTGCTCTACGACTGGCTGTTCGAGCCGGACGAGTCGGGCGGCCAGTTCTTCCAGGGTGCGATCATCTCGTCCGACGGATGGACGCGGTCGGCCCTGGACATGAAACATCACTTCACGCTCAAGACCGGGCACCGCTGGAGCGACGGCAAGCCGGTGACGGCCTACGACGTCGAGGCGTCGTTTCGGTTGCAGCGCAATTCGCGGGCCGAGAACTTCGATCCCGAGCGTGCGAGATTCATGGGCGAAGTGGCGGTGGAGGATCCGTTTTCACTGAGCGTCGAACTAACGCGACAGCATCCGCGACCGCTCAGTCTCTTTTCCATTCCGCTACTGCCGGCTCATCGAGTCACCGAGCCGCCCGCGCGCGGCAGCGAGTTCGCACGCCACCCGGTCGGTTCCGGACCGTTCCTTGTCGGCAAGCCCGACGCGCCTCAACAGACGAAGTTCCTGCCGAACCCGGAGTTCCGCGGCGCCGCACTGGGGCAGCCGTTCATTAAGGAGATCAACTTTCATGGCTACGTGAACTCAAGCGCGGCGAGGCGCGACATGGACGAGGGCAAGGCGCACCTGATGACCCGACTCAATCCACTCGAAGTGACCCGGTTCAACAAGCTCACCGGGCAGTTCGAGGTGCGCAACTACCTATCAAACAGCGTCTACTGGATCGCGCTGAACCATCGGCGCGAGCCGCTGGGCGATCTGCGCGTGCGCCGCGCGATGCTGCTGGCGATCGACCGGCAAGCGATCCTGACGCAGTATTTCCAGGCCGGCCCAGGCGGCCTCGCGCACCGCGTCATCACCGGTCCGTTTCCCATCCACAGTCCGGCGTACGAGACCAAGCTGGAACCGGCGCCCAAAGACGAGACGCTCGCCAAGCAACTGGTCGAAGAGGCGAGACGCAACGGCAAGTTGCCCGAGCGCACGCTGTCGCTGAAATACGCGATGGGCGACGACGCGGCCGAACGCGCCGCGAGCCAGATCAAAAAGGAACTGCTGCGCGTCGGACTCGACGTCAAGACCGAGGCCAAGATCGAGTCGGACCTGTACAACGAAGTGATCAACCAGCAGGATTTCGATCTGGTCTACTGGCGGTTCGACCACCGCAACGTGCTGTACAACATCGCCGGCTTGTTCGACCCGGACCAGCGCGAACCCGGCGGCACGAACTTCATGGGCTATCAGAATCCGGAACTGACGAAACTGTTCAGCTACCTGCGTCAGGAGAAGCGACCGCTCGAAATCTGGCAGCACCAGCGGAACATCCACCGCTACTTGAACCGCGAGGTCGTATTCATTCCGCTCTGGCAGCTCGACAACTACATCGCCCACACCTCGAAACTGCTCTATCGCCAGGCAGCCGGCGACCCGGCCGCGGGTCCGTCTACATTCCAGTTGCCCATCCATCCGCTCTACCTGTTCCGCAAGACCGAGGGCTGGTATCTGGAGCCGTGAGCGCGAGAGTTATCGGGCCAGCTCGTGGGCGATCTTCGCAATCTCGATGAGGAACAGGCGACGAATCGCGTCGTAGCCGCGATCGTTGGGGTCTTCCAGATTGTCCGCGTACCAGTAATGAGCATCGTTTGGCCGGTAATGATCGGTCCAGAATTGTGTGCAGTGGATGCCGTGCCCAAGGAACTCAGCGTACATCGGCACGACGTGTACGAAGCTCCGACGGCCAGCCACTCGACGAATCACGTCGTTGTAGGCGCGATGAACTTCGAGGCCGTCTCGCCACGCGGGCAGCCCGGCGTGCTCGGCGTCGCCGACCGCGTCGGTCGGGTCGTAGATATCGGCCAAGAAGACGTGGCACCCGCCCGGAAACCGCGTCGCGATTTCGTCGAGCATCGCCGACAACCGCTGTTCGTAGGCGGCGATCCACGGCCTTGCTGTTTCCAAGGTGGCGCCGTACATCGCCCCTTCGCGCGGCGGCGTGCGACCGTAGTTGTGAATGATGTCGTTGCCCCCACTCGTCATCACGACCAAGCCGATCGTATCCGGGTCTTGTGGCTTCAGTCTGTCACGGACGATGTCGATGTGGTCCAGTGAAGTGCTGCCGGACACGGCCAGGTTCACGACATCCAAGTGAGGCAGGACGGCGGAGAGGCAGACACTGCGCATGTCGGCAAACTCGTCGGGTGGGTTCATCACCAACCGATCGAAGTAGGAATGGCGCCGGGAGGCGCCGAACCCGGCCGTCACGCTGTCGCCCAAACCCACCAACGCCACACGACGCGTGGTCCAGACCTTCGAGAAAGCCGCTCGCGGAACAGTCGGACCGGCTGGTCCGGTCCCTTCAGGCCGCCACAGGTGGAAATACGAAAACGCGACAACGGCAAGAACTGCCACGGCGCCAAAGGCGAACAAGCGGACGAGGCGGCGACGCTGTGCCAGCCTGCCTACGGCAGCGCCCTCTCGACTCATGATGGGTTCTCCGCGTCCGTCGTTCGCTCCCGCTCGACGCGACCGGCCAGGCGTCGTCGCACTTCGGTCC
Organism: Planctomycetia bacterium; assembly: GCA_036758585.1. Lineage (GTDB taxonomy): Bacteria > Planctomycetota > Planctomycetia > JALXBF01 > JBGPMX01 > DAIOWH01. Next base: position 8,780 of record DAIOWH010000187.1, read on the forward strand.
ATGTGTCCGCGGCGACCTTCGCGGCCGCCGCTTGGAGCAGTCCCTGGCTCACCGCCTTCAGAAGCCCGCCTAGTTGAGCGATCGTGACAGACCAGCGCACGATCGATCCGGCCGCAGTGCGCGCCAGTTCAAACCGGGCCTCGAACCGGCCCGAGCTGCCGATCCCCTTGAGCTGCACATCGACGCGAGCCGATGTCGTCGGATTGGTTTCGAGAAACTCGAAAGTCACTTCGAGCGTGCCCCGGACAAACGAGAACCCTGGCCGGACGACAAGTGCCGCCGATCGGTCGTCCGCGCGAACGACATGATCGACGCCCGGAAAGCATTCGCAGAGGAACCGGGGATTCGACAGCGATGGCCACAGTTCGGCAGGCGGCCGATCGAATTCTTCCTGCCCGTTGAGTTGCATGGGAAGACCTCGACCTCAGGCGAGAACGGTGAACCACGAATCACACGAATGACACGAATCGGGAGAGCAAACTCGCCACGCTTGTGCCCGGTCGCGGCATCGTGCGATCGTGGTTTCTAGTTCTGCGTGCAGAACCGTCGAATGAGCCGCGTGTACAACTCCGTGCCACGCTCCAGTTGTTCCAGGCTGATCCACTCGTCGATCGTGTGGGCCTGAGCGATGTCGCCGGGTCCGCAGACCACGACCGGCATGTGCGGCGCGAACGCCAGTCCGTCGGTGCCGTAGGGGACCGTGTGCGGTGCCGTGTGGCCGGTCACTGCGAGTACGTCGCGGACGAACGGCGACTTCGGGTCGGTGTACACCGGCCGGCCGTGGCCGACGATCTTGAGTTCCAGACTGTTTGCCTCAGCCGCGCGGCGGACCCGGCCGACGATCTCATCGATTGGCGTGCCGGGCATCGGCCGGCAGTAGACCGTCGCGACCGACCGCGGCGCGGTCACGTTCACCGGAGTGCCGAAATCGCTCAAGCCGATGTTCCAGCCGGGCGTCGGCGGCTTGAACTCGTCGTTGCGGTAGCGCGGGTCGGTGGTCAGCTCGTCGTGCATTTTCTTCATTTCGGCCAAGAACGGAATGACGGCCAGGTTCGCGTTCAGTCCCAGCCCAGTGCTCGAATGTGCCGCGCGGCCGTGAGCGGTCGCGATGAACCCGATCGCGCCCTTGTGTGCGTAGACCACCTCAAGTCGCGTCGGCTCGCCGATGATCCCCGGCCCGGTCTTGATTTCTTGAAACAGTCGCGATCGTTCGACGACCTGGGTCGCGCCGCCGTAGCCAACTTCTTCGTCGGCCGTGCAAACGATGTAGACGGGCCGCGCCAGGTCGGCGGGCTTGAACTGTGCCGCGGCGGCGAACATGCACGCCACCGGACCCTTCATGTCGCAACTGCCCCGCCCGAACAGCCGGCCATCGCGCACGAACGGGTCGAACGGGCTGCCCTCGAACCAGTTGTCAGCGGGAACCGTGTCGGTGTGGCCAAAGAAAGTCAGGCCGCTGCCGCCGCGCCCTTTCTTGCCGATCACGTTCACCTTGCGCACGCCCTCGTCGTCCGCGTACTCGACTCGCTCGGTCTCGAAACCGATCGCCTGCAACTGCTGTTCGGCGTAGTCGGAAACCTCGGCGTTCGAGATACGGCTCGGCGACGCGCGGCGGACCAGTTCGCGAGTGAGTTCTTGAGCGAGCATCTAGCTTCCTTCCGCGGGTTAACGCGTGGATAGGGAGTAATCGGGGTTGCCCAGTTCATCAGTTCGTCGCGTGAGGCGGAAAGAGGTCTTAGGGAAAACTTTCGACCGGACCCAGCCACCCGGCTTGCGAGTGGGCACGTATCCGTCGGGGGTGTATTGATAGATATCGAACTGTAGCTTTTCGCTGCGGGCATCGACAAGCCAGTATTCTGGAATGCCCGCCTTCCAGTAGAGTTCCATGAGCGTCTCCGTGTCTTTCGTCACGGAACTGGAACTGATCACTTCGAGCACCGTGTCCGGTGTGCCTTCGAGTTCCAAGAAGCCCTCGGACACGCCCTCGATCAGACGCACCCTGCCGGCCCGTAGCGTGCGATGGGAAACGAACGATCCATCCGGTTGAGCGGTCAAGCCGGCTCGCGGGTTGCTGATCAGCATTCCATCGGGAATGTAGCGGCCAAGACTGTTGTGTTTGGCCAGGCCGCCCAGAACCAGATTGAACTCACTCTTCACCTGATTGTGCGAGAAGAACTGTTCCTGGCTCATGTCGACCCAGACCTCTCCGTTCAGATAACAGATACGGCCGGTTTCGGGGAACTGATCCGAGCGAACCCACTTGCGGAACGAGGTGTGACTCCGCACCCAATCTGGGACCACGACGGTCTGATCGTAGAGGACGAAGGTGTTCATTGACTCGCGGCTTAGCTTGTCGAGTACATCTGTTATGGCGTTGAATCGTGTTTCGCAACGCGATCTTGTGGCTGAGTTGTTCCGCAACTCGGGCAGTGTCGCGGAGCGACGCCACACATTTGCGGCCCAGCCGCGCTAAATAGCCTTGCACGATTCTGGGACAGTAGCCCGACGCGCCAGCGAGG
>DAIOWH010000188.1:0-11279 GCA_036758585.1 Planctomycetia bacterium
CAATGTCGTCAAAGGAAGCCGCAGGCGAGCCGCCCGCACTACGACTTCCTTGGGAGAAACACGTCGAATCGCTGGCTGGCCGGCGGATCGTAGATCGTGTCGCCGAGCGTGATGTGCGGCTCGACGCCGTGCAGGAACAGGTTCATGAGCCGTGGGTCAGGCTGCCAGCCTGTCAATGTCGGTGAGGGAATACCCGACAGGCTGGAAGCCTGTCCCACGCACCAGCAGCCGCCGCCTGCACGTCCACGCCGAGCGCCGTCCACTCGGTTTCGTCGATCAAGCCCCGCCGTCGTCTTACTTCGCTTGGCTTGCGGTGGGCTTCGATTTCAAGTGTTCGTCAAAGAAGGCGTATGTCTCGGCCACGGTCCGTTCGAGGTCCTTGCCGCCCCAGCCGTGGCCGGCGCCGACGATCAACTCGGCCCGGCCGGCAACGCCGGCGGCGGTCAGGGCGTCGACCATCTTGTAGGCCTGGGTGTGAGGCACCAGCGGATCCTTGGTGCCCTGAAAGATGAGCGTGGGCGCATCGCCCGCGCTCGCGTAGCTGATCGGGGAGGCCCGCTTGTGCTCGTCGGGCTTCTCTTGCGGCGTGCCGCCGATGAAATCGCGCAGCAGCGGCTTGCTCACGTCCGGGATGTCGGCGGCCGCCATATCGGTCGGGCCAAAGTACGAGACGACGGCCTGCACCTGGCTCGGCTGGTCGGGCCAGCCGCCGTCGCCTTCGAGGCCGTCGCCGTTGCCCATCACGCCGAGCATCATCGACAGGTGAGCACCCGCCGAAAACCCGACCGCGCCGATGCGGTTGGGGTCGATGCCATATTCACTCGCGTGCGCTCGCAGGAACCGCACGGCACACTTCACGTCTTCAACCTGAGCGGGAAACAGATGCTTGGGACAGAAGCGATAGCCGACGGTCGCGGCAACGTATCCGCGCTGGGCAAAGTCCCAGGTCTGCTTGACGTGCATCGACTTGTTGCCGGCGCGCCAGGCCCCGCCGTGAATGACCACGATACAAGGCAGCGGCCCGCTCGCCTTTTCGGGCCGGGCAAGATCGAGTTTCAGATCCTCGCCGCCGCCCGTGCCGTACTTGATGTCCTTCTCGAATGCGATGCCATCGGGCGGCTTTGGGCCGGACGGCTTGGCGTCCTGAGCGGCCAGCCGCAAGACCGCGGCAAGTATCGCGAGTGTGAGGACACAGCAAACGGTCGAGAGCGTGCGGAATCGTTGCGTGCGCATGTTGTCGTCTCCAGGGGTCGGATTCGAATCGGTATGTGGGGCAGGCTTCCAGCCTGCCATTGTGGACCAAACAACTGGGCAGGCTGGCAGCCCGCCCCACGCATCATTCTGTCCGGGTCAGTTCGATGAACTTCTTCCGCAGTTCGCGCGTGACCGGACCGGGCTGGCCGCTGCCGATCGGTCGGCCGTCGCACTTGACGACCGGGATGACCTCGGCGGCCGTGCCGGTCAGGAAGCATTCGTCGGCGACGTAGACGTCGTGCCGGGTCAGAGCGACTTCGTGCACAGCGTGGCCGGCCGATCGGGCCAACTCGATCACCGCCTCGCGCGTGATGCCTTCCAGGATGCCTGCGTCAGTCGGCGGCGTGACCAACTCGCCGCGGCGCACCAGAAAGATGTTGTCGCCGGTGCACTCGGCAACCTCGCCCTTGTGGTTCAGCATCAGTGCCTCGGGCGCGCCGGCGTCGACGCCTTCGATCTTGGCCAGGATGTTGTTCAGGTAGTTCAGCGACTTGATCCGCGGGTTCAACGCGTTCGGGTGGTTGCGGATCGTGCTGGCAGTGATGATCGACAGGCCCTTCTCATACAGTTCGGCCGGGTACAGCTCGATGTGGTCGGTGATGATGATCACCTGAGGGTTCGACGTCTTGCGCGGGTCGAGTCCCAGGTATCCTGCGCCGCGCGTGATGACCAGCCGGATGTATCCGTCGGTGATGCCGTTCACCTGCAGCGTGTCGCGCACCGCCCGTGCCATAGCGTCGATGGCCAACGGAATCTCCAGACGGATCGCGCGGGCCGAGGCGTACAGCCGGCCGAGGTGCCGATCGAGCCGAAACACCTTGCCCCCGTAGCTGCGAATCCCCTCGAACACGCCGTCGCCGTAGAGCAGGCCGTGGTCGTAGACCGAGATCTTGGCGTCGTCTTTGTCGTACAGCTTGCCGGACATGTAGACCTTCAGGCCCATAACGGACTCCGGAAAGAATAGCGTCGGCGCGAGACGCTGGCAGCGTCGGCCACGTTGGGTTGCGGGCGAAGCCCGCGCTACGCACTAGCTGGCGATTCTCTGGCTCAACTCCACTGGCGTCTCGATTCGGCCCTTTTCGATTCGCACGGTGCGGTGCGCTCGGGCGGCGATGGCCGGATCGTGAGTGACCATGATGATAGTGAGGCGCTCATCGTGGTTCAAGCTGGCGACGAGGTCGATAATCTCTTGGCCGGTGCCGCCGTCGAGGTTGCCGGTCGGCTCGTCGGCCAGCAGTACTTGAGGCCGCTGGGCGAGCGCTCGCGCGATCGCGGTGCGCTGCATCTCGCCGCCCGACAGTTCGCTCGGCTTGTGGTGCATGCGATGAGCGAGTCCCACGCGCTCGAGCAGCCGTTCGGCCTCGCGCCGTAACTCGCGCCGTTGCCGCCAGAAGCTCAAGACGCCGTGTCGAATGTATAGCGGCGTGAGCACGTTCTCGACCGCGTCGAGTTCGGGTAGCAGGTGATAGAACTGGAAGATGAAGCCGAACGTCTCGTTGCGCAGACGATCGCGCGGCCGCGGCGGCAGGTTGTCGATCCGCCGCCCGGCGAGGTGAATCTCGCCGGCGTCGGGCGTGTCGAGCGTGCCCAAGAGGTGCAATAGCGTCGTCTTGCCCGACCCCGACTGGCCGACCACGCTGACGAACTCGCCCGGCTCGACAGTCAAATCGACGCCCATCAGCACGGGCACCTCGATGCCGCGGCGCTTTCGCCGACCCGGAAGGAATGCCAGCGCGCCGCCTGGACCAGTCCGCGCCGTAGGTCGCGGTCCCTGCCCCGCACCCTTGTAGTACGACTTCCTCAACCCTTGCGCCGATAACAGAGGGCCTTCCATCAGCGACTCCTCGCTAACCGACCACCAACCACTAGCCACTGGTCACTGACCACTTCTCACTCGTACCTCAGCGCCTGCACCGGCCTCAGCGCTGCGGCTCGCCGAGCGGGCAACACGCTGGCGGCTACGGCTATCAGTAGCGCACCCACCACGATCCACGCGATGTTGGCGGCATCGACCACGCGCGGAATGCGGTCGAAGTAGTACAGGTCGCGACTGAAAACGTCGTGGCCCATAAGCCAACTCAATCCGCGTTCGATCGTGTCGAGCCAGACGACGATCGCCAGCCCGATCGCCAGACCCAGTCCGCTGCCGACCGTGCCCAGCCCCAGGCCGTACATCAGAAATATCTGCTGCACGCCGCCGTCCGACGCGCCGAGCGACTTCAGCACGCCGATGTCGCGCATCTTCTCGACCACGATCATGAAGAAGATTGCCAGGATGCCGAACCCGGCCACGGCAATGATCATGAACAACAGCACATTCAGAATGCCCTGCTCGACCGCGACCGCGCTGAGGAGCGGCCCCTGCTCTTCTTCCCAGGTCCGCACGGTGAAGAGGCCGGGCGGAAAGACGCGCTCGAGCCGTTCGACGACCGAGCGGGCGTCGGCGTAGTTCTTCAGTTTGATCAGGATGGCCGTGGCGCGGTCGGGCATGCCCATCAGTTCACGGAAGTCGGCGATGTCGACGTAGCAGTTCATCTGGTCGTATTCGCTCATGCCGCTCTTGAAGCGATCGACCACGGTGAACGCCGCGTGTTTGCCCTCGACGCGGAACGAGCCGACCGACGCACTCGGCAGGGTCAGCACGACCTCGTCGCCTTGCCGGATCACCTCGTAGTCTTGTCCTTCCGAGCGGTACGTTGCGAGCAGCCACGGCACGACGATGCCACGGTCCTTCGGCCGCACGGTCGGGTCAAAATCGATCAACGAGCCTTCGCCCTGCTCCGCAAACGGATCGGTCATCTGCGACGCCGGCGAGCCGGCATCGTCGCGCATTGTCCGTGCGGCGGGATCGAACGGCTCCGCCGGCACGACACTCTGCATCTCCTCGCTGACCGCTGACGGCTGACCGCTGACCGCTTCCCCCTCGAGATCCACATCACGCCACGCGCGCCACGGCTCCATACGACGGCGAACCGACTCACGAATCTCGAACGACGGATCGGCCTGGTTCTCGACGTTGACGAGGTACTGAGGGAACTTGCTGACCTTGCCCAGCGTCTTCGGGTCGGCGGCGATCACCCGCACCGGCTGCGGCACGCTGCGCCCGCGCACCTGGAACGTCAACAGGCCGAAGGACTCGATGACCGGACTCACCGCGTCGATCTGGTCGCCTAGGAGCTGTTGCACACGCTCAATGTGCACGGAAGCGTTTGGGAACCCGGCCAGCCCCCCCGCTTTGATCATGACGTCGGCGAGCACGCCCTTGACGCGCGACCGCATCTCGGTCGCGAACCCACCCATGACGCTGTTCACGACGATCAGCGTCGCGACCCCCAGCGTGACGCTGATGATCGACGCCAGCGCGATCCACCGCGTCCGAAGATAACGCAGGGAGAGGAGAAGCTTGTACATGAGACCACTCCTTTGGTCGAGAATAGCGATCAGCCATCAGCTTTCAGCGATCAGCTTTCAGCGACCGCCTTGTTTCTGGTCTTCGCGGATGGCTGACCGTCGACAGCTACGTCCTTCATGAACGAGATGTCCTGACCCGCAAGGGCTTCCAAGGCAGCCTCAGGAACGATGTGCTCGCCCGTACGTAGCACGCGCCCGGAAAAACGACCGAGCAGGAATGCCAGGGCCCGTTTTTCCGTCGCTCGATCGGCAAAGGTGATGGTCACCATGCTGAGTCCTCCAGGCCGCCCAGATTGTAGCATGCACGCCGGTCCCGTCACAGCCGCGCCACTCAGCCGTCAGCGGTCGGCTTGCTCCGGTCTTCGCTGGTCGCTGACGGCTGACCGCTGATCGCTCCTTCCGGCCGCAGCAACGGAAACAGAATAACGTCGCGGATGCTGGCCGAGTTCGTCAGCAGCATCACGAGCCGGTCGATGCCGATGCCCAGTCCGCCGGCCGGCGGCATGCCGTGTTTCAGCGCGCGGACGAAGTCTTCGTCCATGCGGGCCATCGAGTCTTCTTCGGGCAGCCCGGCGAGTTGCTGGCGGAACAGGCTCTCTTGCAGAATCGGATCATTCAGTTCGGTGTACGCGTTCGCGACCTCCATACCGGCGATGTACAGCTCGAACCGCTCCGCGATCGCATCGCTGCCCGCCTTGCGTTTCGTCAGCGGGCAGAGCGACGCCGGGTAGTCGATCACAAAGACCGGGCCGACCAGCCGGTGTTCGACGACCGCCTCGAACAACTCGTGCACGACTACATCGGGATGCTTGTTGCCGACCTCGATGCCGTGTCGGGCCGCGGCGGCGTGGACACTCGCGGCGTCGCCGACCTTGGCCCCGGTGTGTTCGACGAGCAGGTCGGCGTAGTGCCGTCGCGACCACGGCGGCGTGAAGTCGATCTCGCGATCGCCCACCGGCCGCTTCAGCCCGCCGCCGGCGAGGCCCATAAGGTCAACGATCAACGACTCGGTCAGCTCCATCATGTCCGAGTAATCGCCGTAGGCCTGATAGAGTTCGAGCATCGTGAACTCAGGGTTGTGCCGCGTGCTGATCCCTTCGTTGCGAAACACGCGGCCGAGTTCGAACACTCGCTCGATGCCGCCGACCATCAGCCGCTTCAGGTGCAGCTCGAGCGCGATCCGCAGGTACAGGTCCATGTCGAGCGTGTTGTGGTGCGTGATGAACGGCCGTGCGGCCGCGCCCCCCGCGATCGCATGCAGCGTCGGCGTCTCGACCTCCAGGAATCCGCGGTCGGGGGCGGTCAGGAAGTTGCGGATGCGGCTCACGATGCGCGATCGCTTGAGAAACGTGTCGAGCACCTCGGGGTTGTGAATGAGGTCGACGTAGCGCTGGCGATAGCGCAGTTCCTTGTCGACCAAGCCGTGCCACTTTTCGGGCGGCTGAGCCAGGCACTTGGTCAGGAAGTGCAGCGACTCGGCGAACACGGTCAGTTCGCCCATGCGAGTCTTGTTCAGTTCGCCGTCGACGCCGATCAAGTCGCCGAGATCGACCAGTTCGGCGACCTCCCAGCCGACCGGCCCGACCTGTTTCTGTCCGACGAAGACTTGGATGCGGCCGGTCCAATCTTTGAGGTCGATGAACCGCACCTTGCCTTGAATCCGTTTGCCCATCACGCGGCCGGCGATCCGGACCTTGTGTCCCTTGCCGTGCTCGGTGCCTTCGACCCACAGGTCGCGCGCCGGCCCGATCAGCCGCCGACCGGCAAATCGCTGGCCCCACGGATCGAGCCCGAGCGCCGCGAGCTTCGGCAGCTTCGCGCGGCGGTCTGCTTCATACTTGTCGATCGCTTCCGACACAGCAATCTCGCAGCATCGCGGCGGTTGTTAGGGTGCGGAATTCTAGTCGTACAGGGGTTTCAGTCAATCGCAAGTGACTCAGACGCTGCGTAGCGCTTCGCTGACTTGTTTTGCGAGGTCTGTGTCGAGAGCATCCTTGCCAAGGAAGACGTAAGATGCGGCGGCGAGCATGTGCGGACGCCATTCGGCGCTTACCCAGCCGTGATTCTCCGATGCGGCGATGGGGAACTTGATGCGATGCGGGTCCCAATCCGCTTTCAGCGGGAGCAGCCGAAACGCGGCTCGAGTGAGCGCCTGCGAGCCGGGGAATTGTTGGGCGAATGTGAATGCTCTGCGCGCGGCAGCGTGTCGCCAGCTCGAAACGGGAGAAGGCGTTGGTCCTTCGGTTGTACGTGAGGTAACCGAGCACTTTCGGCTCAAATCCCTGAACGGATTGGCCGTCGCGCGAGCCTTTCCGATCATTCTTTTCCGAGGTGTCGAAATCAGCACCCAACGCCGCGGACCCTTCCAGCCGAAGCTCGACGGCGTCCGCGGAAACATCGGTCACGGTCAGCAACAACGAGCGCGAACGCACCGCGTCCTTGCCAGAGACACCGCACTCACCATAGGCCAGCCCCATGATCAGATGGGCGCGGGTCATGCGGTCGGCGACGGATTCGAGCAGTGGGTAGCTGTCACCCTTGACGGGATTCGGCCGGACGATTGTTTTCCATTCCGCTTCCTTGATCCACATGGAGTCGGGTTGGGCCTCCCAGCGTTCTCCGTAGTGCGTGATCCAGGCGTCCTTGTCCTCCAGCCTGGATGATTTCGGATAGTCGCTCGGCCTGACCTTGCGCACGCTGCCATTGGGCTCGCGCGTCAACAGGCGGTGATAGGTTTGCACGATAAGTGCATTGGCCGGCGGCGAGAGTTGCTGCACGTTCGCAGCCACCTCGCCGCGTTCGCCTACGCGGACCGCGCCGGGCCGCCGTTCGCTATCCGGCAGCGATAGCCACGCCTTCATGATCGCTTGCAAGTCGCGGCGGTTGTGTTCGGTCCCACCGGCGGCGTAGAACGACCCGAGCCGAATGCCGCTGGCCGTAGGCACTCCATGTTTCCGCCGGCGCCGGCGAGCTTGATGCCGGTCGCGCGGAGGAATTCACCTTCGGCGTCCTTGCGATTCATCGCCACATGCCCGGAAACAGCCACGGCGACGAACTGCTCGCGAATGATCTTGGTCATCTCGTCGGTCCACATCGCGGTCCCACGGACCGCACGGCCGCCGCTTCAGCAACCGCCAAGCGGCGGCGCCCCACCGCCGGACCACAAAAGGATTGGCTTCCCTTCCGCGGCCTGCACACGCGCTTCGTGGAGGCTGGTCAACCAGTTGACCTCGCGCCATTTCGATTCGTCGGCGTGCGGGAGGATCAGTTCGCGGAGTGTTCCGAATTGATCGGCCGGTATGCCGTCCTGTGCGCGGAGCCCCGACGTCGCCCCGAGGAACACAACGGCTGCGATCCAACGTTGGCGTGATGTGATCATGACAATCGCTCCTGAAGCTGAACTCGGTCCAGTGCGTGTGGCCATTCATTGTGTGTTCCAAGTATCATGCTGCAAGACTTGCAGCTTTATCGTCCACGGCCGGTTGTTCTGGTCGACGTTGGACATGCAGCCGCTGGATAACCTGAATTCGCGGGAGACAAATGTGGACCCGACGACAAGAGTGGCTCAAGAGAATTCACCCGACCGCGCGATTTACGAACTCGTTCCGATGGCCCACGTCGCGAACGTCGAGCAATCGATTCGATTCTACGAGCTGCTTGGGTTTCACGCCCGCGAACGGGTGCAGCACGCGGGGGGAACGCAGTGGGCGTGGCTGACCAGCGGCAAGGGGCACCTGATGCTCGCCGCGGCCGGTGGGTCGGTCGTGCCGGACCAGCAGGCGATTCTCTTCTACCTTTACACGCAAGATGTCGCGGCCATGCGGTCGCATTTGTTGTCGCGCGGACTGTCCGACGGCGCCGGGCACGGCGACTTGGCGTCCGATCGCCGCCGAGTGGTGTTTGATGTGACGCATCCGTTCTACATGCCCGAAGGTGAGATTCGCGTCGTCGATCCCGATGGCTACATCCTGCTGGTCGGGCAGTGCGAATTGAAACACGTTTGAACGAATGCGCGGCCGTGCTCCGGATCGGCCGATCATTTTTTTGAGGGACCCACGATGACGAGCAATCCTTCCGCAACTTCGAAAGCGATGCTCTGGACCGGCCGCGTGATGAGCTTTGTGCCCGCAACATTTCTGCTGGTTGGCGGCGCGATGAATCTGGCCAAGCCGGACTTCGCGGTGAAGGGGATCGCTGAACTCGGTTACAACGAGAATGTCGTCGTTCCGCTGGGGATCGTGTCGCTGGCGTGTTCAATCACGTACCTGATTCCGCGAACCTCCGTGCTCGGCGCGATCCTGCTCACCGGGTATCTCGGCGGCGCCGTTGCGAGCCATGTGCGCTTGGGCCAGGGGCCAATCGAGATCGGCTTCCCGGTCCTGTTTGGGTCGCTGCTGTGGGCGGACTTTACCTGCGCGACGAGCGTCTGCGTACACTCATCCCGCTCCGTAGGAATTGAACTGTTCCAGAACTGGCGTTGCCCCTGCGTACCAACTTGGAGAACACCCCATGCGGCGAATCCTAACGATTTGGTTTGTGCTGTCGGCCGTTGCATGCGGCGCAGCCGATGAGACCATGAACTGGCCACAGTTTCGCGGGGCATATTCCGATGGCTTGGCTCAGGGAAACACACTCCCCGACACGTGGAGCACGACTGAGAATGTCGTCTGGAAGACCGACATCCCCGGATGGGGTTGGTCGTCGCCCGTGATCTGGGGCAACAAGATATTCGTCACGTCGGCAGTCAGCGAGCGTGATCGCGAGAAACTGGTCGTCGGCGGCTACCCGGGCGGACGCGTCAAACCGACCGACGTGCATCGCTGGATGACCTATTGCCTCGATTTCGAGACGGGAAAGATTGTGTGGGAGCGCGAAGCTCACAAGGGCGTGCCACCGGAAGAACGTCATCCCAAAAACTCATACGCGAACGCGACGCCGATCACCGACGGCAAGCGTGTCTACGCCTACATCGAAAACACCGGCATGTTCTGCTACGACTTCGACGGCAACGTGCTCTGGGAGCAGAAGTGGGAGAGCTTTCCGATGCGCGGCGGGTGGGGGCCGGGTGCCTCGCCCGTGCTGCACGAAGATCGCATTTACGTCGTGAACGACAACGAGAAGGCGTCGTTCATGGTCGCGCTGGACAAAACCACGGGAAAGGAGATCTGGCGAGTCGAGCGGCAGGAGCGAAGCAATTGGTCCACGCCGTATGTCTGGGTGAACGAGCATCGCACGGAAATCGTGACGATCGGCACGAACAAGGTGCGCTCGTACGACCTCGACGGAAAAATGCTGTGGGAACTGGCCGGCACGTCCGGATTGGTCAGCTTGACGCCCGTCGCCAAGAACGGCTTGCTCTATGTGGGTGCCGGCTATCACTACGGACCGCTCTACGCGATCCGCCCCGGCGCAAGCGGCGACATCACCCTGCCGCTCGACGAGACCAGCAACAAGTGGATCGCGTGGTCGCAACCGCGCGGGTCGAGCATCCATCCGTGCTATCTGATCAGCGGTGATCGGCTGTTCGTGCTCTTCGATGCGGGGCTGCTGACCTGCTCCAACGCGAGCACGGGCGAGACGATCTTTCCGCGTCAGCGGTTGAACACGGGCGGCGGCCGATTCTATGCTTCACCGTGGGCCTACAACGGCAAGATTTTCCTGCTCAACGAGGATGGAACAACCTGGGTCGTTGAGGACGGCGCCGAGTTCAAAGTCATTCGCAAGAATCGTCTCCATGACAACGACTACGCATGGGCCACGCCCGCCATCGCGCGCGGCAGTCTGTTCATTCGCACGTACACGGGCCTGTACCGCCTGCAAGATTCCAAGGACGCCAAGTGAACCGTGGAGGAAACATGAGATCCCTCAATAGTTTGATCCTCGCATCGCTCGTGACCGTCTCCGTTCCCGCCACCGCGCAGGAGCAGAAGCCGGCTCAAGCGCCGGGTCAACAAGCCGAGCGAGCTGCCGCGCGACGAGGCGGCAATTGGACCGACAAACTGACGGATCGTGCCAAACGCGGCTCCTTGCACGACGCTTTTCAGAACGTCCGCGGCGACAGCGGCAAATGGAACGACGACCTGATCCTGCAACACGCGCCGCCGATCGCGCTGAAGCCCGCAAGAATGCCGCTCGACGATTGGGCCGATCAATTGTTGGACCGCGAGTTCCAGATCACGAGCAATGACGACAACTGGCTGCTGCTTCGCACGCGGCAACTGGACGACAACGACCGGGTGTGGGTGCAACAGATCGAACGGCGCGGCAATCAATTCACAGTCGTGGTCGAGGAGGCCATTTGGCAGGGCCGGTATTCGAAGACGTTCACCTACTACGGCGTCTTTGGCGTGAACCTTGGCAAACTCGATCCTGGCGAATACGAAGTAAGGTGCATCATCAAGCCGCTCACGTTCAAGCAATTCGAAGGCGACGGCCGCCCGACCGACAACTGGCCCAAGGACGAACGCGCCGCCGACAAGAAGCCGACCGAACTGCGCACCAAGCTCACCGTTGCCGGCAAGGACTTGTCAAACGGTTAGAATCTGGAGTACGAAGTCTCGAAATGGCTTTGCGTGATTCTGGGAGTCCGCAGGGACAGTAGCCCGACGCGCCAG
>DAIOWH010000189.1:0-11205 GCA_036758585.1 Planctomycetia bacterium
CTGCGGCTGCGGGTTAAACGAGCGCCGACTGCAATTACGGGTATGCACTCCGTGCTCATTGCACCAAATCGAGCATCCATTCCCGGCCCGAAGCGGGGCGGGAGTCTAGCAAAAGCCCTCAACGGTGCAAGGCGTCTCACCTTGCCCAAACGCCCGTCTGTCGAGATGCGATGCCGCGGTGCTATGTTTCAATTCTATCGGCAGAGTCCCTGAAGCTTGTGCAGGCTAATAACGTAGTAGCGGCGGTCATTTCGCTGGCCGGACGCGCACTCGGTTGCCTTCGACGACCAGTGCGCCGGCGGCGAACAGGCGGATGGCTTCTGGATAGGCTTCGCATTCCTGATCGAACACCCGCGCGGCGAGCGTGTCGGGCGTGTCGTCGTCGAGCACGGGCACCGTGCGCTGCAAGATGATCGGGCCGTGGTCGTAGTGGTCGTCCACGAAGTGTACGGTGCAACCGCTGACGCGCGCGCCCGATTCCAACACCGCCTCGTGGACATGATGTCCGTACATTCCCTTGCCACAGAAGGCCGGGATCAGCGCCGGGTGGATGTTCATCACGCGGCCGGCGAAATCGGCCGGGACCTTGAGCAGCTTCAGGAACCCGCCGAGCACGACCAGATCGGCGGCGGCAGCCCGGCAGTGACCAAAGATCGCGTCGCTGAAACCGGCGACCGACGCATGTTCTTCTCGGCGGACGACGACCGTGGGTATCGCCGCCGCGCGAGCGCGCTCGATGCCGCGCGCCGACGGATTCGACGATACGACCAGCACGATTTGGGCATTCATGCGGCCGTCGGCGATACGGTCGATGAAGTTCTGCAGCGTCGTGCCGCCGCCGGAGATGAGGACTGAAAGGCGAACAGGCGAGTGCATGGGTGAACTCGTGCCACAGCGGAGGTCGGATCGAACGTTAGTCGCATCCCTGGTACCACAGGCTCCCGCCCGACGAGGGGCGGAGTTCAGGTTCCCAACCGGTCGCAGGTTCAGCGGAGGCCGCAAATATCATCGGTGTGGTTCCATGGCGTTCGGGAATGGCGAGCCGACGTCGGGCGGTGCGGACGACGAAGCGGCGACGCCGTGAATTTCGGCCAGCGCAATCTCCTCGCGCAGTTGTTTCGCAAGTTTCCGAAGTGACCGCAGGCTGAGATCGTCCAAGTGGGTTCGCTCAGGCTTGGCCTGATTATCACGGCAGCGCGATTCCAGGGCGTCGAGTTTCGCTCGCGTGCTTTCCAGTTCCCGCTGGGTCGTGATTCTCATAGCAGCACCTCGATCATTCCTTTGCGCATGGTAGATCTATCCGTAGCGAGCATCGTGCCCACCAACCAATTGAAGTCGTCCTGGTTGACGATTTCAATATCGAGGAACGGCAACCCTGCCGCAAGCTCGTTCTCCACGGCGTAATCCCGCGGAAAGCGTGGTCCTGGAAGGACGACGCAGTCCACGTCGTTCGGCTCGACGGCCGCGGTGACGAAGCTGCCGTTGATCACCAGACGGCGAATGTCGTCGTGCCGCAGCAGATCGACCAACCAGCGAATTGACTGCATCTGTACCTGACGAATCTCCGACCCGCGGCCGAACCGTTCGTCGACTTCGTCCAACGTTGCTGAAATCCCGGGCGGAAGGTAGCCATTCTCGTCGAATTGGGGGATCATCGGATTCTACGCTTTCGAAGTTCAAGACGCAGCTTGCGTCCGCCCAGCTCAAGTTCCTTGGCGGCCGCGCTCAGCGTGTCCTGGTCGAGTTTCGCGCAAAGCGTCTCGGCCATGATGTAGTTGCGCCAGTCGGCGATGGCCTGAGCGAGGTCCGCGTCGGCGGTCTCGTATGTGACCTCGATGCGGTCTTCGATATTCAGATTCGTATCCTTGCGGATCTGTTGGACGTGGCGAACTACGTCGCGGGCTAGTCCCTCGCGCAGTAGTTCTGGAGTGATCGTCGTGTGCAGGGCGACGTGCAGACCCACACAATCCGCGACCACCCAGCCGGGCGCGGTGGCGACTTGGATCGTCACGTCGGCTGGACCAAGATCGAACGTGCGGTCGTCGGCGTCGAGCGAAACGGTCTGGCCGGCCTGCAGGTTTCGCAGCAGGTCGGCCGGGGCCTTGGTCAGTGCGGCGGCGATCTTCTGCACGTCCTTGCCATAGCGCGGGCCGAGCGATCCGAAATTTGGTTTGGCCGACACGCTTGTTAGATCGTTCAGGTCGGCGACGACGGCGAGTCGCTTGACATTGAGTTCATCGGTGATGATCGGGGCGAGTTGCTCGATGACCGCACGCTGGTCGGCATCGGCCGCGACTACGCGCAGTTCGGCGAGCGGCTGCCGCACACGCTGCGCCGCCTTCTCGCGCAACGAGTGGCCGCACGTGACGACCTCCTTGGCCAAGCTCATGCGTTGGCTCAGCGCCGCGTCGAGCAACGCCGGGTTCGGCTCGGGGTAGTCGGTGTGATGGATACTGGCGGTCCACGCCCCACCCTTCGCCGTCAAGTTCTGGTACATCCGCTCGGTCAGGAACGGGATCACCGGCGCGAGCAGCTTGCACAGCGTGACGAGCACTTCATACAGCGTCGCGTAGGCGGCAAGTTTGTCTCGGTCGTCCTCGCCGCGGCTGCGCCAGAAGCGGCGGCGGTTGCGGCGGATGTACCAGTTCGACAGGTCCTCGATGAACAACTCGGCGGCGCGCACCGCGGTCGGGGCCGAAAACGCCTCGAAACTCTGACGGCATGTCTGGATGAGCAACTGCAGGTTCGAGAGGATCCAGCGATCGATCTCCGGTCGTTCGGCGACGGCGATCGGCGGCGCGGCCGGGTCGAATTCGTCGAGCCGAGCGTAGTTCACGAAGAAGGCGTAGCTGTTCCAGAGCGTGTTGAACACCTGCCGCTCGACCTCGCGGCCGGGCGTGTAGCCAAAGTTCAGGTTCTGCGTCGGAGTCTGTCGGCAGTACAGCCAACGCATCACGTCGACGCCCATCTTTTCGGCTGCGTCATCGAACCAAATCGCGTTGCCCTTTGACTTGTGCATCTCTTCGCCGTGTTCATCGCGCACGAGTGCGTGGCCGAGCAGCGTGCGAAACGGCGCCTGCCCTTCCATCATTGTGCTCATCGCCAACAGCGCGTAGAACCAGTTGCGGAACTGGCCGGGAAAACACTCGGTGATGAAGTCGGCCGGGAACCACTGCCGCCAGTAGTCGCGATCTGAGTTGTAGCGCATGGTCGAGAACGGCACGATGCCGGCGTCGAGCCAGGGGTTGCCGACATCGGGGATGCGGCTGGCCACGCCAGTGCAACCGGACTGGCTCGCGCGCGGGCAGGCGATCTTCACAAGGTCGATCCACGGCCGATGCGGCGGACGGCCTTCGAGCTTGTCCCAACCCGCGACCGCCCGACTACGCAACTCGTCGCGGCCGCCGACCACGTCGAACGCGCCGCAGCGATCGCACACCCAGATCGGCAGCGCCAGGCCCCAGTAGCGCTTCTTGGAGATCATCCAGTCGCCCATGTTGCGCAGCCAATCGAGTTCGCGGTCGAGGCCGAATTCAGGGATCCAGCGGATGTCGTGGCACACGCGCATGATCTCGTCGCGCCAGCTCATCGAGATGTACCACTCGTCGACCAGCCGAAACAGCAACTCCGTCTTGCACCGCCAACAGTGCGGGTAGTTGTGCGGGTACCGCTCGACGGCGAACAGCAGCCCCTTGCCCGTGAGCTTCTCGATCACGAAGTCGGCGGTGGCGTGGTCAACGGCCGATCGGCCCTCAAACGGTCCGAAGCCGGCGACGAAGCAGCCCTCTTCGTCGAGCGGGGCGATCGGCGGCATCAGTTCCTTCTTGCCCAGCTCGAAGTCCTCTTTGCCGCAGCCCGGCGCGTTGTGGACGATGCCGGTGCCTTCGGTCTCGCCGACCATGTCCCAGGCGATCACGCGGTGCGCATCGCGACTGGATGCGCCCGTGGCCCACTGCTGATCGCGCACGACTGCGGCGATCTCGTCGGGGTAGCCGTACGGGTGGCCCTGGGCGGGCAGTTCATCGAACGGGCCATCGTACGTCCAGCCGACCATCTCGGCGCCCCGAAGTTCCCCAACGACTTGGTAGCCCCCCTTTTCCTTGAATATCTGCGCGATCGGTTTGAGTTTCGGGACACCCTCGACCCAGTTGCCGCGCTTGAAGTCTTCCTCAAGACGGTTCGCGGTGAGCGCCCCTTTGGCGAGGTAGTAGAACTCGCCGCGATGTTCGACTTTGAGATACGTGAGCGCCGGGTTGACCGCCGCTGCGACGTTGCTCGTGAGCGTCCATGGCGTGGTGGTCCAGATGAGCAGGTTCTCGCCCGGCCGGCCACGCAGCGGGAACCGCACGAACACGGCGCGATGGGCGACCATCACGTAGCCTTCGTGCATCTCCATCTGGCTGATGCCCACGGCGCAGCGCGGACACCAGGGCATCGAGTCGTACGCGCGATAGACCAGGCCGCGCTGGTGGCATTTCTTCAGGAACGACCAGATCGTGTAGTTGTTCTCCTCGGCCATCGTAAAGTAGCTGCGCCGCTGGTCCGGAGGCTTGGACCAGTCTTCATCTTGGTCCCAGTCCATCCAGAAGCCGAGGCGGATCGACTGGTCGGTCTGGCGGCGGGCGAACCGGTCGACGCGGGCCTTGCACTCGGCGACGAACTTGTCGATGCTCGCGAACACGTCGCCGGGCACGAGCGTCTCGATGTCGCGCTTCGACCGGATGCCGAGTTCCTTTTCGACTTCGACCTCGACCCACAGGCCCTGGCAATCGAATCCGTTCTGGTAGCGCTGCTGGTGGCCGGTCATAGCGAAGTAACGCTGGTAGGCGTCCTTCAGCGTCCGGCCCCAGGCGTGGTGCACGCCCATAGGGTTATTGGCGGTGATCGGGCCATCGAGGAACGACCAGCGCGGCCGGCCGCGGTTCTTTTGGCGCAGCCGATCAAACGCGGCCGTGTCGCGCCAGAACTTCAAGACCTCGTGCTCTCCGGCAACGAGGTCGGGTGCGCGGGGCACTTTGTCGAACATCACGCCACCTCAAGAACAATATCGAAGCGTTACAAGGAAGTGCCGGATTCTACGTTGGGAGTAGGAGGATTGGAAAGCGAACTCGTTGCAGCGAGTTGCCGTTCGTTGACTGGTCGCGTTTCATAACGGCGACCAACATATGGCGCGCAACTACATTGCACGATAGTTCGCGACCAGCGCGAGCGTTTGCGTCACTTGGCAACTTGGTGCGCCGCCTCGGCGGTAGCCTCAATGTGAATCGGCTTGTAGCCGCCGATGGACTTGAAGTACACGAGCAACCCGAGGTAGATCACTGCCATGGCCGCAGGAATGGCCGAGTCGGCGACAAGCGTCCTACGATCTCCGCAGATGCTGGCCGCGTGTACAGCTTTCTCATCGGACGTCAGGACGACGAAGGCGGCTTGAGGGTCCCGATTGCCGCCCTCTTTGAGCACTCCCGCTTCCTTGAGCTTCGCTTCGATTTTCTTAAGCGATTCGTGTTCTTCGATCGCCGATTTCCGTTCCTTCTCGCCGAGTCTTGCCAACTTTTGTTGGTTTAGTTCCTTCAACTTGCCTTTGGCAAGAATCTTTCGTGCGTCGTCCAATCTCTTCTGAATCTCACCAAGCTTCTTGCCATCAAGTCCGATGGCTTCGCCGAACACCAGCGGCAGAAACCTACTGGATTTATCAGCCTTGAACTGTTGCAACGCCTTTGGGTTCGATTCGCGCAGGGCCTCGCCGGCGAATCTGTCTTTGGCGTAGCCTAGCCCCGGTGCGCCGATGAGCCCGGCCGACATCATGCCGACGCCTCCCATGATCGAGATGGCTACCGCACCCGTTCTGGGAAAGCGGTCGGAGGCGACTGCCAACATCGTCGGCCAGAAAAATGTCTTGCCCACCGCGTAAACGGTCAACGCCAACATGGCGAATCCAAACGAAGTGATCATGCTGGTCAGCCACAAGCCGATGCAGGCCAAGATCGCACACGTTAGCAGGATTGCGACGGGCGACAAACCGATGCGTCTTTCGATGAAGTCGGCGCAGAATCGCAGGGCAAACATCGTCATGGACGTGAACACAAACAGCCACTTGCCTTCCTGAGAACTCAGGATGTTGCCGGTAATGTTCTGTATCCAATTGTCGGTGCCAAGTTCCACGGCGCCCACGAGCGCGTGGGCGATGAACAGCGTAAACAGGATGACCGAACCCAACGACCACTTCATCACCTTCCCAAGTCCAAACAACAGGGCCGCGCCGATCACGATGGTCGAGTTCGCCGGCAGCGCGAAACCCTGTTGAAAGTACATTGCCACCAGCGTGCACGCCGCCACGCCGACCAACGACTCAATCGAAATGTTGGTGTCCGTCCTCGTCAGGAACCCGACTCCCACCTGCAGCACTACCGCGAGCGTGTACGAAGTGGGTACGTCCAGGCCAATGAAAGTGTTGAAGAAGAGGGCGAGCAAGTAACAGACGACCAACGCGCCGAGCACTCCGACGTCTCGAAACATCTCGCCCAGGCTAAGCCCTTTTTGCGACGCTTCGGATTTCGGAAAATGCTGAGCGAAGAACATCACCCCGTAGAGCACTGTCGGGACGAGGAACAGCGCGAACTGCACTTTCCAGTGTACCTCCAGCAAGTCGTCCAGCACCCAGCCAGACGCGCTGCCGAGCACCAGACCCGCCGGCCAACTGGCGTGAAGGATGTTCAAGTAGTGCGTGCGATTGTAGAAGAAGAGCGTTGCGACGAGCGGATTGGCCACCGCTTCTAACGTTCCGTTGGCGAACGCAAAGATGAACGACCCCCAAGTCAGGAGACTTCGGACGAGTTCCTTGTCCATGGTGGGAACGGCGGCGAAGGTCACGACGGCAGATAGGATGTGGAACAAGAAGGCTGCGACCACGAGCTTGCCATAGCCGATCCGGTCGCAGACGAGTCCGCCGATAATGATGCCGAAGCAGAACCCGGTGAAGCCCGCGCCGCTGATGTCGCCCAGTTCCGTAGCCGTGAAACCAAACTCGGCGCCCCAGTTGTCGAGGAAGCCGCCGCGGATCGAGAAGCCAACTCCAGCCGCAAGGATCGCCATGAATCCGCCCCGAAGCAGCCGCTGCGCGTTGGCGGCAGAGGCTTCGGCCGGTGCGGCGTTGTTCTCGTTCATCTATCCAAGCTCCTTTCGACATTCGCAAGATCGAGGTTCGATCGCCGGACTCAGCCCAACTGGAGGGGCTTCGCGCCCGCTCGGCGAAGGCTCGCCGCGCCTGGCCCAGGCAACAAGTGGGCGGGATTATATGGCCGCGAGCGGCGATGTTCAACAAACAAACACGTGCGAGTCCGACGCGGGTGCGTCTTGCCCTCGGCGGCAACGACCTTGGCCGATACGCCCGCCTCGTTCAGCTTGTCGACGCGAGGATGGTTTTCATGTAGGTCTCCGTAATGGGTTCTGCGGCCACGCGGCGATTCTGTCAGCGACTCAGCAGGTCGCCGAGCGCGCCATCGATGTCGGGGTAGCGAAACTGGTAGCCCGCCTCCAGCGTGCGCGCCGGCACGACGCGCTGGCCCGTCGAAATCACGTCGGCGACCTCGCCGAACCGCAGGCGCAGCATGAACACGGGTACAGGGAAAATCGCCGGCCGACCGAGGGCGCGGCCGAGCGCCTTGCTGAACTCTCGGTTCGTGACCGCGCCGGGCGCTGTGCCGTTCAGCACGCCACGTACGTGCGTGTGGTCGATGGCGTGCAGAATGACGCCGACTAGGTCGTCGAGGTGCACCCACGACATCCACTGTCGGCCGTTGCCCACCGGGCCGCCGACGCCAAGTTTGAACGGGGTCAACATCTGAGACAGCGCGCCGGTTCGCGTGGAGAGCACGACGCCGGTACGCACGATCACCAGCCGCACGCCAGCCGACTCGACCTCGCGAGCGGCCGCCTCCCACTCGGTGCACGACTGGGCTAAGAAATCCGATCCGGCCGGCGCTGCCTCGGTAAGTTCTTCGTCGCCGCACGGGCCGTAGAATCCGATCGCAGACCCGCTGACCAGCACCGACGGTTTCGCAGCGGCCCGTGCGATCGCGGTTACAACGCGACGGGTCGATTGCACTCGGCTGTCGTGGATCAGTGCCTTGAACTCGGCGTTCCACCGCCGCGCAAAGATGTTCTCGCCGGCAAGGTGGACCACCGCGTCGGCCCCTTCGACGCCGCGCGTCCAGTCGCCGTCCGCCGTGGGATCGCCCTCGACCAACTCGACCCGCGGCCCCAACTTGGCGGCGGCCCGGCTGCGGTCGCGGGAAAGCACCACGGGCGCGTCGCCGCGATCGAGCAGGTGCTCGACTATTCGACTGCCGATGAGGCCGGTCCCGCCAGTAACAAACACGCGCATGGGAGAATCCTCGCCGAACCTCCGCGCCGGCGGCTACAGGTCGAATCCTGCGTCGAGCGTCTCGTACCAGGCGCGCAACGGTCCCGCCTCGGCCTTCACACGATCGGACGGCTCGACGAACTTCACCGGTCGCGGCGCGACCAGCGCCGCCAGCGGGCGCACATCGAAGTCCTGCAGCAAACCGAAACAGAAAAGCTCTGGTGACTGGTCGAAGGTGCTGTTCTTCTCGATCACTTCCTTGAGGCTGCCGAGTGACTCGGTCAGATCGATGCGGGCGATCGCTTGTTCTTCGAGTCCGGCGGCTACGAGTGCGGCCACGCTCGACCTCGGTCCGACCGCCGCCAGCGTCACGGGTCCGGTCTTGTGTCGCACCGCCCATCGCGCGACCGCGGCGAGTTGCGACGCCTGCACGCCGAGCGCACGATCGCCGATCGTTGCGATGTGCAGCGCGAACAGGTAATCATGGTGCGCCGGTCGCGATTCGCCGAAGTAGAACGGGTCGACGGCAACGACGCGGTGGCCCGCGGCAAGCAACCGCTCGACATGGGCGGCCTGCCCCTTGCGCCCCGCGTCCGCGACGAGCAACGTGGTCGCCCTCGCATCGCCGCGGCTCAGTTCCGTGGCCGGCACAGACAGCCCGCCCGCCATGCGCAACCGCCACGACGTCGTCGTCAGGCCGGCGGCGTCGTTCGCATCGATCTTGTCCGCCTCGACGATCCAGTCCTTCGCCGCAACGAGCTGTCGCAGTTTGGTGCGCCGCGTGCGCTGCCACTCGACCGCAGCCGCACGGTCCGACGGCAGTTCGGCGCCGCGCGGCAGGTCCTTGACCAGCGACGCGGCGAGCGTGTGGAAGTTGGCGTTGTCGGCCGGCAGGTCGACCTTGAGCTGATCGCCCGACTTGACCTCGGCGTCGCTGGGAATCTCGAACGAGTCGTAGCCGGCGACTCCGGCGTAGAAGAAGTCGCCGACCATGCGATAAAGCGCCTCGCGGTTTTCACGATCGAAGTTGTGCGTGCCCGGCCGGTGATTCACATGCGGACGCAGGCTCAGCTCGGTGCCGTGAAGCCGATACACCGGCCGCGCGGCCTCGAGCAGCGGCGGCAACGCATGACCGGCCGCGAAACAGCAGTCGTCCTTAATGTTGTATGTCAGCAGCGCCGGTCGCGGCGCCAGCAGCGCCGTCAGATGAGTGTAGTCGGCCACGGTCGCCAGGTCGCACGGCGTCTGTTCCGAGTCGCCCATGTCGGAGTTGTTGTACAGGCGCGTCAGAAAGCTCGAGTAGCCCGCCACCGGGTTGGCCAACTTCACTCGCGTGTCGAGCGAACTGATGATGATCGTCTGCCAGCCGCCGCCGGACAGTCCGGCCACGGCGAGCCGCTCGGGGTCGGCGTGCTCTTGCCCGACCAGGATGTCGATGCCGCGCTTCATCGCCAAGTAGAACGGCGCCAGCCCGCTCGTGCCGCACAAGTCGAGCTGGTTCATGCGCGAGTGTCGGAAGCCATCTTCGCGGAGTTGCCCCATGCCGAGCCACTCGGGGTTGAGCACGATCATCCCGCGTTTGGCCAGGTTGATGCAGCGAATCTGCTTGTAGACGGCCGCTTTGCCGTTGCCGTCGTGGCCGTTGACATTCATGACCACGGGGACTTTGCCCTCGAGTTTTTCCGGAACGTACAGCAATGCGGGTATCCACAACCCCGGCAGCGCCTCGTAGCGCAGCTTCCTGATGCGGTAGCCCGGGCCGCCGTCGATCGTGTCGAACCACTCGACGCGAGTCTGTGCGTCGCGCCAGCGGGCCGCCTCGCCGCGGAATACGACGCGGTCGAGCACCTGCTGACGAATGCGGTCCGCGTAACCTTGCCATTCATCGGGCGTGCGTGCCATGGGGAACGGCGGCATCCGCGAACAATACGTCTGAAGTTCGCCGATAACCGAATTCGGATCGAGCACCGGCTTGCTCAGCGCCGCCACGATGGGTTCGGACGCGTCGTCGGCGATTGCGCAAGTCGCCAGCCAGAGAAACATCATCCCAACCGTCGCGGTATTCTGCATGGCGAGTCTCCTTGAGGACTAAGTCGCGATCACTTTACGGCGGCGAGTTCCGCACAGCAAGAAGCACCTCGCGTGCCTTGGCAACACCGTCATGTCCGCCGGTGTCGCACCCGTGCTCGCGGGCGCACGACACGGTCTGCGATTTGGCGTGCGCAAGTCGTTTATGCCGCACGCGGCAGGTTTGACTCGTTTAACGCGGAGACGCAGGCGACCGGAGATGCACAATCCCAGCCATGTTCTGCCGGCGCCTTCGGCTGGGCGTTGAACGAAAACGTCTCATTGATGGCCGCGTGCGGCATAGACGACGCGCGTGCAGATATGGAATGTGAGCTTAGAGAATGAAAGTGCATGGTCGTTGCTCAGCTCGCGGGGAATCGGCGGCTTGCTTGGTCTCGTGCAGTCGTGGAGGACAAACGAAATCTCACAGTCGTCGCCGACGTGGTCCTATGACGAGATCGAGCATCGCATCGATCAGTTCGTCCAGGCGACCGACGTACAAGGTGTCGGCTCCGGCGCCGCCGTCCATTCGGTCGCTGCCGCGCATTCCGCGGAGCACGTCGGTGTCGTCGCCGCCTTCGAGCCAGTCATTGCCGCGACCGCCCTGGACCACGTCGTTGCCGGCCCCGCCGTGCAGGTGCGCGGGCTGCGAGAGCCGGGCGTGGACGGTGATCACGTCATCGCCGTTCTGCCCATACGCCGCGAGGCCGCGTGGAGAAAACGGGCCATGGTCGATGCCGTTCACTCGGACGATGACGCCACGTCGAGCGGCGGGC
>DAIOWH010000190.1:0-10994 GCA_036758585.1 Planctomycetia bacterium
ACAGGGCCAGCCGCGAAGCGGCGCGAGTCGATAGCCAGGGGCGCGAGCCCCTGGTTACAGGTCCGGGATTGTTCGGCAAGCCCCGAAGGGGCGCAACATCCCGTGCCGCCCCTTCGGGGCTGGTACGTTGTCCCTGCCTCATCCCCAGGGGCTAACGCCCCTGGCTATCGACTCACGTCCCTTCGGGACTAAGTACTTGGTCAGGAATTAGTTCCCGATTTCACTTGTTTAGGAACGGGGCCGAAATAACTTCCCGTTCACTCACAGTAGTCCGACGCGCAAGCGAGGTGATCTTCTTGCCGATTCCTCGCTCGCGCGTCGGGCTACTGTCCGCCCAAAAGCGGCAAGTTATTTCGGTCCCGTTGCTTGGTGCCGACATGACCGACTCCTTCATCGCCGGTCGGGCAGTGCCACAAAGTGCAACCCGCCGTCTATCGTACACAACGCCAACTCGCCGGCGACAGTTCGCGGCGGCAGAGCCAGCGGCGCGGGCGTCTCGATTTCGGCCGTCGTCTTGCCACTGGTCGGGTCGATGCAGCGAACCAGCCCCGATTCGTGCACCGCAAACAGCCGGCCCGGCTCGGCGCTGACGAGCCAGCCGGGTCCATCGAGCGGCGTCGCCCAGTGTACCGCGAGGCCCATGGCGTCGATGCGAAGCGATTGCAGCCGTTCGTCGGTTTGAATCGCGGCGAGTGCGTAGTCGCCGGCCGCGACGGCGCGGATGGGCGATTTCGCGTCCCATTCTGCGATCGTCTTGAGCGTCGTCGGATCGAGCAGCAGACATCGACCACCTGATCCGGCGCACAGCAGACGATCGCCGATAGCCACGGGCGGCCCGGCCAGGGGCGGCAGATCGCTGCGTGCGTCAGTCACAAAGAGATGCACGATGCCCTCGGCCTGCCGCAGCTCGGCGCGGCAGATCGTCCCGGCCGGATGAGCGACGATGATGTGCTGGTCTGCGACGACGCGAGGCGGCCACGTCCACGCATCGCCGCCGTCGCCGACCGCGGGCAGCCGCGCCGCGTGCACCGCGTCGGGACCATCGACCGGCCGCATTTCGAGCTTCCGGTCGGTCGTCACAAACAGCACCCACTGGCCGACCCGTTCGGTCGCTGCACCGGCGCCTCCAATCGTCACCTTGCCTTCGAGCAGCGTCAGCGCCGATGTTGGTGCGGCGGCCAACGGCAGCGGCTCGCGACCCCGCCAGTCGGCGGTGGCCACCGATTGCAGGCGAGTACCCGGCTCCGCGACGTAGACCATGCGCTGGCCGTCGGCGGTGACCTGGATGCCCGACGCGGGCGCGGGCAGACTCAGCGGCCGCGACGGACCGCCCGCCGGCGCGATCGAGAAGACATCGCCCCGCATGTTGCACGCGACGATGTTCGTCGCCGATGCGCTCGGACCAATCGGCAGCGCGTCGCGGGCGGCGACGCCCAGGTGCGCGTCCCAAACGAGTTCGCCCGACGCCGTCGCCACGGCCTCGACGTGCGAGCCATCGCCGAGCGATTCGGGCCACACGACGATCGCCAAGTTGCCACGCGACTGGATCGGGCCGCTGCCGGCCGCGGCGGCGTGAGGCAGCGGCCGGCGCCACAGTTCGGTGAACACCGCGCGGACCGGCTCGATGCGATAGGCGCGCAGGGCGTCGGTCAGCGACAGAAACGGCGCTTCGCTCGACCGCGCGAACCGCGGGCGCACGCGCTGCGGCGGCTCGTCCGGTTGCGGCACTGTGGCGGCCGTGAACAAGTTGATCGCCGGGTCGTCCGCATCCAAGGCGAAGCAGTGCTGTTGCCAGCGGTCGGTGACGACGAACATGTGGGCGCCGTCCACGACCGGTGGGTCCCACACGCGGCCCTCGATCGCAAGCTCGCGCACGAGACGATAGCCCGACGGCCCGCCGTGCAGCACGCGCACCAGCGCCCCGTCCATTAACGTGTTGTCGAACACGACGACGTAGTTGAGCACCCAGATTGCGTGGCAGCCGGCGCTGTCGCGGCGACGATCGAGCAGAACCACGTCGCTGCACTGAGTCGCCTCGCCGGCGAGGTCGAACAGGTACACGGCGTTTCGCGCGCCGACGATGCACAGCCCGCGCCGGTCCTCGCGCACCGTCGGCGGGCCGTCGATCGGTTCGGGCAAGTGAATGCGGCCGCGCGGCGTCCCGGTTTCGAGATCAAGCTGAAACACGTCGGCGGCGGATGTCGCAACGAACACGGTGTCGCGGGCGACCGCCGGCGAGCCGACCAGCGTTGCGGGCGACTGCCATGACCACACGGCCTCGCCGGTCGCTGCGTCGCACAGGGAGATGAAGGACGATTGCTCGCCGCTCGCAGTCGCTCTCGTGTCGTTTCTTGGCAGGGCGGGTCGGGTCCAAGGGACGAGTAGAGCGCGGCCGGTCGGGAGCGAGACAAGTTCGGGCGTCGGAGCGTCGTAGCCGACGCGCAGCACCCATCGCGTCGCGCCCGTGGCCGGTTCGAGCGCAAAGCAGAGGTCTTTGGTGCGGACCAAGACTGGGTCGCGGGCCTGCACGGTCGCTGACTTCGGTTCGGTGCGCGTGCTCAGTCGCGAATAGTCCTCAACGGGCAGTCGAGGCACGGGCGGTGCGGATTCGGTTGGCGGCACGGCGGCGACGATCCGGACCTGATCGCGCAGAGTTTGCCTGAGTCGATCGAGCAGCTCGGCGAACTGCGGGTCTGGCTTTGCGGCGTTGGAGTTCGACTTCCTGATCGCGTGGACCGCCGCCGCCAGCCGTTCAGGCGTCGGGTGGCCGAGCGACTGTTCGGCGATGTCCAGTACGCGGCGGCGCTCTGAGGCGGCGGCGATCGCCGCACGCAACTCGCGCACGGTCGCGTCGAGTTCGGCCAGTTCGACGGCGTCGGCGCCCTCGATGCGTGCGTCTTGTTGATCGTGCAGCCAGCGCAGCCAGGTCTCGCCGGCCGCAAGGTCGGCGGCGTCGAGCGACTGCCGAGCGCGTTCGATGGCCGCTCGTGCGCGCCGGTGGACGAGCGTGAGGACGAGCGGCCAGCGGCCGCGCAGCACGGGGTCGTCGCTCAGGTCGGCCGCAAAGTTGCCCAGCGAGCCGATCACGCGCGCGGGGTCGGCCAGTTCGTCGCTCACCGACTGTGCGGCGATCGCTAGCTCGGCTGCGGTCTCGGCGTCGGCGGCTCGCGGGTCGCCCGGATACTCGCGGCGAAACAGCTCGTACTCACGCTGGGCCTTGCCGAACGCGCCGCTGTCGAACAATTCGTCCGCCCGGTTGAGCACCTCGTCGGCCATGGCGGCGACGCGGCGTTTGACCCCCCAACCCGTCACGACGACGGCGAGGGCGGCGAGCGCTGCGACGGCCACGAAGATCGGCCGGTTTGATCGCCGCCGCCGCTTCGCAAGCGGCCGCGACGGCAGCATCGGGATGGCGTCGTGCGGTGAGTTCATGTTGGAGCGAGGTTCGACGAAGAGGACGGAGGATCGACGGTGCTCCAACGTCGATCCCCCTCCTCGATCCTGTATCCTCTATCGTGATAGAGTCAGAGGTTGTCATATGCGCGCTCCGTGCGCGCATGTTCGTGGCCGACGCTGCCAGCGTCGGCACGGGACGCTGGCAGCGTCCGCCACGTGGGGTTGCGGACGCGGCCCGCGTTAGGCCGTTCATTCATCGACGACCCTTCTGCCCGCTCCGCCGGGCTTGGGCGCGGTCGGCGTCGCCGGCTTGTCGGCGGCCTTGCCCGTCTCGACCGACTCGGCGATACGGATGTCTTCCATGTTGGCCTGATAGGCGGCGTCGATCACCGCGATCACGCTATCGTGCTGGACCTTGTCGTCGGCCTGGATCACGACCGCGGTCTTCCGCTCGTCTTTGGCGATCTGACTGAATCGGTCGGTCAGCTCGTCGCGTTTGATCGGCTCGCGTCGCGACTCCTTGCCCTGGCCGTCATAGTGTAGCAGTTCGATCTGGTTCTGAGCACTGATCGCGACCAGCACGCGGTCGCGACCAAGCTGACCGAGCGTCGGGATGTTCTTCGCATCTTTAGTGTCGCCGGGGTCGGAAAATCCGATCGCCTTCTGCACTTGAAAGGTCGAGATGAGCATGAAAAAGAGCAGGAGTTGGAAGACGACGTCGATCATGGGGGTCATGTCCATGTCGGCGTCGATGGCTTCGATGGCGCGGTCGCGACGGAATGTGAACGCGGGCAGGGCGTCGGCCAGTTCGGGGACCGCGCCGAGTTCGGTCCACGCGGCGTCGCCCTCGCGCTGCACCCAGTCGTTCTCGACAAGTTCGCCGTCGAGCACGAGCGCTCGAAGCTGCTCGAACGAAAGCCCGCGATAGGTTCGCGGCGGCGCACTAGTTCGCGCGCTCCAGTTCACGGGGCGTCCTCCGTGCGGCGGCCGGCGGGCGCGTCTTCGACGCCGATCGCAATGCGGACCACGCCCGCCTCGGTCAGTTTGGCCATCACGCGACGCACGAGCGCGAATGGCACGGCG
The DNA here is from genome assembly GCA_036758585.1 of Planctomycetia bacterium. GTDB lineage: Bacteria > Planctomycetota > Planctomycetia > JALXBF01 > JBGPMX01 > DAIOWH01. Next base: position 4,480 of record DAIOWH010000190.1, read on the forward strand.
CGATGGGCCTTGATGATCGCTTCGTCGATCGCCCCCGCTTCGACCTGCTCGCGATAGCCTTTGACGAGGTCGTCCAGTGCGACCTTGGCGTCGTGGGCGCCATCGAAACTGATCCTGCCGCCCGACTCGTCGGCGGCGTCCACCTCGATCACAATGCCGACCGGCTTGCGCTCGGCGGCCTCCTGAGGCGAGCCGCTCTTCGCCTTCGGCATCTCGATCGCCGCCTGAAGCATGAACACGCCGCCGACCAGAAAGAAAATCAACAACAGCGTAGTGACGTCGATCATCGGCGTCATGTCCATCTCGGATGGGTCTTCGTCATCGACCTCGGGCTTGACGAGGCGGCCTTCCTTTTCCATCGGCGCCCATTCGGCGGCGGCGACCTCGGCGATCGGTTGGGCGAAAATCGCTTCGTCGCCGGTGTGTACGAGTGCGACCGAGACCTTCATCCAGCGGTCGGCGCGCGGCGGCATCGCGAGGTCGTCGGCCGTGAGCTTGCCCGACCGCAGCGCAGATTCGACCTGACGGCGCGACAGACCGGTGTAGATCCGGCGTCCCTTGGTACGTCGAACTTGCCAGGAAGACGGGGTCATTGGGTCATGGTCAATCGTCAATTGTTAATTGAGGGCCACGCGACCGCTGGCAATTAGCAATTTGACCACTACACTCCATTTCACCTTGCCAGCAGCTCCAGGCATCGCTGTACGTACAGTTCCAGGTCCAGTTCAAACTGCTGCACTCGGCCGCGAAAGTAGGCGAGGAAATAGATGACGGGAATGGCCACGACCAGGCCGATGTAGGTGGTCACGAGAGCCAGGCCGATGTCGTTGGCCAGCGCCGACGGGTCGCGGTTGCCGCCGGGCTGCGCGATCCGGATGAAGGCGCCGATCATGCCGGCCACGGTGCCGAAGAGTCCGAGCATCGGCTCGGTCTTCGAGATGACTGCGAGCGCGGCCATGCGTCGTCGCAACCGCGGCAGAATCTGAAGTTCGATTCGCGCGGCCAGGCTCTTGCGCACGGCGATCATCCCCTCGTCGCGGTGCTCCACGGCGTACGCGAACACCTCGGGAATGTGCCCGGTCTCGGCGCGACACAGTTCGAGCGCTCGTTCATTCTGACCCAACTTGATCGCCTCTTCGAAGGCCGGAATGAAGCTCTCCATGTGAGTGCTTTCGCCGTTGTACGCGATGAACCGCTCGATGATCAGCGCGAGCGCCACCACGGCCAGCAGGACCTGCACGATGCCGCACCAGCCCGACGCCTTGGCCATCGTCCACCAACTTACGGTGGATTGAGCGAAGAGGAGGAATTGCGGATCGCTGATGGCAAATTGCCGATCGAAGAGCGACAGGAGATTCACAGGTTCCTCCGAGACGTGCTTGGCCCAATGTACTTCAAGCCGCAATCCGTTGTGCAGCCAACGATTCCTATCGCAGGGTCATGCCAGTCACCTCAACATGCCAGTCGCTGGGGCCGCCCTCGACCAACCGGAAAGTCGTTTGGGCGATACGGTCGACGTTGCTGGTTTTGAATTGGCGTCCGAGATGTTCCTTCTCCATTTGGGCGAGCTTGTGCTCGAGCTCCTTGGAGTAGAGGTGGACGGTCTCGCTAGCCGGTTCGAGTCCGTGGCGGCGGAAGATGGCGTCGTCGACGTCGCGCAGTCGGTTGTTCCCGACCCAGAACCAGAACATGCGGTCCTCTTTGGTGATGTCGCCCGTGCGCTTGCGTCCGGCGCCCGAGAGGTTGGCGAGATACTGCATCGTGCGGCGGTCGGAATCGACATAGGCGAGTTCGATGCGGAAGGCGTCGAGCATGCGTTCGTACTCGCCTTGGGGGAGCAGCGGATAGCTGATGACCCAGCGTGCTTGTCGGCCGGGCGTGCTGTTGGGATCGACTTGTCCGGCCCCGCCGTCTCCGGCACCGGCGCCTTCGCCTTGCTCGCGGCGCTGGTTGGCCTCGAGCGCCTTCCGCAGCATGTCGCCTGCTTGGCGCAGGGCGGCGTCGGTTTCATCGAGTTGTTTCTGTGTTTCACCCTGGTTGCCGAGCACTTCCTTCGGATCGATGTTCACATCGGTGCGCGGCAACTCCGGTAGGTTCGGCATCTCCTCGACCGGGTCGCGTTGCGGTTCGTCGCCGCTCGACAGAGTCTGAAACTCCGTCGCATTTTCTTCTTTGGGGACGTCGCCGGACGCGAGGCTCTCGGCCGCGACCGCTTGGATCGCAACCGACACGAGCGGCATGTCGGCTCGCAGCGACTTCGAGGTCAGAATGAACAGGAACCCGCACGACACCAAGAAGAGCGCGGCGGACGCGATCAGCGCCATCGGCGACTCTTCGACCCACCAGCGCAGGCGACCGAACGCGGTCGGTTGCTCGAAGTGCTCGCGACTCGCGGGGTCGGGCGATGCATCGGCGGGCGCTGCAGCTCTATCGTTCATTGTCGTGCACTCCCTATCAGCGTATGGCTGGTTAATGTCATAGCCGACCGACCGGCCGCCCGCAAGGCAACTGGTTTCTTGCAGCTCGGCGAACCAGATAGCGGCCGCAGCTCTCTGGTGTCTAGTCGCCGAATGAGTCGGGGGATTCACGTGTACCTTGACAGCCGATACCGTCGCCCGGATAGTCATAACTCGAACCAAGAACCCGTGCCGCCAACCTTGCTTCACATCGACCGAGATCGAGAATCGAGAATGGAGGATCGTGCTTCAGTTTCTGAGTCCGCCGGCGAAGCGAAGGTCGGCGGCGCGGTCCCCACAGTCAGCCCGTCGGCGGCGCCCCGTTCGTTGTACGGTTCCATGTTCTGGACCGCGTTCGTGGCCAACTTCCTGCTGACCACGGCGAACAGCTTGAGCTTTCGGTTTGCCGACTTCGTGGACTTCCTGCACGGCACGGCTTCCGACGCCGGCCTGATTGTCGGGGTCGGGACGGGTGCGGGTATCGGTCTGCGGCTGTGGCTGGGCCGGGTGATCGACTCACAGGGTCCGCGTTACGTGTGGGCCGGATCGGCGCTGGCGTCGGTGGCGGGCAGCCTGGCGTTTCTGACAATCGACTCGCTCGGTCCGAGCATCTACGCGGCGCGGATCGTGTACACCTGCGGAGTCGCCGGCATGTTCTCGTGCTCGGTGTTTCACCTCTGCACCGACGTGCCGACCGAGCGGCGGGCCGAGCTGGTAGGGACGCTCGGCGTTTCGGGCTTCTTGGGAATGATGATCGGGCCGAGGCTGGGCGATTGGATGTTCGAGTTGGCCCCGCTCGGCATGACGCGGTTCGTGCTGCTGTTCTCGACCGCCGCGGCGATGATCTTCGTCTACTTCTGGCTGGTGCTGTACCTGACGCGGCACACGCCGCGGCCGGCGCCGCACGAACCGCCCGCGCTCGCGCGCGTGCTGGTGCAATACTGGCCGGGATGGATCGTCGCCGTGGCAATGATGATGGGCATGGCCCTGGTCGTGCCGACCACGTTCCTGACGCGGTTCCGCGACGCGCGCGGGCTGAGCGGGCTGGCGACGTTCTTTTGGTTCTACGCCCCGACGGCGATCCTGATGCGCGTCTTCGGCCGACACCTGCCCGAACGAATCGGCCGACGCACCGCCGCGCTCGTCGGCATGGGGTTCCTGGCAAGCAGCATGATCATGTATCTCTGGATCGACAGCGACTGGCAACTGGCGTTTCCCGCGCTGGCCGCCGGCACGGGTCACGCGCTGCTGTTTCCCTCGGTCACGACGCTGGGCGCCGATGCATTTCCGGAACGGCACCGAGCGACCGGCACGACGCTGATCCTCGGCTTCCTCGACTTCGGCATGATGTGGGGCGCCCCGGTGCTCGGCGCGGTGATCGACCACTGGGGGTTCGACGCCATGTTCGCCGTGTCCACGGCGGCGATAGTCGCGGCCACCATCGGCTTCGCGGGCGCCTCGTGGCTGCGCTCGCGTCGCGCCGCGGCGGCAGAAGAGTCGGCCGAGGTCGCGGGCGAGCATGAACTGGGTGAGTGGTGAGGGAGTTGAAGGATAGAGGATCGAGGATTGAGGATGGAGGATAGAGGATTGAAGAACGGCGGTCAGCGACAGCATCCGCTATCCTCTATCCTCAATCCTCTATCCTCAATTCCTCCCTCACGGCGTCAGTACGATCTTCCCTGTCAGTGTGCCCGCCTTCTCGAGGGTGTTTTGTTCCTGCAGTCGGTGCGCAACGGCAGTGTCGGCGAGCGGCAACGTGCGGCCGATCGGCGCGCGCAGCTTTCCGGCAGCGAGCCAGCGGTTGATGTCGTCGGCGCATGCTTGTTGTTCAGCCGGCGTGGCGAGGAACATGGCGAAGCCGAACAGGCTGAGGTCCTTCGTGTAGAACGGGCCGACCGGGAAGATCGGCTGAGCCTGCCGGCCGGCCATGATGATCATGCGGCCGCGGCGACGAATAAGCGGCACGGCACGCTGGAAGTCCGGCTCGCGCTGCGTCTCGTACCAGACATCGACCCCGGCGTCGCCGGTGAATTGCTTGATGGCCACGGGCACGTCATCGGTCTTGTAGTTCACGACCAAGTCGGCGCCCCAGCCTCGGGCGAGCGCCGCCTTTTCGGCGGAACCGACCGTCGTGACCACACGGGCGCCGGCCGCCCCAGCCATCTGGACGACCATCGACCCGACGCCGCCCGTGCCGCCGTTGACGAACACGGTCTCGCCGGGTTGCAGCTTCGCACATCGAAACAGGCCGAGGTGGGCCGTGATGCCGACGAGGGCCGCCGCCGCGGCCTCTGTGTCCTTCACGCCGGTTGGCGTCGCGTAGAGCAACTGCTCGCGCGCCGCGGCGTACTCGGCGAAAGTCCCTTGGCGGCCGAGCAGTCCTTGATTGGAACCCCACACGCGATCGCCCGGCTTGAATCGGGAACAGCCCGGGCCGACTTTCTCGACGACGCCCGCCAGATCGCAACCGACGATGTAAGGCATCGGCAACTGCATCGCGACCATGCCGGCCCGAATGTACGTGTCGATCGGGTTCACCGACACGGCGGCGACCTTCACCAGCACCTCGCCGGCGCCGGGCGCCGGTGTGGGCAAGTCGCCGAACTGAATGACGTCGGGCGATCCGGTTCGTTCGATGTACGCTGCTTTCATTCCGTCTCCTGGGACTGCTACGTTCCGGCGGCCGGGCCAGGTGTTGCGAGTCGCTTCATTAGCGTAGTGCAGGCGGCCCGCCTGCAATGTCGTCAAAGGAAGCCGCAGGCGAGCCGCCTGCACTACGACTTCCTTGGGAGTTCGACCGGTGTCATTGCAGGAATCGGGCTTTGGGCGAACCCGGCGGGGTCGCGGGTGACAATGGCGTCGAGTTGGGCTTCGATCGCACAGGCAATCTGGAGGTTGTCTTCGAAGTCCGATGTCGACATCGAGCTTGCCTCGCTGATGTCTTGATGCTCCGCGTTGGTCATGTCATGTCCTCCCGCGATGGGCGATTCTTTGAGCCTCGCGCATGCTGCGCCAAGACACTCTAATGCCTTGGGGTCGCCTGATCTAGTTCACTGATGGCCGCAGGAACCGGCGCGACACTTGAATCGAAGAAACGCGGCACTGGGCCAATGACGCCCAGCCACACTCGCCGTCTTCGTACTGGATCTCGACGGCCATGCCGACGCACGAAAGGACCGTGCCGCCGTAGTAGAGACCGCGGCCCTTGTAATTCACCGATACGTTCATTCCCGCAGTGATCTCGCCGCGCACAAGGTCGCTGACGGCCACGTCGCCTTCGTCGCCGTCAAGGTAGGCGACATGCGCTACGCCGTCTTCCAAAGCAATGATCACGCACGGATACAGAAACCCATCGTCGAGCCACGTGGCAAAGACCATGTCGCCTTGATTGAACTCGTCCATCGGTGATCTCCCCTTGATTCGGTCGTGAGGCTATCGGGTCGCGGCCTTGAGCATCTTGATGAACTCGCGCATGAACACGGTGTTGTCTTGCCAGACGCGGGCGGTGACCAGGTTGCCGTCGACGACGACCGGTTCATCGACGTAACGGCCGCCGGAAAACTCGATGTCGTAGCGGCACTTCTTTACGGTCGTGGCCGTTCGGCCCTTCAACACGCCCGCTGCGGCGACCAGTTCGATGCCGTGGCAGACCGACGCGACCGGTTTGTTCTTCTCGAAGAAGTGCCGCACGATCCGCATCAAGTCCGCGTCGTAGCGCAGGTATTCCGGCGCCCGGCCGCCGGATAGAAAGAGGCCGGCGTACTCGTCCGGGTTCACTTCGCGAAAGGCGATTTGCGAGCGCAGGTTGTAGCCCGGCTTTTCGATGGTGATGTCCCAGTCGGGGTGCGTGTCGTGTTCGACCAGGTGATAGATTCGCCGCTCGGGCGCGGCCACGACCGCCTCGAAGCCGTCTTCGGGCAGCCGAAAGTACGGGTACATTGTGTCGAGCACTTCGCTCGCGTCGCCGATCGGCATCAGGACCTTGGGCATGGCAACTCCTCTTTAGTACTGTGCCGCATTGAATAGGGTCTGAAATCGGCCTCGGTCGTTTAACCCGCA
>DAIOWH010000191.1:0-10927 GCA_036758585.1 Planctomycetia bacterium
CGACATGGCAGGCTGGAAGCCTGCCCTACCGACATGGCAGGCTGGAAGCCTGCCCTACCGACATGGCAGGCTGGAAGCCTGCCCCACGGCTTCTGGCGTCGCGGACCGTCGGGCGACATTATACGCACGGCCGGCTGCGACGAACGTGTCGACTTTGCCGGTTGGGCCGAATGGCTGAGATTCCCCGGAGTGAGCAACCCCCATGAGCGACGCCGATACCTCTGTACAGCAACTACGGGACGCGATGCGCGCGTTTGTGGCCGATCGTCAGTGGCAGAAGTATCACACGCCGAAGAACCTGGCGATGTCGCTGGCGATCGAGGCCGCTGAGTTGATGGAGCATTTTCAGTGGCTGGACCCGGCCGAATCGTTGGCCGTGGCCGCATCCGCCGCCGACAAGGCCCAGGTTGCCGACGAGTTGGCCGACGTTCTGTGCTATGCGCTGAGCCTGGCCAACGCGATGGAGATTGATGTGGCGACGGCCGTGCTCGGCAAGTTGCAAAAGAACGCCGCGAAGTACCCGGCCGACCGGTTTCAAGGACGCTACCGCGCCGACTGACAATCATGACCTGCTGGCGATGTGTGCCCTGGATGGCACCGGTGCTCGTGCTGGGCGTGGCCATGGCCCGCCCTCAGGATGCGGCTTCACCCGTGGCGCCCGCTGCCGCGACGGCCAAAGTCTGCCCGACGTGCAAGCACACCTTTGCGGCGACCGATCGCTTCTGCCCCATCGACGGCGTGCCGCTCGCCGACGCACCGGCGAAGCGAGAGCGAACACAAGTCTGCCCGCGTTGCCAGCGCACGTACGACAGCTACGCTCGTTTCTGCTCGGTCGATGGCGCGCCGCTCAGGATGACGGGCGGCGTCGCGGAGTCGGTCGCACCGACACCGACAGCAGGCCCGGCGGCCAAGGTTGCCAGTTGGACGCCGACGTCGCGCGAAGGCGCGACCAGCGAATCGCTGGCGGTCGCGCCCGGCCTCACTGGGTCCGCCTACGTGGCCATGCTTCGCGCTTCGCTCATGGCGCCGGCCGACTCGCGAGGGCCGCTCGATGCGAAGGCGCGAGAACTCGCCGAGCGATTCCGTGTCGAGCGACGCATTGCGGCGGCCGTCCACTTCCAAGCGGCCGACGTCCATCACAAGGAACTTGCCGTGCGGCTCCAGCGCCACTTGGCCGCGCGGCTGCGAGCGACGGAGCTGCGCGATTTGGAACTGGTTTCGCCGACCGTGCTCGATGCTGGGCGAGTCTGGAAGCGGCTCGTGATAGACGGGGCCGTGAGTGCCGATCGTGACGACCACGCGACGGTGCGGATCGGACTTGTCGTGCGTGATGCGGACCGAAGCGACAAGCAGCCGGCGGAGGATTTCGTGGCAACGTTTACCGGCGACGCCGCCAGCGCCGACCGAGCGGTCGAGCCGATTGAGTCGGTGGTGGAGCAGCTTGCCGCCGTCGTGGTGCGTCGCGTGCGACGGCAGATCGAGGGCCAGTTTGCTGACGCTCGCCAGTTGGCCCGCGACGGCCAGCGGAGTCGTGCGGTCGAGGCGTACGTGCGGTTTCTGTTTGCGACGCCCGACTTTGATACGCCACAGGCCGACGAGGCCAACGAGTACGTCGCCGCTGCGTTGCACTTCTCGGTGCTCGATTGGCTGTGGGGCGAGTCGGACATGGCGGTTGTGGGCGGCCACCGAGCTGCTCGCCGACTGCCGCTTGGCTTCCGTGCGACCACCGGCCCGAGCGCGGGCGGCGAACTACCGCCGGCGATCGTGAGCGTGCGCGACGGCTCGGAGATGGTGCTCGTGCCCGGCGGCGTCGAGCTGATGGGCGACGACGCCGGACCGGCCGAGTCGCGACCGGCCCACTCGGTATCGCTCGCACCGTTCTACATCGACAAGCACGAGACCAGCGTTGCTCAATACGAGCGGTTCCTGAACGCGACGGGCCACCGATCGCCAGCGTCTGACGGGCCGAATGAACTTCGCCAGTTCACCGGCCGCTCGGCCAAGTCGGAGTGCAAGCAACTGCCGGTTGTACACGTCGACTGGTTTGACGCGACGCGATTCGGCCAGTGGTCTGGCAAGTCGCTGCCCACCGAAGCTCAGTGGGAGCGTGCGGCTCGCGGGCGGTTCGCGGCCGACTACCCGCGCTCGGTCGACGCCAACTTCGCGAAGCGAGTCAACGCGCGGCAGGAGGGACTGGTACCCAACCAACTGATGTCCGTGTTCAGCTTTCCGACGGCGCTGAACCCGCACGGCTGCTTGAACATGCTGGGCAATGCGGCGGAATGGTGTCGCGATTGGTACGACCCAGGCTCGTACGCCGATTCGCCCGCGCACGAACCGCTTGGCCCGGCGTCGGGCGATTTGCGAGTTGTGCGTGGCGGCTCGTGGCAGTCGCCAGTGGACGAACTCGGCCCCGCGCGACGTGTGGGCATAGCGCCGACCGGACGGAGCGCCGCGGTCGGATTCCGCTGCGTCCTGAACTTGCCGAATGCTGCGTTGAACCGCTGATCTGCTCGACCGCTCAACTTCGCCTCGCCTCGATCGTGGGGGCGTCGGCGCGCGGCGTGAGGAAATGCGGGCGCCGCTTGGGCCGCTTGGGTGGTCTGCCCTCTCGCATGTTCTGAATCTTGCGGCGACGACCCAGACGATCCGCACGACACTGAATCTGATCGATCGCCGCGCGGCGGTCGATGTTCATGGGCACGTTGCTCAGGTAGGAATCCAGGAACACAACGCGATCGGAAACCGACGCCAGTTCCACGGGCAACGTGGCGTCGAGCGCCGCCAGGTCGCGCAGTCGCGCTCGAACCGATACCTGCCCGCGCACTCCGCTGCGCTGCAAGTCAATGAACGACACTCGCGGCAGCTCAAACGGCGATCGGACGTCGACGATCGACGCAGGTGTACCGCTCAAGAAGACGTGCTTCGAGAAAAGGTCGGGCTGATCGACGCCCGCGGCGTGCATGCGAGCGACCTCGTGACCGAGATGTGCGGCCAGTTGACGCCGCTCACCGACGCTGAGCGACGGGCCGTGCAACTTGAGGAACTCGGCCAAGTCGAGACCGAACGGGATCGCCATGAGAATCAGATAGCCCTTGGGCCGCCACCCGCCGCGCTCGGCCATCGCTACCACCTCGGGGCAGCCGATGGCCGACTCGGCCAATCGCTGGAGCACGAGCTGCTCACGCCGCGCCTTGCTGCTCCAGCCGAACCCGGCGAGCCAGTTGGCCAGTCGGTCTTTGAGATACGTCCGCCACTCGCGCTTCAGGTACAGCGTGATCGGCCGACCGTCGTCGTCGAGGTCGATTCGCTGGATCCCGCGCGAGGCGTTGATGCCGATCTTCTCGCCGTCGGACCAACTCATGACGCGGTCGAAATCGTCGAGGCGATATCGGCGAACCAGCGATTGAAACTCGGGGTTGATGAACAGTGTGGTCGGCATGAGCGGCTACGCCGTGCGGCGCGCGGGTCGGATCACGTGCTCCAGGCGGTTCAGCGTTGCCACGGCGGTCTCGAACACCTCGTCGGGTCCAAGCTCGCGCATGCAGCGATGGTCGAGCGGGCAAGTGCGAAGCTGGCACGGGCCGCACGGCACTTTCTTTTGCAGGTGAACCGACTTGTCAAAATAGGTTTCGCTCCACTCCTTGTGCGTCGGGCCGAACAGCGTGATCACCGGCACATCGAACGCCGCGGCAAAGTGTCGCGGGCCGGAGTCGGTCGTGATCATCAGATCCGCGCGACGCACGCACGCCTTGGACAACCCGACGGAGACCGGGAAGTTGAACAGGCTGTGCACGCCCGGTCGGCCGGCTCGCTTGACAATCTCGGCGGCGACGTCGCGCTCGGCCGGCCCGCACAGAACCAGCACCTGTGTGCCCGCACAGCCGGCGAGTCGCCGAGCGAGTTCGCCAAAATGGGCGGCGGGCCAGCACTTGGCCGAACCGTAGGCCGCGCCCGGATTCAGTACGATCACTCGCTGAGCGGCATCAAGCCCGCAGCTCTGCCACACGTAATCCGCCGCACGTTCGTCGGTCGCCGTCACGGCCAGGTTCATGCGGTAGCTCTCGCGCGGGCAGCCAAGATGGTACGCAAGTTCCAGGTAATAGTCGATCACCGGGCTGGGCAAGAACTGCCGGCCGTCGCGCGGCGGTTCCAGTTTGTCGGTCAGCAGCCAGCCGCGCAGGTCGCGTCGATAGCCCACGCGCCGTTTGGCTCCGCTCAACCACGCGACCCACGCGCTGTGCAGCGAGTTGGTGAACAGCACCGCCAGATCAAACCGCTCGCACCGCAGCGTCTTGATCACATTTCGTGTTCGTTCGTGGCGCTTCTCGCTGCCCGGGTTCCACGGGTACCAGGCGTCCAGGGCCGGCCCCTCCAGCACGTCGGCGATCACCGGTCGCATCAGGCCCACGATCCGCGCGTAGGGAAAGCCGCGGCGCAACGATCGCAGTGCGGGCGTCGCCATCACCGCGTCGCCGACCCAGTTTGGACAGAAGACGAGGATGTTCATGCGGAATTCGTCAATGGTCAATCGTCAGTGTCAATTGCATCCGCGATTGAGGATTGACGCGGTCAAGCAGCCGCTCGGTTCGAGCGATTGGTATCCTGCTCCACCTCGCGAATTCGCTCGACGATCGCCGTGGTCGACAGCCCTTTCACTTCGCAGCCGACGACGACCGTCCCACCGTACGACTCGACGACCTCCCAACCGACGACCTGGTCGTGCGAGTAGGTGCCGCCTTTGATGAGTACGTCGGGCCGCAGCAGGTTCAGCAACGCGTGCGGCGTGGCCTCGCTGAACACGGTGACGTAGTCGACCACTTCGAGCGCGGCAAGCATGCTGGCCCGGTCGGCCTCTGGGATGATCGGGCGGGCCGGACCCTTGATCGCCTGTACGCTCGAATCGCTGTTGATGGCGACGATCAGGCAGTCGCCGTGCGCGGCCGCTTCTTGAAGGTAACGGACATGGCCGGCGTGCAGGATGTCGAAACAGCCGTTGGTGAACACGATACGCTGACCGCCTTCGCGGCGAGCGACCACCTCGCCGGCGAGCGTGTTGCGGTCGAGGATCTTGCCGTCGGCGCGGTAGCGATGGCCGCCAAGGTCGGCCAAGATTTCGTCGCGAGTCACGATTGCGCAGCCGACCTTTTCAACCTCCAGGCCGCCGGCGATGTTGCCCAGCCTGATCGCCGGTTCGTAGTCGGCGCCTGCGGCCAGGCACATGCCGATCATGGCGAGTACCATGTCGCCTGCGCCGGTGATGTCGTAGACCTGCCGCATCCGGGTCGGGAATATCCGCGCGCGGCCGTCGCCGTGCACGAGCGCCATGCCTTCCTTGTCGAGCGTGACGATGGCCGCTTCGAGGTCGAGGTCATCAAGCAGCTTTCGCGCGAGCGGGATCGCATCGGCCGCCGTGGCGATCTTGCCGCCGGTGGCGAGGCTCGCTTCGAGACGGTTCGGCGTCATGGCACTCGCGCCGCGGTAGCGACTGTAGTCGGCCCCGCGGATCGGATCGACCAGCACTCGTTTGCCCGCAGCTCGCGCGAGCTTGATTACCTCGGTGAGCAGACCGGGCGTGCAGACTCCCTTGGAATAGTCGGAGATCAGCACGACGTCCTGGTCTGGCAGCGCGTCGGCGATCAGCCGGACGAGCTTGGTCTCGATTGCATCGGCGAGTGGATCGCGCGTTTCCTTGTCGACTCGCAGCATCTGGTGCGGATGTCGCTGCTGGGCGCGGCCCATGAATCGTTCTTTCACGGTGGTCGGCCGCATCGGGTCGGTCAGTACGCTGGTGCATCCGACCTCGGCGCGGCGCAGCTCGTCGCGCACCTGGTCGGCGTCGTCATCGTCCCCCACGACGCCCGCCAGCGTCGGCCGGGCGCCTAGCCCGCGCAGCAGATTGCACACGTTGGCCGCGCCGCCCAGCCGTTGCTCGCGCTTGTCCGCGCGCAGCAAGATAACGGGCGCTTCTTGACTGACACGTTCGGCGTCGCCCCACGTGTATCGGTCGAGAATGACGTCGCCCACGACCAACACGCGAGGCGCGCCGAGAGCATTGACGAGCGAGATGAGATCGCGCGACATGAGTTCGGGTTCCTTCCCAAGATCGGCACAAATACCCTTGGGCAATCGAGTCGGCTTCCCGCGACCGATCGCCAGGGTTGATTCTTAGGGCGGCGTAAGATAGGGAGTTGGCCCAAAGGGGTCAACGCGACTTGGCCGTCCCGGGCCGTCCCGACTCTAGGGCAACTGTTTCGCCATGTCGATCATTGTTCGAGAGTCTCGGCTCACTCGGCGGCGGCAGGTTGGCCGACGGCGCGCAGGAGTTGGAATTGGGCGCGGTTGTAGTTGGTGACGGCGGCGAGGTGGGTGCGACGCGCGGCGGCGACCGATTGGACGGCTTGAAGGACCTCGATCGGCAGGCCCTCGGCGCCGCGGATGCGGTTCATGTTCAGCTCCAGTGATCGGAGCGACTCGTCCACGCCCTTCTGAGCGACCTCGACTTGCCGTCGACGTTCGTGGACCTGATGGTACGCCTCGGCGACCTCGGCCGAGATCAGGTCTTGAATCAGTTGCCGCGCCGTTTCGGCCTGGAGTTGTTGGGCCTCGCGTTGCCGCTGGAGCGATCGGTTGCCGAGACCCAGGTTGCGCAGCTCCCACGCGGCCAAGACGCTGAAGTCGGTACGGTCGCTGAAATCAGCGAAGTGCGAGCCGGCGCCGCCGCCGAAGCCGCCGGCGCTGAAATCGACCAGCAGTCGCGGAATGAGCGGACGCATGCATTCCTGCTCGAGGCGAGCCAACGCGGCTTCGACGAGTGCCGACTGCTCTTCGGTCTCGGGACGGACGCCTTGAGCCTGTCGGATCAGTTCCGCGAGCGGCTTGTCTTCGGAGACCAGCATGACTGGCGCTACCTCGGAGTTGACGGGACGCAGAGTGACGGATGGGTCTAGTCGCAGCAGGTTGGCCAGGCGAACGGACCGCGTGTGCACGGCCTCTTCCGCTTCAATCACTTCACGATCGCGCGTGGCCAGTTCGTTGCGGGCCCGCGCCGCGTCGGACTCGAGCCCCTGGCCGGTCTTGGCGAACGCCTCGGTCAGTTGCACAAGCTGACGGGCGTTCTCCACGTCCTGGCTGGAGATTGCCCGTTGCGACTCGGCTTGCAAGAGATCGAGGTACGCGAGAGCGACGGCGAGCAGCGTGTCATTGGTGGCACGGGCCAGCGCGGCTTCGTTGGCACGAACTACCTGGCGGGCAGCAAGCGGCTCGTAGATCGCGTCGGCGACGTGGAACGACATGGTGGGGCCGCCGCCAATGAACGCTGAGTTGCGGCTCGCCTCGAGAACATCGCCGCGCGTCTCTTGAATGCGGCCGTCGTGCTTGTTGTACAACGGGCCGGCCGAGAGCGACGGAAGCCACAGAATTTCGGCGCCTTCGAGCCGGGCGTGTGCTTCGGCCAGGCGATACTGGGCAAACTGAACCTGCAGGTTGTTGGCGCCGGCAAGACGCAAGGCGGTCGGCAGGTCAATCGGCGCGTCCTGCGCGGCAGCCTGGGCGCTCGCCTGGACGATGTCGCCGGACGCATGTCCGTCATGTCCGTCAGGCGCGACGCCAGCAGAACTCGTGGCGGACGAGTGCGGTTTGTGCCAAGAAACGGACGCACTTGAACGGGCGGTCGGCGCGTTGCGGCAGCCAGCAGCTAGACCGATGAGAAACGCACCAGTTACCAGACGCTGCAGGCCGATCGCCTTCGGCATCCTTGCCATGACTTCTCCGTTTCGCCGGAACGCGATCCGGCTTGTTCGTTAGTTTCGGCAAGATTGATTCTGTCGTTGAACTTTTCCTGGCCGTATCGGACTCGTGCCTTCGCGCGACCAAGCCAGTGTCGTGTTCCGTTATCCGCCGCTTGTTCGTGGCGCAGGCCGCGCGACTACCTCCTGTCCTTCGCGAAGTTGGCCGGCGCCAGAGCCGACAATGACGACGCCGGCATCAAGACGTGACGTCACGCCCACAATGGTTCCGTCCTCGTAGCCGTAGGTTACCTACACCTCGCGCGCGGAGATTGCGACATGGGTCTGGGCGATTTTGTGCGACGCCTCTTGGGGATGAGTCGGCGCGGGAATGGCGGCCGCGGCGTCGATGAATTGGCCCGGCGGATCGGGACCAGCGTCGAAGAGCTGCGAGCCGTGCGGCCCGTGTACCGGCCATTCGACATTCCGAAACGGTCGGGCGGCGTGCGCCGGGTTCTCGCACCGGAACCAGCGCTCAAAAGTCTACAACGGCGCATTCTTCGCCGCTTGCTCGACCGGCTGGTTTGTCACGAGGCGGCGACCGGTTTCGAGCGCGGCGAGTCGATCGTTACCAACGCGGCCTGGCACGTGCGCCGATCCGTTGTCGTGCGCATGGATGTGAAAGATTTCTTTGCCTCGACCGCCGCCGCACGAGTGCGCGAGTTTTTCCTCGCGATTGGCTGGGGGGATGACGCAAGCGATCTGTTAATTCGTCTTTGCACCCACGCCGGCGGATTGCCGCAGGGCGCACCGACCAGCCCGCGGCTGAGCAATCTGGTGAACTACGTACTCGACGAACGACTCAACGCACTCGCCGCACAATTCGACGCCATGTACACGCGGTATGCCGACGACCTCACATTCTCATTCGCGGAGGACAGCCCCGAAGCGGTCCACGCCGTGATCCGGCTGACCAAACTGATCGTCGAGGACGAGGGGTACAAGCTGCACATGGCGAAAAAGCTGCGCATCTACCACCGCCACCATCGACAGCTCGTCAACGGCCTGGTGGTCAATGAGCACGTGAACCTGCCGCGTGCGACCCGCCGCTGGCTGCGTGCCGTGGAACATCGCGTCACCGCCGGCCGCCCAGTCACGCTCACACCCGCTCAACTCGACGGCTGGCGGGCGCTGGACGCGATGGTTCGGAATCAGCGCGGCGGGACCGACTCATGACTGCGCCTGCGGCCGATGATGCGCGGGACTTTCTGGGATAAGGATTTGGTCCAAAATAACTTCCCTATGCCACACAAACCCGAAGCGTCAGCAAGGATCGGAAAGATCGGTTGTCCTCGCTGACGCTTCGGGTTAGTGTCCCCACCGATATCGGGAAGTTATTTCGGACCAATTCCTAAGGCACCTTTGTACTCCTGCACGGTCTCCACGGTGTAGCATCGCGCCCCGATCAAATGGTACAGTAGCTTCGCGGACATGCGGGTAACTCCTTTCGGCTTCTGAAACGCAAACCCAAAGGAAACCAGCATGTCCGCAACTTTTCAAGTCTTCGCGCGCTGTTCCCGAATGATCCTTTTTTTTGCGAACGGGCATCAGTGGCAGTTCGCCTTACAGCGGCTACTCTCCCGCGTCACGCGCGGCGGCGGGCGGATTTAACTTCAAGAGATAGATCGTGCCGTCCGGGTTGGCGGTGGCGAGTTGGCGGCCGTCGGGACTGAACGCCGCGCAGTGCAGCCACTGATCGGCCCGGGCGGATGGGAACAAGGCGAGCAACCGCGCCGTCGGGGGCTCGGCGGCAAGGTCCCAGATCACCAGCGAGCCGTTCGTGCCGCCGAGCGCCGCACAGCGCAGGTCCGGACTGAAGCGCACACCGTGGAACAACCTGCCTCGCACGCTGAGCAGGCGATGCGTCTGGCCGGTT
The DNA here is from genome assembly GCA_036758585.1 of Planctomycetia bacterium. GTDB lineage: Bacteria > Planctomycetota > Planctomycetia > JALXBF01 > JBGPMX01 > DAIOWH01. The sequence continues at coordinate 9,664 of DAIOWH010000191.1, forward strand.
TGCAAGTTCCACTGCCGAGCGGTCCCGTCGTGGCTCGTCGAAATCGCCGAGCGACCGCTGGGGTGAAAAGCCACCTGATTGCCCGATCGCGAATGCCCGATGAGTCGCTGGGTCTCGCGAGCGGTTTCGACGTCGTGCAATCGCACGAACGTGTCGCTGGCGCTCGTCAGCAGCAATCGCTGATCGGGGCTGAACGCAACGCCGATCAGGCAGTCCGCCAGGCGCGGCGACGTCACGACCTCGGCGCCGGTGGCCACGTCGTGGACCGAAACGGTACCGTCGCGGCCGGCGGCCGCGAGCCAGCGGCCGTCCGGGCTGAACGCCAGACCCTCGTTGGCCCGGCGTTGCTCGAAGATGCGCTCACACTCGAACGTGCGGCAGTTCCAGAGACGGATGGTGCGGTCCAATCCGCCGGTATCGCGCGGCAGGACTCGCCTGCTCCGCGATGGGGGACGTTCCGGCGACGAGTGCTCGGCGCTGGTGGGCGGAGCGACGGGATTGGCCAGCGGCGTGCCGGGATTCGTCGGGCGTTGCAAGATCGCCAATTGCGCGGCGAGCACGTCGCAAACTTCACGGGCGGTTGCGAACCGCTCGTCGGGTTTCTTGGCCATGAGTCGGTCAATGACCTCGACGAGTTCGGTGGGCATGGCCCCGTTGAGGTCACGGATCCCTACCTGCGGCTGGTCGGGGCGAACGACGAACCGAAGTGGGACAGTCGCGGTCATTTCTACGCGGCGGCGGCCGAGGCGATGCGACGCATCCTGATCGAAAACGCCCGGCGAAAGGGCCGGGAAAAGCGCGGCGGCGACCGCAAGCGGGTGGAACTCGGTGATCCAGCGGCCGCCATCGACCAGTCCCAAGATCGCTTGATGGAATTGGACGCTGCGCTGACCAAGCTGGCCGCCGAGGACTCGACCGCGGCGGAGGTCGTCAAGCTGCACATCTTTGCCGAGTTGCCGCTCGACGACGTTGCCAAGGCCCTCGGCATGTCGCGCGCCACCGCATACCGCCAATGGAAATTCGCCCGCGCCTGGCTCAAATGCGAAATCGAAGAAAACACCTGAGACAAATCGGTGGTCATCGATCGAGCGGCCACGTTCTGATCAATCTCCCGCAACATCTCCGACAAATAAGGATCGTCCTTGAGGGCGCCCAAATGGGTCTGCCGAAATCCGTGCATGCCCGGTGCGCTCAGCCAAGCTTAGTACTGTGCCACATTGAATAGGGTCTGAAATCGGCTTCGGTCGTTTAACCCGCAGCCGCC
>DAIOWH010000192.1:0-10926 GCA_036758585.1 Planctomycetia bacterium
GGCTCGCCTGCGGCTTCCTTTGACGACGTTGCAGGCGGGCCGCCTGCACTACGCTAACGAAGCAGCGGTGCTTTGGTGTATTGCGCGGGCACCGACGCGATCGGCTCGTACAGCGGCGCGTCGAGCCGACGGCGTCCGACGACTCGAACGTAGCCCATCGTGCTGCCACGATCGGTCTCGAGCGTTGCGATCTCGGTTGCGTTGTCAGGGGCGATCAGTTTCAGCCAGTCGAGCCAGCGTTGCCAGCCGTCGGGCATCGTATCGGCCAGTTCGACGTCCAGGATGTCGGTCCGCTCCCAGTGCCGCCGCCACCACGCCGCAGAATGGAGACAGACCGGCCGATCCTGGGTCCACCAGGCGCGCAAATGCTCCGGCACCGGGCCGTCGATCTCGCGGGTCCACCCGACCGCGGCGATCCCGATCACGCCGCCCGGCTTGACGAGACGGGCCAAGTCGCTCAGGTACAGGTCGTCCGTCCCGTAGTAGTAGAACGAGTCGATGCTCACGATGACGTCGAAGAACTCGGCGCCGTACGGCAGCGCCCGCGCGTCGGCGTGGATCGGGAACACGCCGTCGTCGACTCCGGCATCGCGGATGCGCTGCAGGTTCTCCGAGGCGCTGAACCACAAGTCGGTGGCCCAGACCTGCACGCCGAACTCGCGGCGCAGAAAGATCGACGACGCCGCTCGGCCGCAACCGAGGTCCAGCACCCGCAACCCGGGGCGCAGGTCGAGCGACTCGGCCAGCCATTTCGGTCAACCACAGCGAATTCGCGCCGCCGCTGACGCAGCTCGCGACCCAGTCCGGGTGATACTTCGACGCGCGCGGAAACCGCTCGCAGGCAAACCGGTTCTCCACTGCCATATCCCTCTCCTTGGTCAAGCACCATGAGCCGGGCGTTCGGAGGCTGGGATTAGTACTACAGCGCAGCTTGATTGCTGCGCGGTCACAGGTAGGGTGGGCTTTGCCCACCAACCCCATATGTGGCGGTGGGCAGTGCCCACCCTACCCAAGGTGCGCTGTAGTATTAGAAAGCGTCGCCGCTCAACTCGCAACGCAAGACCCTTCCGATCGTTGCCATTCGACTTCCAGCATGGGTACAGTTCCAGCACAATCTTCGACGAACCTCAGCCATTGCCCGCGACCATAGACTCTAGCCAAAGGAGACCCCATGAAACGCCGCACATTCCTGAAGCAAGCCGCCGTCGGCGCCGCCGCACTGTCCGCCGCGGTCCCGTTCGTTCACGCCACCGACAAGGCCGCGCGAAAGAACCCGGTGATCGGGCGGGGTGAGTACACCTACGAGTGCGTTCACAACTGGGGGCAGCTCCCCGATCAACTCCGCTGGGAAACGACGCACGGCGTCACGATCGACGCGGAGGGTCTAGTCTACATCAAGCATCAGGGGCACGCCGGCAAGCCCGCCCAGGATACCGTCGTTGTGTTCGACCCGGCGGGCAAGTTCGTGCGATCGTTCGGCAAGGACTACTACCCCGGCGGGCACGGCATCGACATCCGCAACGAGGGCGGCCAGGAGTTCCTCTACCTGTGCGATCGATACAACCGCCAAGTCGTCAAAACCGACCTCAAGGGCGAAGAAGTCTGGAAGCTGTGCTACCCGCTCGAGGCGAACGTGTATCAGAAGGTCAAACAGTACCAACCGACGAACGTGGCGTTTGCGCCCGACGGCGGGTTCTACGTCGGCGACGGATACGGCTCGCATTACATTCATCAGTACGACAAGAGCGCCAAGTGGGTCCGCACCTGGGGCGGCGCGGGCAAGGAGCCGGGCAAGATGCAAACGCCGCACGGCCTGTGGCTCGACGATCGACCGGGCCGCGATCCATCGCTGGTCGTGGCCGACCGCGCGAACGCGAGGCTTCAGTATTTCACACTCGACGGCAAGCACATCGGTTTCGTGAGCGACGTACTGTTCCCCGCCCACTTCGACATTCGCGGCGATGTGCTGCTCGTCCCCGATCTGCACGCCCGCGTGTCGCTCTTCGACAACAACAACAAGCCGATCATCCACCTAGGCGACGACGCCGAATGGCGCAAGACGGTTCTCGACGGTTTCAAGGTTCGGCAGGATGAGTCGCAGTGGCAGGCGGGCAAGTTCGTTCACCCGCACGACGCCTGCTACGACCGCGCCGGCAACATCTTCGTCGTCGAATGGGTCCAAACCGGCCGCGTCACGTGGCTACGGCGCGTGAGCTGACCGGCGGAACAGAGCGAACCACAAAGGGCACGAAGAGCACAAAGGGACCACACAGAATCAACCACAAAGGGCACAAAGGACACGAAGGGAGAAAGAGCGCTGACGATGCGCGGCATTCAGCCCTTCAGCCTGCAACAGCCCAATCCGTTTTTCTTCCCTCCTCTTTGTGTTCTTCGTGCCCTTTGTGGTTGAATCCGCCTTTCCGCTTTGGCCCCCCTTTTGGCCCTTACTTCGCCGCTATCGTCTGCTGCTCGATGCAGTACAGGTTCTTGAAAGTGCGTATGAAGATGGATCCGTCGACTACTGCGGGCGTTGAGTTGCTCGGCTCGCCTAGGCGGTTGCTAGTGATCAGTTCCAACCGCTCTCGGTTAGGCTTGAAGACGTGCGTCGTGCCCTGCTGATTTGTGACGTAGAGTCGGCCGTCGGCGAACACGATGGATCCCCAGTGGTCACCGCCGGGCAGTCGGTCGCGCCACAGGTCCTTCCCCGTGGCCGGATCGATGCATTGGACGGTGCCGGGGCCGGCGTTGGCCATGTAGACAACTCCCTCGACCATCACGCCCGAACCGATGCGCTGCGGTATCCCCTGACTCTCCCGCCATAGTTGGTTGGTCGCGGTCATGTCGCCGCTGCCACCCAGTTTGAAGCCGATCGCTGGACCGTTGAAACCACCCATCGCCACGCCGTAGCCGTCGCCAATGATCGGCGACGTGTAGACCAACTCGCCCTTGGGCAGGTTCCCGAGCCCGCTGCAGGTCCAGATGACGCTGCCCGACTTGGGTTCGTAGGCCACGACGCGAGTCGGCATGCTCACGATGATCTGGTCCTCGCCATTGATCTTCACGACCATTGGCGTGCTCCACGAACCGACGTACTTTCCGCGACTTTGACCCGTGCCACCCTCGCCGCTGTCGCCACCTGGCTCGTCAGTTTTCCAGATCGTCTCGCCACTGGCTGCGTCGAGCGCTGTGACGAACGTTCTTTCGCCCGGTCCACAATTGAGGAGGATCGTCTCGCCGTAGAACACGGGCGACGATGCGAAGCCCCAGATGTGTCGGAACGTGCCGAGATCCTTGGACCATAGTTCTTTGCCATCGTAGTCGTAACAGTACAGCCCGGCCGACCCGTGCCAGACCACGACCCGCTTGCCGTCGGCCGCGGGCGTCGATGGCGCGTGATCGTTGGTCGAGTGGATCATCGGCTCGGGCGCCGCCTCAACCGTCTTCACCCACAACTCCTTGCCCGTCTGGCGATCGAAGGCGAACAGGTGGCGATTCTTGCCGGCGTCGGTCGCACAGGTGACGAAGACGCGGTCGCGCGAGACGATCGGGCTGCCGTTGCCGCGGTCGGGGAGCGGCGCCTTCCATTTGATGTTCCTGTTCGGGCCCCACTCGACGGGCACGTTCTTCGCCGTGGAAATCCCGTCGCCGTTCGGTCCTCGAAACGAAGCCCACTCGCCGGCTGCGGCCGAGGCGGTGACGGCGGCGACGATCAGAGTCGAGATGAAGGGCGATTTCATGGGGGAAACTCCTTCGTTCGAGCATGGTCTGAGGTTCGATCGCAGGCGGGCCTTGTGCGGAACAATCTAATCACGCGACACGACCAGAGCAAGCGGCTGGTGGTGCTTCCAACGGTCAGGCGGTCAGGCGGCTCAAACGAATGGAAACTGGACGTGCCGTGCACGATAATCTGCGGCCGGCAGACGGACCCTGGTCCTGAGGTGAACATCGCCATGCACTACATCGACGCGCACGTACATGTCTGGACTCCCGACACAGGCCACTATCCACTGGCTGCGGGTTTCAAGAAGGAGGACATGAAGCCGGCGAGCTTCACGCCGGACGAGTTGTTCAAGCATTGCCGACCGAGCGGCGTCGATCGCATCGTGCTGATTCAGATGAGTTTCTACAGGTTCGACAACACGTACATGCTCGACATGATGAAGCTGCACCATGGCGTGTTCGGGGGCGTGGCCGTGATCGACCCGCACGCGGCGCGGCCCGACGACGAGATGCGCAAGCTGCTCGCCGCGGGCGTTCGCGGGTTCCGCATCTACGGCGGCTTCTGGAAGGCGGGCCGCCGCTCGGACCAGCATGACGGCGATTGGCTCAACGCGCCGGGCTATGAGCGGATGTTTCGCGCGGCGCCCGACACGGGTCAGTCGATGTGCGGACTGGTCGACGTGGCGGACCTCGCCGCGCTGGACGCGATGTGCAAGAAGTTCCCCGCCGCGCCGGTCGTGGTCGATCACATGGCCCGCATCGGCGTCGACGGCGAAATCCGCGACGCCGACGTCACGGCGCTGTGCAACCTGGCCAAGCACAAGAACACGCGAGTGAAGATTTCGGCGTACTACGCGCTCGGCAAGAAAAAGCCACCGCACGACGATCTGGCGCCGATGATCCGCCGCCTGTTCGACGCCTACGGACCCGAACGACTCATGTGGGCGAGCGATTGTCCGTTCCAAGTAGACAACGAGAAGTACGACGATTCGATCGCGCTCGTCCGCGACCGGCTCGACTTTCTGTCGCCGAGCGACAAGGAATGGTTGCTGCGCAAGGCGGCGGAGCGGACTTTCTTCTAGCGTCGCGCAGCGGATTCAGGGACGCGGCGCGTCTGCTCGCGGCGTGGCGGTGCCCGTCCGCAGCAAGTTGCCGCGGAACATCTCCCAGCGTCCCGTGCCGCTGCCCGCCCGCAATGCATACGCTCGGCCATAGTTCTGCTTGCGCGTCGCGTCGGACGTACCCTTGCCCGCCACGAAGAAAACATCGATCGATCCGTCGCCGTCGAAGTCCGCGACGATCGGTGCGCCGTCGAGCCACTCATAGACGTGACCCTGCACCGTCGCGTCGAACGACCAGATCACGCGGCCGGTTGGCCCGTCGAGCACGCGAAACTTGCGGTCGCTCGCGCCGAAGAACAGGTCCAGCCGACCGTCGCCGTTCGCGTCAGCCACAGCGACGCCGCGTCCGATGCTGCCAAAGCTGTCGGTCTTCCACCGTTCGTCGCCGCGCGCGTCGAGCACGTGTACGCGGCCACTCGCCACGACGACCTCCGAAGCCCCGTCGCCATCGAGGTCCGCGACTGTCGTCGGCGCGAACAGGTAGCCGCCGACCTGCCGTTTCCAGACGACTTGGCCGGCGGCGTCGAGGCAGCACACATCGCCCGCAATCGACGTGGTGACGATGCGCAGCCCGCCGTCGTCAAACACCGAGGCGCCGTGGTACATATCGCCGGCCATGGTGTGCTTCCATAACTCCGCACCGTCTCGACCGTCGAGTGCGCGGACCGCCTTGTCGCCGCGCCACGTGGTGACGATCGCGTCGAGCACACTGTCGCCGTTCAGATCGACCAGCGCGGGTTCCGACTGCACGTGCCCCGGGACCTTCGCGACCCATTTCGTTTCGCGCGTGTCGGCCGCCAACGCGACGACTCGACCGTGTTTGTCGGACCCGGCCATCGTCGCGACGACAATTTCGAGCTTGCCGTCGCCGTCCAGGTCGGCGACCGACGGCGGCGAATCGGTCGAGTTGGGCAACTTGGTTTTCCACGCGACCTTGCCGGTCCCGTCCAGACAGAACAGAGTTCCGGTCGATGAATCGGCGGCCAGCACCTCACGCTTGCCGTCGCCGTCGAGGTCCGCGATCGCCACCGACGCATCAAACGGCCCGCCCTCAGATCTAAACTTCCAGAGCACGCTGCCGTCCTTGGCGTTCACCGCGTAGAGGTGCTCGTCGTTGAAGTACGTGCCGAAAACGATGACGAGCTTGCCATCGAGCTCGCCGATCGCGCCGCCGCCGTACGAAGCGCTGGTGAGATCGACCTTCCAGAGCACCTGTGGCACGTCGGCCGGGCGATCGTCCTGCGACTGCCCGCTGCTCACGACGGTCGCGAGCGACACGCCACACAGCACCAGCCACGCGAGGCCGAGCGATCTGCGAACGAACATGAGTAGCTCCCGGTATTGGTCAAGCACTGCAACCACAGATTACGCGGAATCCGCCGAGAGCGAAAGGACCAGGCCCAAGGCTGCGGAATGTGTAGTTCGGAATCGGTTCGCACAAGTCGCCACCGACGTGCGGCGTCACGTCAGCCGGCGTTCGCGGAGCCAGTCGGTGTGGAAGGCGCCGGGCTTGTCGATGCGCTGGTAGGTGTGGGCGCCGAAGTAGTCGCGCTGCGCCTGCAGAAGATTGGCCGGCAGGCGTGCGCGGCGGTAGCCGTCGAAATAGGCCAACGCGGAACTGAACGCGGGGACGGGAATCCCCAACTCGACCGCCGTGGCAACCACGTGGCGCCAGTTCGATTGGGCCGACGCGACCGCGTCGCGAAAGTACGGGGCGAGCAGCAAGTTCTCCAGTTGCGCGTTGTCGGCGAACGCGTCCTTGATGCGATCGAGGAACGCCGCGCGAATGATGCAGCCGCCGCGCCACATCAGCGCAATGGCGCCGAAGTTCAGCTTCCAGCCCGCCTCGGCGTCGGCGGCCCGCATCTGAGCGAAACCCTGAGCGTACGAACATATCTTCGAGGCGTAGAGCGCGTCGCGAATTGCCTCGATAAACTTCGCCCGATCGCCGCTGTAACGCTCCGCCGTCGGGCCGGCCAGTGCGGCGCTCGCTCGGACTCGCTCGGCCTTCAGCGCCGACAGGCAGCGGGCAAACACCGCCTCGGTGATGAGCATGGTCGGCACGCCGAGATCGAGCGCGTGTTGCGACGCCCACTTGCCCGTGCCCTTCTGGCCGGCCGTATCGAGGATCAACTCCACCAGCGGCTTGCCGGTCTCGCCGTCCGTGACCGTGAAGATGTCGCGAGTGATTTCGATCAGGTAGGAATCGAGCAGGCCCCGATTCCACTCGTCGAACACACGATAGAGTTCTGCGGCGGTGAGGCCCAAGGCCTCACTCAAGATCATGTACGCCTCGCAGATGAGCTGCATGTCGCCGTACTCGATGCCGTTGTGCACCATCTTCACATAGTGCCCCGCACCGCCCGCCCCGACCCACTGGCAGCACGGCGAACCGTCAGCGACCTTGGCGGCGATCGCCTGAAAGATCGGCTTCACCGCAGGCCACGCCGCCGGCGAACCGCCCGGCATGACGCTTGGTCCGTGCCGAGCGCCCTCCTCACCGCCCGACACGCCGGTGCCGATGTACAACAGCCCCTTCGATTCGATCGCCTTCGTGCGCCGATCGGTATCGGCGAAGTGTGAGTTGCCGCCGTCGATCACGATGTCGCCCGGTTCCAGCAGCGGCACGACCTGATCAATGAAGTCGTCGACCGGCTGGCCCGCCTTGACCATGAGCATCACGCGGCGGGGTCGCTCGAGCGCGGCCACGAATTCCTGCAGACTGTGCGCGCCGACGATCCTTCGACCCTTGGCCTGCCCGCTGGTGAACTCATCTACTCTCGACACGGTGCGATTGAACACCGCGACGCGGAAGCCGTGGTCTTCCATGTTCAGCACCAGGTTCTCGCCCATCACGGCCAGGCCGATCAGTCCGATGTCGCAGGCAGGCATGTGAGTCTCCAGGTCCAGCGAAGAATCGTCGTCGCGTCGCAAGGCGGGCTCGCTACTTGAGAGTAGCTATAGCCACGGGTACAGTAGCCCGCAAGGCAAACCATGTCGCCAGCAACGATTTCAGTCTGGGTCGCCGTCGTCTCGTGGTTCGCACTGACCGCGGGCATCGTCGGCGTGCCGCTTGGGATCGCGTACGACAAGCCGGAGTGGATTTGTTCGGGAGTTGCGCTGGCGGTCTATTGGGCCGTCGTGCAGTTGCGACGCCATCGAACCGTAAACGGCCGGAGTTAGGATAGAACCTGATACAGGTGCACAAGAACGAGAGAGACGCTCAGGCTACTGGAATAGCTGCCCACGTATGGCTGGATACGAACGGAGTGGCATGGATCGACGACACGAACGTCAAGGTGATCGAAGTAGCACTGGAACGGATCGCACACGGATCATCGCCCGAAGAGATTCACGATCAGCATCGCGGCCATCTCTCATTGGCCCAGATTCATGCGGCGCTGACCTTCTACTTTGATCACCAGGCCGAGATGGATGCGGAGATCGACCGCCAAGTGCGCGAGTTTGACGCGCTACGTGCGGCCAACTTGAACTCACCCGGCCGGCAGCGCCTGCGCGCTCAGGGCAAACGCCAGTGAGTCTGAAGCTCTACATGGACGTACATGTCCGCTGGGCAATCACCGACGGACTTCGTCGCCGCGGCGTCGACGTGCTGACGGCTCAGGAGGATGGCGCAGAACAACTCGAAGATCCGCCGCTGTTGGATCGGGTTACCGAACTGGGGCGTGTGCTGTTCAGTCAGGACGACGACCTGCTCCGCGAATCGGCGCGACGGCAGAGGCGAACAATTCGGCGGCGTGATCTATTCGCACCAACTCCGTATTACTGTTGGCCAGGCAATCCGTGACTTGGAGGTGATCGCCCAGGTGTACGAACCGTCCGACATGGAAAACCGCGTGGAGTACTTGCCGCTCTAAGTACCGCTCCACACTGAATAGGGTCTGAAACCGGCCTCGGTCGTTTAACCCCGTTTAACCCCGTTTAACCCGCAGCCGCAGGCGAGGCGTGGCTGGCGTTTGTTGTGCCTCGCCTGCGGCTGCGGGTTAAACGAATTCAAACCCCTTTCAGTGTGGAGCGGTACTAAGGACGACTGTCAACAACCGGCGCCGACGAAGAATCACCTGGCCAGCGGCAGTAGCACGACCTTGCGGAACTCGACCGGGTGGCTCTCGGCCTGGAGCGCGATGTAGCCTTCGCTCAACATCTTCTCGCCGTTCTTGATGAGCGGCCGCGCGTCGGCGTCTTCGTCGTCGAGTTGCGGCTTTTCGTATTCAAGCACGGTCTCACCGTTCACCTTGTGCTTGATGGTCGCATTGCCGCGCACTTCGACCTCGGCCGTCACCCACTGGTCGCCGTGGAACGTCTTCGATCGCGAGTTGGTGCAATGGCGCGTGATTAGTTGGCCGCCCATTACCACGTGCGTGCCGGGCGTACAGAGGTTGCCGGTGGGTCGATCGGCCTTGCCGTCGCCGCCGAGAAACTGGACTTCGATCGAGACGGGAAAGTTCTGATCCTTGCCCATGCTCGCGACCGACTGGCTGTGGATCATTGCCCCGCTGTTCCGCAGCGCCCAGCCCGGTCCTCCACGACACTGATCGCCGACGAAGCGATATTCGACTCGCAAGACGTAGTGCGAGAACTTGTCCTTGTAGAAGATGTGACCGAACTTGCCGCCGAAGTCGGCATACTGATCGTACGCGACCTTCATGACGCCGTCTTCGACGCGGAACGTGTTGCCATGGTTGTCGCCCGGCTTGTGGCCCTTGATCTTGACCGTCCAGCCGTCCAGGTCCTTGCCGTTGAACAGGCTGATCCAGCGATCCGGTTGCGGCTTGTCGTCGCCTGCGACGTCAGGGGCCATGGTCAGTGAAATCGCCAGCGTTGCCAATGTCGCGGGTACGAGGCACGCCACACCAAGCCGCCGGCGCGACAGCGTTCGATTGTTCACGATAGTTCCTTGCATCTAGCCGTGGGGCAAGCTTCCAGCCTGCCACCATCGGGAGGAAAGGCAGGCTGGAAGCCCACCCCACTGTTGGTTACATCACCACCGTTCGCGGCTCGGCGGTAGACCACGGCGGCGTGTCGGGCAAGTAGCGATCGAACTCGGCGGCGAGCATTCGTTCGTAAGTGCCGGCGAACTCGCCGCGGATGAACTTGCCGAGGCCCTCGCGGTAGAACCGCTCCCACGAGGCATCTTCGACGCCCGGGTTGATCGGGCAAAACAGTGCGTTGTTGGCGCGGGCGGCGTCCTGGTCGCCGGGCGCGTCGCCAATCATCAGCACGTGCCCCGCGGCGTAGCGGCCGGCCAGCCAGCCGAGCATCTGTTTCTTCGTGCCAACCTCCTGACCGCAGATCGCTGCGGCGTACTGAGCGATGCCGTGTTCGTGCCACTCCCGAGCGAGCGCCTCGCCGGGAGTGGCCGACACGACGATGACGTCCGCATACTCGGCGAGCTTCGCCAGGTTCTCGCGCACGAACGGGAAAGGCGGCACTCCGCGCACGAGCTTCTCGACCGACTCGTTCACGGCCTTGGACCAGCGCAGTGCCTGAGCCAAGTCGGCGTGCCCGGTCGCCTTGGCCGCCGCCTCGAGTGCCGGGTTGGCCAGCTTGGTTTCGGTTTTCGTCCACTGCCGCAGGTTGGGCACATCGGGAATCGCGACGCCCCGCTTGCGCACGTCGGCCCGTTCGGCGAGCAGGTCGAACGTCAGGAGCAATGCGGGGAACCGGTTGATGCCGCGCCATTTGGAATACAGGTTCACGAACTCGGCCGCCTCGCGCGCGTACTTCGACACGGCCTGCAGGTTCCACTCGTTGATCGTGTTCGGGATGAAACACTCCTTGTGCTTCACCTCCATCGTGTCGAACGCGCAGCCGTCCGAATCGATGCCGACGAGGAACTTGTGTTTCGGTTGCAGGTTCTTGACGAGGTCAGCGGGGTCGTTCATGGCTCACCAGTTTTGCGGACGGGTCGTGGTGGGGCCAGAATTGCGGGGAAGCCCGCGAGTGTCAAGGGCGTCCAAGTCGCGCGTAGTCGCGCAGCGTCCGGTTGAATTGGCCGGCGAAATGTGCTTGACTAAATGGCCTTGCGTGATCCTGGGAGTCCGCAGGGACAGTAGCCCGACGC
>DAIOWH010000193.1:0-10792 GCA_036758585.1 Planctomycetia bacterium
TGCGGCTGCGGGTTAAGCGAGCGACGAATGCAATTACAGGTATGCACCCAATGCGGCTCATAGCCACTTCTGGTAGGCCGCCACCGCCATCTGGTCACACTCTTCGTTCTCGGCGTGCCCGTCGTGGCCGTAGACGTGTCGGCACTTGACGCGGTGAAACACGCACAGTTCATCGAGCCGTCGCCATAGGTCTTCGTTCTTGACCGGCTCAAGTCTGGGACCTTCGCGACGTCGCCAGCCGTTCGCCTTCCACTTCGCGACCCACTGGCTGAGCCCCTTGGCCACGTACTGGCTGTCGGTGATCAGTTCCACCTGGCAGGGCCGCTTCAGCGATTCCAGCCCGCGGATCACCGCGACAAGTTCCATCCGGTTGTTCGTGGTTGTCTCCTCGCCTCCCGACTCCTTCTTGCGTTTGCCTGTCGGCAGATGTTCGAGAATATAGGCCCACCCGCCCGGTCCCGGATTGCCGGAGCAGCCGCCGTCGGTATAAAGTCGCACTTCCGCCTGGCTCATGGCCGGAGCGTACTCGGTTCACCGGCGGCCGACAATATCGCCGGCACGTTGCGAAGCGGCCGACGAGCGGCATGACGACAGAACAAGCAGACGATCGAACAACGCAACGGCGCCCCCTGCTCTTCCATGGCGGTGCGGTGATCCTGCCGCGCGAGTTGCTGCCGGACGGAGCCGTACTGGTCGACGGCGGTCGCATCGTCGCGGTCGGTCCCCGACGTTCGTTGCGGGCGCCGCCGAACGCTGAGCCGATCGATGCGACGGGCGGCTACATCGCGCCGGGTTACGTCGACCTGCACGTGCACGGCGGCGCGGGGGCCGACTTCATGGACGGCACGCGCGAGGCGTTCGAGACGGTGACGCGGGCGCACGCGCGGCACGGTACGACCAGCATCGTGCCGACCACCACCGTCGCACGACACGAACAACTGCTCGCACTGCTGCAGCTCGTGCAGTCGGCGCGAGCGAGCGATCCCGTCGGAGCGCGGGTGTTGGGCGCGCACTTCTATGGACCTTACTTCGGTTACGAAGCGCGCGGCTGTCATCCTGCCGGCCCGGTGCGCCCGCCCTGCCCCGAAGAATACGACCAGTACCTCGCCTTCGCCGACTCGATCGTCACGGCGACCGTTGCCCCGGAGTTGCCCGGGGCCGAGGGGTTTGTTCGCGCGTGTACCGCGATCGGCGTGCGCACGAACGTCGGACACTCGCACGCGACGTTCGACCAGACGGCCGCGGCCGTCGCCTGGGGCGTTCGCCATGTCGACCATCTGTTCTGCGCGATGTCCGATCGCGCCCGACTACGCCTGACGCAAACCTATCCCATGCGCGGCGGCGTGCTGGAGGCCGCGTTGTACTTCGACGAACTGACGACTGAGGTCATCGCCGACGGTAAGCACCTCGACCGCGAATTGCTGCTGCTCGCGCACAAGATCAAGGGCCCCGATCGGCTCGCCCTGGTCACCGATTGCAACCGGGCGCTCGACATGCCCGATGGCCAGTACGTCTTCGGCCCGCTCGACGGCGGCGAACCGTTCGTGCACCGCGACGGCGTCGGCATCATGCCCGACGGCAAGAATCTGGCATCGGGTGCGACGGGCATGGACCACGCCGTCCGCACGTTTCATCGCTTGACGGGCGTGCCGCTGGCCGAAGTCGTCCGGATGGCGAGCCTGACACCCGCCCGCATCATCGGCTGGGACGATCGCATCGGCAGTCTGGAAGTCGGCAAACTGGCCGACGTGCTCGTGCTCGACTCAACCCTGACCGTACGTCGCGTGTTCATCGACGGGCGCGAGCAGTAGTTAACGACCGATAGTCCTAGACGAATGGATCTGTCACCTGCTAAATCTCTTCAGAGCTTTTCCATACCGAACCGAGAGTGGTAGAACTTCACGACTTGGTCGATCGCGGCCAAGCCCTTGGGATGATGGATATCGTTGCGGCGCGCGTAGAGGAAGTCGTGCAGGCCGACCTGGTAGTTGTGTTGAAAGGCCAAGTCAAGCCACAGGTTTGAATAGGCTTGGCCGGCAACGTAGTCGGGAATGGCCCGGTGGAAGTAGGGGATCTTGTCGATGCAGGTGTTGAGGAAGTTCCGTCGTCCAGAGACTTGCAGGTAGCTCTTGCGGGCGTGAAGCGGTCGGAGCGACGCCGCGAATGTGCCAGTTCAATTCCTCGCAGCAGACGACTGGCGTGTTGCAGCACATGGCCTCGTGAATGACGCGGTTCTTTCCCTCCACGAGTGACCCCATGACGACGACCTTCGCCCGGCAGTAGTACTCGGCCAGCGTCGGCAAGTGATCGACCCAGCCGACAAAGCGGATGTAGTCGCGTAGGTGGACCAGCGTCTCTTCCATCTGTCGCAGTTCGTTCAATTCACCAGCGTCGAGCGAACTGAAGTTCACGTCCAGGTCTTTCTTGCCGGTGACGAGTGTCATGCGGATGAGGGGCGATGGGTACTTCTGTCGGTAGACCTTCAGTGCCTTCGCCAGGAACGGGAGGTTCTTGACCTGATAGACGCTGGAGACGCACAACACGTCGATGTCCTTCGCCTTCAGCGGCACCGGGGCCATGGCGTACTCGTTGGTCCAATCGGCATCTTGTAGAGGGATGAAGCGCTTCTTGCCCCGGTCGGATTTGGTCCGCCTGAACCAATTCTCGCGGTGTTTGCTGTCGTACAGCGTGAAATACGCATCGGCCTGCTCGGACCAGGGCAGGCGCCACACATTGAGTAGGCCACGGCCAAGAAGAGTAGTTGTTGCAGGCTGGGATACAGCTTGATCAGGTAATCGACTGCTTGGCTGCAGAAGATTCCTTTGACGAATCGCCCCTCGTAGTACATTGGCGGCAGTGGGATGAACATGTCGATCTGGTCGTGGAACGGCTCGTCCTCGAAGAACTCGTGCGTGAAGGCATCAAAGTCGGCGTAGACTTGTTCCGGCGGCAGATACAAAGCCGGCGAAGCGAAGTGGTGCGTGGGGTATTTTCCTCGCGGCATGGCTCGCAATGCCCAGAAGGGTTCGTCACGGGGCTGCCTGAGCACGCTTCAGCGGCCACAACCTAACCGTGCTGTCGTAGCTATTACTAGACCCAGCTCCTCTCTTGTGTGATTGGTTACTGTCAGGCGTAACTTCACCAGCTCCCCGATCAGGTACTCAGATCGAGTCGAAATGACGTGTACGTCGCCATCGTTTTCCTTTGCTGTGGCCTGCAGCGTCAAAACAACCGCCAAAGCAAGGTCAACGGCAGTCGCGACTGTCGCGCCCATAGCTTGTCACCTCCCGTTCGGGAGCTCCGAATCTCGGATGTAATAGAGGTAATTCGGCGTGTATCGCTTCGACACCCGCGGAGCGATTCCATCTATCTGGCGAAAGACTGTTGTCGTAACAGGTTCCTCGTCCTCATAGTTTGAGATGTGGTGACCAATCTCGTGAACGACAGTCTCTTGCTCAACGACTCCCGCGTCCCACCCTTTGCTGCGAGCATATTCTCGAATGGGTTCCAAATACACCAGCGAGCCACCTTCGTCACACGTTTTGCCCATCCACTTCTCGTCGTCTGGGTTGACTCGGGAGGTCTCATCCGCAGGATCCCAGTCGTTTGCAGTATCATTCTGAAATGCTCCTAGGACATAGACGACCCAGAAGTCGGAGGCATTCAAGCCTCTGGATGTGCAGCTATCTTGGCGGTTCATTGTGCGTTGCACAGTGATGCACTCGTGTTCCTCCGCGACATTCAGCCAAAATGGGATGGAATCGTCGTTGTCGCCCACGTCAAAATACGGTCGGACGTATGCAAACTTCACGGCCGGCTCATCCCGGTTTGGCATTGGACGTTTGCACCATCTTGCAAGAAGTCGTCATCGTACAATTCGAACTTTCCACTCAACGCCGGGCGCGTGTTTGTACGGACGACAACCGTCCCGGTTTCCGCAGTGTTCTGGGCACCAAAGTGTCGCTCGGCTGTCGTTTGATAGCGGTCCAGTGTGATCCACGAGGTCCCCGCTGCCTCGGTCGGCGTGAATCGAATGGCTCCACCGGCCATATGCCACTGCTCGAACAGTTGTGGCTGGACCAGTTCATACACAGTCGCTTGGCCCACAGACTCGAACGGCAAGTCTGCCAGGAAGCTGGTCTCCGCAGCCGGTGCCGCGCCCTCGCCCGTGCTCAGGCCGACCAAGACGGCATCGGACGAGTCGTCCGCCGCCGCGACCGGACCATAGGCGAAAACGACCTCACCGGTAGGGAACAGTTGGAGTTGGACGGTATTCAGTCCTGTTTCAGACGCTCCGAACCGCGAAATGGCGGCCCAGGTAACGACCGCGCGGTCGCCGAGATCGTTGACATAGACCGTACCACCGCGGTCGGGCGCAAGGTCCGTCCAGAACGGCGCAATGTGCGGTGCGCCCGCCAGAAGTTCACCCAGATCGCTCCCACAACATCGGACTCCCCCATCAACCCCCAAAGCGACGAACCCGTTTGTAGAAACATGCACGCCTGTGGCGCCGGCGAGGTGCGGCTAATCGACTCCGTTCAGCCGCCCCGCAAAGAGCCACAGAACAGCACCCGCCCACGAGCTCAAAATTGACTGCACGGCTGTCCTCCTCGATGTCGTCGAGTGGTTCTTGCGAATCGCGAAACGGACCAACTGAGAAGATCCAGTGGCTTTACTGGCTTTACTTGTACTGCCGATTTGGCCAATGGCCAATGTCAACGCCGCACCACCGCACCAGAACTCACTCTGTCAATCGTAGCGACGAGGCCCTCTTGCAATGAGACTTCTCCAGCGATGGAATGTCCCGATCGCGCGAGAACCACACCGTGCAACGGACCCATTCAGAGACTCGACGTCCGCCAGGAACGCGGGACGATCGCCCCAAGGTCGGCCAGCGTCTGACGGTCGAGATCAACGACATCGCGCTGGGGGGCGAGGCGATCGCACGCGACCGGCAGTATGTGCTGTTCGTTGCCGGAGCGATTCCGGGTGAGCGAGTCGAGATCGAGGTAACCTCGACGGGCCGGCGATATGGACGCGGTCGGCTTGTGCGAGTGATCCACCCTGCCCCATCGCGCGTGCCTGCTCGATGCCGGCATTTCGGCGAGTGCGGCGGCTGCGCGTGGCAGCACATCGACTACGCCGACCAGCTTCGTTTGAAGGAGCGGCTGCTGCGGTCGACGCTCGAACACAATCTGCCGGGTGTTCATCTGCCAATCCGTCCCATGATCGGTCAGGCCGATCCGTGGGGCACGCGGAACAAGGTGCACTTCCTTGTTGGTCTGGACCGCGGCCGCGCCGCACTGGGGCACTTTCGCGCCCACAGCCGCGAGTTCATTGCAGTGACCGAGTGCCCGGTGCACAGCGCCGCCGGCAACCGCGTGGCGCGGACGATGCTGCACCTGCTGAACCAGCACGAGGTCGCTCCGTTCGACGAATCGGCCCGCAGCGGCGCGGTGCGCCACGTGCTGGTCCGCTCTGGCGGAAACTCCGACGAGTGCCAGGCGGTGCTCGTCGCGGCGAACCGCAAGCTCAGAGACTTGGCTAGGCTCGGCAACGAGTTGATCGCCGCGTGTCCCAACGTGGCGGGCGTGCACATCAGCGTGAACTCGGCGCCGGGCACGGTGGTACTTGGCTCACACACCGAGAAGATCGCCGGCCGCGATCGACTGGTCGAAGAGATCGCCGGCGTTCGGTTCGCGGTGTCGCCAGCGACGTTCTTTCAGACAAGTTCGGTCGGCGCAGCGCGGCTGGTCGAAACCGTGCTGCGTGTCGTGCCCGTGACGACGTCGGGGCCAATCCTCGACTTGTACGCCGGCGTCGGTCTATTCGCAGCGCCGCTGGCACGGCGCGGACACCGCGTGACCGCCGTCGAGGAGAATCCTCAGGCCGTGGCCGACGGAATCGAGACGCTGCGGTCGAACGGCGTCAGCGGCTGCCGATTTCAGTCGGGCAAGGTCGAGACGGTAATCAAGAAGCTCGCCCGCGGCGCCCCGTTCGACGTTGTCATCCTCGACCCGCCGCGCGAAGGTTGCCCGGACTGGGTGCTGGGCATGATCACTCGCCAAATCCGGCCGCAGCGCGTTATCGACGTCTCGTGCGACCCGACCGCGCTGGCCCGCGATCTAGCGGCGCTCACGCGCGCACGCTACCGCGCGATCGAGATTCAGCCGATCGACATGTTCCCGCACACGCCACACATCGAGTCGGTCGCCGTGCTCGACCGATTGAGTTAAGGACAGGAAGCTCAGGTCCAAACTCAGCATCCCTCGACGCGGCCGTTCCGTTAGAATACGTTTGTTCGTGGGCATTCGACGCTGTTGGAGATGGTGTGACAAATGGCCATAGCGACCAAACGACGCCTAGGAACGAGCGCAGGCGAGTTGCCCGTCATAGCCACCGATTTGCCTGTGATGTTTGAGGACGAAGGGCAGGAAGAGATGGGCGAGAACACGCTACACACGATGACCGACCTGATCCTCTACACAGGCGTGGCGGCGCACCTCGCGAGTCGGCCGGAGTTCTCGAAGTATCGCGTGTTTTCCAATCTGAACCTGATGTACCACCCAATCAAGCGGCGCGCCTACGTTTCGCCCGACCTGATGGTCGTCGTGCCGGCGCGCAAACTGCGCGACAACCTACGCTCATACCGCGTGGGCGCCACAGGCCCGGCCCCGCGCCTGACGGCCGAGATTCTCTCGGAACGATCGTATCAGCAGCAGGACTTCTGGAACAAACCAAAGATCTATGCTGATCTGGGCGTGCGCGAGTACATGCTGATCGACATGTCAGGCGAGTTCCTGCCCGAGTTTTTTTTGATGAAGCGATTGGTGCGCGGGGCATGGAAAGACGAGCGCGATGCGGACGGCGGCATCACCAGTCGGTTCGGCTTCCGACTGATCGTCGATGGCGACGGGCAATTGCGAGTGGTCGATGCGGGCACCGGCCGACGGTACGTAAGACCAGACGAGGCGGAAGCCGAGGCCGCAGCGCGGCAGGCCGAAGCCGCAGCACGACAGGCCGAAGCCGCTGCACGGATGACGGCCGAACAGCGTGTGCGCGAACTGGAAGCTGAGCTTGCCCAATTGCGGCCCGGTCCAACTCCACGACGAAGAAACCACACCTAGCAGCCCAGCCTGCCGCCACTGTCACTGGTCGTCGCCGCGCTGAATCAGCGGTCCTTCGCGAGCTGGAACTGCACGAACATCAGACCGTCCTTGTCGGCGGTGATGTACATGCCCTGGTCGGTCAGGTAGCGTTTGATGGTGTCGAAGTCAGGCAGGTTGGAACCGTCGAGCGCGTCGGCCAGTCGGGTCAGCCATTCGGAGTCGACCGGAAACGAACCGGTGATCGCCTCTTTGACCTTGCCCGCCTTGAGCATCGTGTAGGCGGCGCGAACCTCTTCCTCGTTGTGCGAGAAGCCGATGCCGCCCGCCTCGGAGGGCAGATGTCGAGCGATGGCCTTATACTTCGCGGTCCCCGCCAGACCCGGTCGTTTCTCGCCGGCGTGCAACAGGATCTTCTCGAGCAGCGTGGCATGTGCAATGAACAGTTGTCCTTCGGCCACGCAGATGCCGAGCTTCAGCGGCGGGGCATTCGGATCGATGTCGCCCCCCTGCCCTGCGGCGGCTAGAAGCTGGGCCGGCACGGTGACTTCGTGGATCGTGTGCCCCTTGAACTCGCGTTTGCCGACCAGCGGCCCGGCGAACGCCAGCAGCTTGCTGAGCGTTGCGGCGATCACGTCGCCGTCGTTCAGCGCCATGGCGAACAGCAGTCGCTGCGAATCGAGGTCGGCCGCCTTGGCGTAGTCGCTAACGAACGTGATTCGCTTACCGAGCGGCGTGATCAGCTCGCGCTTCATATCGAAGTCGACGCCCTGGGCCGCCAGCACCGCCTGCAGCACCGCGCTGACTCCGCCCGGTTGAAACTGCTCGACGATCTCGTCGATCACACCGAACAGCTCGCCAAACGAAAAGTTCACCGTCGAATAGCTGACCACGTCGTCGGGCACCCATGCCTCGGGCTCGAGCGCCGTCTCGGGGAAGTGAATCGCTCGGGTCAGTCCGCGCGGCGGCGTCTCGTAGTGCACCATCAGCTTGATGACGGTGTCGAACGCTCCTTGGCCGAACGCGACGCTGCCGCCAATCGCGCGGAACGAGTCGAGCCCAAGCAGTTTCAGAACTTGCTCGGCCTGCGGATTCTGGTCGATCGCTCCGAACGGCAACTCGGCGCTGATGAGCGAGGCGATGCTGGGCAAGTCGATGTAGAACTGAATCTGTGCATCTTCGCCGGCCCGCTCAAGCACGCGTTGGTACGTGGCCCGTTTCGCGAGCGTCTCGTCGGCGCCGCCGTCCCAGCGGCCGAGCACGTCGGCCACCGCGTCGCCATCGCTCGCCACGATCACGACCGAGTCGCGTACGCACCACACAACGTCCTGAGCGCTGTCACCCGCGTCGTCGCCGGGCGTCAGGGTCGTGACGTCGGTGCCCTGCACCTCTTCGACTTCCTTCTCGTAGTCCTCTTCGTCAACTAGTTTGGCCGTCATACGGTCCAGCAGATCGCGGGTCTTCTTCACGTTCGGTCCGACGTTGAACAGTAGCAAGATACTCGGCTGGCCCTCGTCCCCATCGTCCTCGCCACTGGGCGCGAGCACGGCCAAGGCGACTTCGCCGTGGGGCAAGGCAATCAACTCCCGAAACGACAGCCCAGCCTCTTTCTGAAACTCGACGCCGATTTCCTCGACGGCTTCGAGCACCGAGTCGATGAACGGCTTCATGGCCGGATCGGCGATGAGCCGGCCCATCTGGGTTTCTGCAACGGCGTCGCGCAACTTGGCGAAGTTCGAGACGCGGACGATCGCGAGCGAGTCTTCGGGCAGCAACTCGGCAAAGGGCGTCTGGGCCGCCGCCGGCGCCGCAACCGCACAAGAGCCGACAAAGGCCGCCACAACCGCCGTGACGGACCGGAAAACCCCACAAGTTTGGAACGAACGCATGCGTGTTTCTCCTTCTGTACTCTTGAGGCGCCGAGTAGTGTCGCTCCAGCGGACCAAAGACGCTTGCTCACGGACGCAGACGCTGTCAGTTCAATCTGGTACCTCACGGCCGCGCGGCCGGTTTCAGCGAATTCGTCGGCCCGTCCACGCTACGGCTTCTCGGTCGGCGTCGTGATCGACGGCGACTCGGTTCGGCGGCGGCGCGGCGCGTTCAAGTAGTGATGGCCACTGTTCGGGTTCGTCTTGTCGTACGCGAACGCCTCGCGGTTCCGCAGGAAGTCCTTCACGTAGTCCACCGGGATCGCGAACCCCAGGTTGTTCGCGAACAAGTAGCCCATGTTCGTGACGCCGATCACCTCGCCCCGCGAGTTCAGGAGGGGCCCGCCGCTGTTGCCGGGGTTGATCGCCGCCGTCGTTTGATAGTAGACCAGTCCCTGCACGCTACGGCTGCGGTTGCTGATGATTCCCTGCGACACGGTGCGCTCCAGCCCGAGTGGGTTGCCGATCGCGAACACCGAGTCGCCCGTCTGAACCGCGTCGCCGTCGCCCAAGTACAGCGGCGTGATCTTCAGTTCGTCAGGCTTGGCGACGCGCAATAACGCCAGGTCAAGGAACGGATTGACGGCGATGATCTCGACGTTCTCCAGACGACGCCGCACAAAATCACGCTGCGTCTTTTGAAAGATGACCACCGTAATCTTGGTTTCCTTCTCGACGACGTGGTGGTTCGTGACCACGTATCCTTCGCCATTGAGGAAGAACCCGGAGCCGAGTCCGCTGGGCGTCTGCACGAGAACGATGCCTTCACCAAATCGTTCGACGAGGTCCTTGATCGCCGCGGTTTGCAAGTCGCCGGTGCGGAACAGCGAGTCGGCCGATGCGGCCGGTCGCGAGCCGGTCGCCTTGGTCTTGGGGTCGAGTTTCTCTGCCGTGGTTCGTTGCGCAATCTGGTCTCGCGGCACGGTGACCACCGTGACCCCGATATCGACATAGATCGCGTCGGGCTTCTCCTTCAGCACTTCGCCGCGAATGACCTGTCCCGTCTTCAACTCGATAAGCTCATCGCCGTACGCGCCGGTCGCCATCAGTCCGGCCGCCAATGTCGCCAAAAATGCACGCATGAAGGTCGCTCCTTGCAGGGACTCCAGAACCGCGCCAATTGTAGCGGCGTGCGGAAGTCGATGCACGACCGAACGCGCGATCTCTTCGGGAGCTCGCCGCAGCAAGTGTCGACATCGTAATCCGTCGCGCGTATCGGCCTAGCCGTTCCTATCGTAGATTGGGAGAACTGGCGAGTTGTTTGGGTACCGAGTTGGGGGAACATTCTTGATGCCCCGACCCGACAGAACGGGCGCAGATTGCGGACCATGTGGTTCGCGCACCTGTGCTGACCTTGACTGTTTTCGTCATGGGGAGAACAATCCCGGCCACACTTGGCGAAGGTGTGGCTCTGGGTTTAGATCGATTGAGTGATGTGTGAGTCATCCTGCACCCAGCATCCCCTCGACCACAACCGCCGGGCAGACCATGAAAAAAAACCTGACTCGCGCCCAGCGCGAAACCCGCCCCAAACTCGCCAAGCCACAGGCTTCGAAGCGCGCGGCGAGTTGGCTTCGAAGAGTGCGGCAGTTCCAACGGCAATTCATCAACCGGCACGGCTACCTTCCCGATAGTACGCAATTGATTTCCCAAAACCGGGGGCGGTAGTGGACGTACTTTTGGATGCCAGCGTCCTCGCCAAGCTAAATGGCCTTGCGTGATCCTGGGAGTCCGCAGGGACAGTAGCCCGACGCGCCA
>DAIOWH010000194.1:0-10746 GCA_036758585.1 Planctomycetia bacterium
ACCCAGCCCGGCCGCCCACTCCACCCGACGCTCACCGAAAAAACCGAACGCAATCTGCCGGACGGTTACCGGCGTACGAGGATGCCCGCGCGATTCTCGGCGCGGTGCGCGGCAGCGAGGTGAAGCAGTCGTCCGGCGTCGTGTTCAGCCGGTTTCTGGGCTACCTGCGCTACTGTGAGCTTCAGGCCTCGCCGGGTTCGGTGTGTGAGATGAACTGGTTTGTGTGATTGTTCCGCTAATCGCTGCAACAGGTGGCTGACTCGCTCGCAACGCTGAAGGACTTGCTGCCCCCTGCCGGCTGCCGCGCTCTGCGCTCAAGCAACCTGATGGCAGCCGCTGCCAGGTTGTATGGATGCGAAACAATGCTACCAAACCTGCCCGAGTGGAATGACTCGCACGGGTGCGGCGGATTCGGCGTCGAAACAGACTACGAGGTGTTCGTTGAGCGTGGTCAAGCCTGATGCCTTGCGTTGCTTGCCCGCAGAGCGATGTTCGAGGACGACTTGGGGCGTGGCGGGGAACTGCCAGGTCGATTCGTCGACGGTCCGCGTAGCGACCCAGAGCAGCGAGTCGCCGTAGGCGTGTTTCAACGGATCGTTCGAGAGCACGAGCAGCCGATCTTGGGCCGCGTCGTAGTCCAAACCAAGGATGCCGTGCCCGCCCAGGTTTGGCCGCGCGGCTAACGACAGCGAGCCGGTGGCCAGGTCGTAGCGCAGGATCGTCGCGCGGCCCTGTTCCACCGGGTTCTTGAATCCTACGAGCAGCGCGCCGTCGACGTAGGCCAGCCCTTCCACGTCGAGTTGCCACGACTTCACCAGCCGCCGCCAGCGAAAGACCTTGGACGCGGTCCAGTCGACGGACTCAAAGACACCCAACTCGCGAATCTTGACGAGCAGGTCGCTCGCGACTGTTTCGGCGTGCGAGACCACGAAGCGGTCGCCCGATCGCGCGAGCTGGAAGCGAACGATGGCGCATTCCGTTCCGCGCGACTTCGCCATGCGAGCCGCGTCCTCTTCGGGCACGAGGTGCCGGTGCGAACTGACCGCGAAGTACCACTCGCCGCCGTCCCACGCGAGGTCTTCCAAGTCGTCGAGGTGATACGTCGTGCCGTCGTCGAGCGGCACCTCCAGTTTGAGTCGGTCGAGACAAGTCGGCCGGCCGCTGTCCAGCGTGCACAGCATCAGCGAGCGATCTTCGTCGGAACTGGCCAGGAACAGTTTCTGGCCCAGATCGGGATGCACTCGGCAGACCGACGACAGCTCGGGTGAGATTCCACCGGCCGCGCGATGTCCACGATCCGTGCTCTCGCCGTTCGCGCCATAGGCCGCGAGACCCGCGGCGACGCCAACGACCGCGACCAGCCCGACCCGCCTCACTCGGGACGCTCGCGACGTGGAGAGCGCGGCGACCGGTGACAGACGCCGAGCAATGCGACTCGATGCGATCGCCATGCTGAGAATGCACAAGTGAGCGGTCGCCTCCATCGTTTCTTCGATCGAGTCGGTCCAACGGTCCGCGTCGGGCAGGAAGTTCCACCACGCACGATCGAACGTCTTGGACACGCCGTAGGTCCAGACCGCGCCGAAGAACAGACTGCAGACCAGCCGACTCTCGACGAACGGTCGCAGCCGCTCAGCTCGCGTCGCCAGGTACCAGAACGCGATGAGCATCAACGCATAGATGCCGTTGTTCGTGCCCCAGAAGTGCAGTTCACGACAGAACAGCGAGCCGGCCACGAATACCAGCCAGCCGCTGAACGCGTGGTCCACGCGCACCCACAACGCCGCCGCCGCCAGGAACCCGACGCCCATGACGCACGGGCCAACGACCTCCATCGTTTCTTTTTCGACGAGCCACCACGCCGGCGTGGCCATGCACGCCAGCACAGCACTCGCGACCGCGACGGGAATCAGCAGCACCGCCGGCGCAGCCCGGCGCAGCATCGCGATCAGCACTTGGGCGTGATAGCCACCGACCGCCTCCAGTCTGTTCCAGAAAGTCGTTGGTATCGGCACGGTGCTCATGGCGTGGACTCCGACACACGGATCAGGCAACCTTGGCCCGCTGTTCGGGCACGGACGAAGTCGGTTGCGACGCCGCTGAGTCTTGCGAGATCAATCGAAGTTGCTCGTCGGCCAGTCGGTGCCAGGGGCCGGCAAGCGTTCTCGCGAGTGGCGGCGCGGCCGGCGCAGTCGAACCGGCCCGTGACAGCAGCCGCCGCAGCGGCGCCGTGATCGAAAGACCGACCTCCATCGCCTCGGCCACCAAGTTCACGAGCTTGATCGCCAGAATCTCGAGCCGCGAGTCGCGACCGCCATAAATCGGCAGCCAGCGACCGAGTCGAGCTGCACTGTCGCGCAGCAGGAAGCACGACAGCTCACGATGCTTCGAGTACATCTGCACGGGATAGGCCAGCGACCCAACGACGGGCAGCGTGCCGACCACGAGCGCGTCGGCGAAATCGGCCACGGGCCGCCGCGTCGCAATCATCCGCCACAACGTTATCGCGGTACGCAGGGCGGGCGCGACCAGGATGGGCAGCAAGTACAGCGGGTTGCGCGACGCCACAAACGCGGCGATGCCGCCCACCTTGAGCGGCACGAGCAGCGGCAGCAGCAGTTTCAAGCCCAAGTGCATGCCGAAGCACCGCACGTACTCGTCTATCTCGCCCGAATCCAGTTCGTGACGCAGCCGTGCTGCGTCACCCGTGGCAAGTCGCTCTGAATGCTCCCACGCGTGAATGCACGACCGGATCAGGTGCCGGCCGTATTCACGCTGGAACCGGGGCGAAACGCAAATGAGCATGATGCGAGCTAGCACGTTGCGGCGATGCACGCCGTCGACCAACCAACGGTGCAGAGCGGCAGGTGTAATCGCGGCGAGTAGCACGTGCAAGAGGTAGACGACGCCGATGCCGCGAACCGTCTGAGTCGGTGCGATGCGGTCGCGCTCGCGCCACCGATCTACATCTGCGTCAACCATTCCTTGCAGCTTCGCGCGGCGGTACTCGGCGTCGCGTAGGAAACGGCCGACCTTGGCACGATACGGGGCGTTGGCCCAAAGCCGCTGCAGGAACCGGCCGGACTCGGCCGGTATCAATCCCAACAGAAAAACCACTCGGCTAAAGATGCGTCGCCCGCCGCGAATGCGATCGGCCGTCGTGGCGTCGATGATGTCGCGACGTTGCCAAATCTCGATTGTGCGCGACTTGAACGACTGACGAAACGAGCGGCCCAACAGGCGCCACGGCCGCCGACCGAGCGCCGGTTCCGACTCTTTCCACGCGCGGGTGTGTTCGATCAAACGTTCGACGTCGCCGTCGAGTTGATCCAAGTCCGCCGCGCTGAGCCGTTCGGCCAGTTCGGCGCGGTGCGATGTGAGCCAGCGGCGCAGGCGCGGCGCGTCGAGGTCGTCAAACAGCGGCAAGCTGCCGACGCCCAGGCCCGCGAGCAGGTACGCGGGCACGAGCACCGCCGGGATCCCCGATTCGAGGTCCACGCTCACATAGCCGCGCGGCGTGTGCAGCAGGTTGGCCGTCGACACGATCGCCCGCTTGCACACCTGCCAGCCGGTTCCCGTGAGGCCGCAATCGCGAAACAGTTTCTCGAGTCGGGTCATCACGTCGAGCAGTTCGGCTATCTCTTCGTGCGGCTTGGCGGGATAGCGCTGCCGGCGGCTGAACTTGCCGACCAGCCAGCGGCGGAGCATGTGCGAGTCGGTCGCCGCCGGCACGATGCCGCGACCCGCGATGTACTCGCTGCCGAGCACCATCGCCTCGTGTGCTGCGTGCCATCGCACGTAAAGCGGCATGGCGACATCGGCGTCGGGGACCACCGCACGCACGATCGCGGCAGCCACGCGGCGACGATAGAAACAGGCGCGGATCGCGTCGGCGCTGAACTGGTACGGAAACGGCGATTGAAAACAGACGCGGTAGATCGCGCGGGTGAGCAGGGCAGGGCGGAAGACCTTCTCGACGCAGACCAACTCGCGGCCGTCGGCCAGCGTTGCCGCGACCAGCCGCGCTTCGGCCGCACGACCAGCCCCGAGCACGCGGAGCGGTCTGATTGTTCGCGGCTCGACGCCGCCATCCACCGACAACAGGCCCACCGGGCTGTCACACTGGTCGCCGGGCATCCGTTCCCCTTCGTGCTGTCTCAGCGCGTCATGGTCGCTACAACCCCTAGAACCGGAATCGGCGTCAGGAGCCGCAAACTTTACCCAATCTTCCTGACCAAGCCGCTGGGTTCCGGGCGTGCAACGCACCTTGCGATTTCAAATGCGTTTGACCCCGTTTAACCCGCAGCCGCAGGCGAGGCTGGTGCACGACCTCGCCTGCGGCTGCGGGTTAAACGACCCCTTGCAAAGTGCGTCGTGCACCCCTGGGTTCCGCTGGTTGAACCGGCGTTGACGGGTTTCAGGACATTAGCGAACTTGTCGATTCTTCCAAAGGCCGTTTCTTGGAAAAAACCGAGACGGGAAGGGGCGAGCGCAGATGAGTCGCAAGGGGTTCATTGGGTTCGTCGTTCTGCCATTGCTGAGTTTTGCCGCGTACTTAGCGACGCATCGGCCGATGACGGACACGGTCTGGGACGTAATCTATTCGGAACAAGGTTTCTTTGAGCTGGCCACGGCTGGCTGCTTCGCGGCCGCAGGGTTCGTGATGTTCGCCCTGTGGGTTGGCTCAGCGGGGCGCGCGCCGACGGTGTATCGGTTGTTCTTCGTCGTGTTCTCGCTCGGCGCCTGGTTCGTCGCTCTGGAAGAGATCAGCTACGGGCAGCACATCTTCGGCTGGCAGACGCCGCAGTCACTGCTCGCGGTGAACGCCAAGGCCGAGTTGAACATTCACAACATCAGCGACAACCTGCTCTCGCAGGCGTTGCGAGGCACCGGCAACCTCGTGTTCCCGATCGGCCTGTTGGTCGTTCCGTTGTTAGTGCGGTGGCGGCGCGGCCGGGCCATGCATCCGGGAAGTTGGGCGTACTTCACGCTGCCGGGCGCCGAACTCGCGACACTCGTACTGATCGCCCAGTCCATCACGGCGATCGACAAGGGCTTCAAGGCGATCAACGATCACGGATTGTTCATCCGTCCGGGCGAGGTGCAGGAATTCTACTGGTCGCTGGCAGTCGTAGCACATGCGGCGATCTTGTCACGGCGGGTCATGTCGGCGCGAGAGTCCGGTATTTCAAGCGTCTCACAGGACGCCGCGCATCGCACGGGCCCGGCCTCGCGAGCGGCCTAACGTGATCAGAACGCCGACGTGTCGCCCTGGCCGCGAGCCACATCGAGCCGGAGTTGTTCGGAGAACACGCGTAGCACGCGGGCCGGCGCGCGGGCGTCGCGCGATATGCCTCCGTACCGGACAAGTTCTGCATACGCCTGCTCTTCGGACCAGCCGCAACAGGCGACGCGGTAGATCGCCACCACTGCACCGGCTCGATGACACCCCGCCCAACAGTGCACCAGCACCGGCTGGTTAGCCGGATCGGTCATGACGGTGATCGCCTCTTGGATCTTTTCGATGCGCTCGGCGTCGGACACGCGATAGGGGATCACCACGCGACGGAATACGACGCCCTCGCCGGCCAGCACTTCTCGCTCCACCGTCTCAAGATCGTCGGCTTCGCGCAGCGAGAGCACGGTCTTGATGGCGCGCTCGCGAACGATTCGTCGCAGTGGGCCAGGGTGTTGATAGCCGCTCGCAAAAATGCGACCCGGTTCGACGACGCGAAAGTTTCGAGCAACCCAATAGTGTCGGTGGTCCCAGCCCCAGTAGCCGCCGCACACGATCGCCACGCCGACGGCAACGGCCGTCAGCCGCACGAGCCAGGCGCTGCGACGTGTCGATGTTCCGCCAATCGCTGGGGCCATGAGTGTGCGTCCGTGTCGTTCCGGTTTGCCGATGGGTGCGGGACGGTATCGGGACGCGGCAAACATGTCAACGGCCTTTCTGACCTTCCGATTATCCGCCAAGCTGCTAGACTCGCCTTCCTTTTCACGGAGGGTCGATATGTCACGGAAGCAGCTCGTGATCTTTGTGCTGGCGCCCATCGGCATTATGGTGGCGTACGCCCTGTCGCGCTGGCTGCTGCCCGTCGATTCGCAAGCGATACTGAGCGATGAGAACGGGATCGTGGAGTTGGCAACTGCCGTGGGATTTGCTGCGGCAGGATGCGTCGCGTTCGGTCTTTGGCGTCGCACGCGAGGTCGAGCGCCCGGCCCGTGTCGCGCATTCTACTTGCTCTGTGCCCTTGTGGGCGCGCTGATCGCGTGCGAGGAGCTGAGTTGGGGCCAACACCTGTTCAATTGGTCGACTCCCGAGTTGTTCGCGACGAATGACCATGGTGAAACGAACCTGCACAACATGTTCGGCAACCGGCCGTCGCACTGGCTGAAGGACGCGGGCAACGTCGGCTCGGTGTTGGCGTTTGTGATCGTCCCGGCAATCGCCATGTTGCGACGGGGCCAGTACCCCGCAGGGCACTGGACACACTATCTGTTGCCGCGGTGGGAACTGATGACAATGGTCGCGCTGGCCCAACTGAGCCAAGCAATCTGGGACATCCCGAAACCGATCATCGGCGAGTTCTGGCACGAAGGGTGGAACGAGCTGCGCGAGTTCTATTGGGGTCTCTCGTTCGCAGCCTATGCGGCGGTCTTGCGACACCGTCTCGATGCGGCGGAAGAATCCAGGCTCGGCTCATCGCACGACGCGTCATACTCTCACATCGAACGACGGGCAGCGTGACTCGCCCGTAACGACATCTCGACACTCTGCGTGGTCCCGCGGTTGGGCGGCTCGCACCTCACCGCTCGAACCGGGCCAGGGTTCCACCGCTCGTAGTCACACCTTCGCTTGTGAGCTCGGTTTGGTTATCATGTGCTCAGCCACAGGAGAACCGACCGTTTTGGTCCGAAGATGTCCGTGTGCTGACGACGGTTGAACCGTTGCCGGGTTGCGGTTCAACGTCTCGAGGAGGCTCCCATGCTCAAACTTCTTCTTCCCATATTTCTATTGGTCGCCGCACCTCAGGAGCCGAAGAAGCCGGCCGCGCGAGCCGACAACGAGGTGATTGCTCCCGGCCTGCCCGAGGGCGACGCGCCACAGCTTCCGGAGCAGGTGAACTGGGACTTGAAGAAGGCGGTGACCGCTCGCACGGCAACGCGCGAACGAATGGACCTAGGCGGCCTGTGGCGGTTCGCGCCGGTGGCTGATCGGGAAACTGCCCCGCAGCGCAGCGAAATGGGTTGGATCGAGATGCCCGGCGTCTGGACCTCGCCCGACACGCCGATCTACGACTCGCGTCTCCGAGTCGCCGACGGCCAGTGGCAGGCCAAGCCACTCGACGAGTTTCCGCTGGCCTGGGTCGAACGCGACCTGCCGATCGGCAACGACGTCGTCACACACTGGCTCGATCATCGCAGCTACCTGGTGCTGCGCGGTCCATGGGCGAAGGCAGAAGTGTACTCGTCGCAGCGAGTGAATGGGAAACCCAAGCGCGATGGCGAGGAGGTTAGGGAAGACGGCGTCACGGTCTACGTCGAGCCGCTTATCGGCGTCGTTCGCGACGGCGCCACGTGGTTCGAGTTGACCGAGACCATGATGTACCCGCACACGAACCAGGTCAACCTGCGGCTCGGCACAACGGCGGCCGCCCAGCCGCGCGGCGAGAACGCCAAGCCGGAAAAGCCGTACGTCGGCATCGAACTGTTGCCTACCGGCCCGCGAGTCGATGCGATTCGGCTCACCAGGGATGCGGCGCGCGGTGAACTCGACCTTGCGCTTGACCTGGTTCGGCCCAAGGGATTCATGCTGATCCCCGGCCCACCAGTGAACACGATTCCGCTCACAGTCAGGCTTCGCCTCGACGACGCTTCGACCGGCCAGATGATCCAGAAGCTCGACCAGGCCATCGGCCCGATGCCCGACAACAAGCGAACCGTTTCGATTCGGCTGCCGTGGTCGGCGACCCGGGACGCCGCCCCGCCCAAACAAGCGCGGCTGCGCGTTCGCCTCTACACCACCGCCGGCCGGCTGTTTGACGAGGCGTACCCAGTCGAGTTTCGCCCCGACGAACTGCCGGCTGCAACACCGAAGGAGGAAAGAGAACGCTGATCTCCGCTAATCCACACTGATGGGAGGGAACCTCCATCAGTGTCGATCAGCGTCGATTAGTGTTCCCGCTTCGTTCCCTACCTCCCTTCGACCACTCGCGTTTCTTTGGGGGTCGGGAAGTTGTCGGGGATCGGCAGCGTCACCGCGCCGGTGGCGGCCCATTCGCAGCCACGGGCCATGACGGATTGAAAACCGACACAGCGAATCGCCGGAGTTTCGTTGCCCATCACGTGGCCCAACACTGTGGTGAAGACGCGACCCTTGCCGAACGGGATCCACCAGATCATCGGTTCGTGTGCGCCGGTCCCACCCTTTTCCTTGGCTGAGAAGGCGGTGGCCAGGATGTGCATGTTCTCGGCGGGCCCGCGCTGGCCGTGATAGAGCTCGTCTTTGGCGTGCATCCACTCGGCGGGCATTCCCTTTGTCACAGGGTGCTCGGCGTCTCGGACCTTGACGACGAACTCGTGCTGCGGCCCGTGGCCCGCGCCGGGGCCTTCGCCCTTGGGCGTGCGCACAACCTTGCCGGAATCGTCCACCGTGATGCGATCGCCGAATCGGTTGTCGCGCCAGCCCAGGCCGATCATGTCGTTCCACTTGCGCCAGCCGGCGAACGCGTTGTTGGCCGCATGAATGACGACCAGTCCGCCGCCTCCGCCGACGTAGTCCTCCAGGGCCTTGTTCACCTCGTCCGGCCAAGGCTCGCCGTTGTAGTTGCTGAGCACGACGTCGTACTTCGCGAATGCCGGCCGAAACTTGTCCCATGCCCCTTTGTCCGACTTGGGCGGTGGCGAGGTCGCGACGTCCACGGTGAATCGCTCGGTCTTTTCCAGCGACGCCTTCATCGGCGGCGTCATGGCGGCCCAGTTGTGGTTGTTCTGGCCGTCGACGATCAGCACCTTCAACTTGTCGGCCGCCTGAACATCCACTCCCAACGCGAACAACGCAAGTCCACACAGAACGGCCCGAGCGGTGACCTTTCGCATGATGTGTCTCCTGTAGGTGCGTCTTGATTCGCCGGTACTGTAATGAATCTCGCGTCCCATCGCAAACTCGCAACCGAGTCGATTCTACCGGGATGTGGCAAGAGATGGGTGGGCGTCAGGTCGTCTAACCCGTAGCCGTAGGCGAGGCCGTGCCGTAGTGCGCGCCGGCACGTTGCGACAACCTCGGCTGCGGCGGCTTCGGGCTAAACGAGACTTTGCAAAGTGCGTCGCACGCCTCAAGCCACGGCGGCCGCCGTTGCTCTATTCCGCGAGGATGGCCAAACTGCCCGGCATGGACTGGCTTGCGGATTGGCTGTTGCGATGGCGCTACCTGATCTGGGCGGTGGTTCTGGCCGGCAGCGCGGTGCTCCTGGTGCGGGGCCGGCCCGTCGAGTTCGATCAATCGGTCGAGGGTTTTTTTGCGCCCGACCACTCGGCCCTCGTCGACTACCAGCGTACGAAACGGACGTTCGGCAGCGATGATATCTTGTTCGTGGCCTATGAGGACGAGCAACTCTGGACGCCCGCCGGCATGGGGCGCGTGCGTGGGCTGGCGACGACAATCAGGGAGAACGTCGCCGGCGTCGCGCGGGTTGATGCGGTCGACCAGATGCCGCTGCCCTGGCGCATCGACGCCGCGGCCGAAACCCTGTCGACGGAGTCGATCGTGCGCCAGCCGCTCGCGCTGGCGCGGCTGCTCGGCGGCCTCATCACCGTCGGCTCCGCCGTGCGGGCCGGCGCCGAGCGGCCTGAGGCAATCGCCGAACTCCGCCGCCGCGTCTGCGCCAGTCCGCTGTTTCGCAACTTGCTGGTTGACCCCGACGGGCGCCTGACGGTCTTGGTCGTGCGGCTCGCCGGATCGGACGAGGTTGATTTCAAGCGAACAGTGGGCGACCTTCGCCGCCATGCCGACCAGTTCGCTCGCGACAACCGGATCGGCCGCGTCGCGGTGGTGGGTCCGCCGGCGCTGCTGGCCGATGGATTCACTCGACTAGAGAAAGACAACCACACGCTCGGCTACGTGGCGATGGCGTTCATGGCGGTGACGATGCTCGTCGCCGTGCGCACGCCGACGTGGGCCGTGCTTCCGCTCGTGGCCGGCGGCGCGACGTGGCTCGTCACACAGACCTTCTTGAACGTGGCGCATCTGAAGCTCACGCTGTCGGCCGGGCTGATCGTCGCCCAGACCGTAGTGCTGTGCATGCCCGCGGCGAGTCACCTGGCGATGCACTTCCGCGAGGCGACGCGCGGCGGCGCGGATGCAAGCTCCGCCGCGCGGCTCACGCTGGTCGCGGTCGCACGGCCGATCGCGTGGTGCTCGCTCACCGCCGCGGCCGGCTACCTCGCGTTGCTCACGAGCACCGTGCGGCCCGTCTACCAGTTCGGTCTGACGATGGCCGCGTGCAACATCTTAGCCGGCGCACTGACCTACGCACTCGCGGCCGGGGCGATGCGTCCGCCGTGCCTGAGGGACTGGCTCACCCGACTCCTCTTTCCCGCAGACGGCGGAGAGGCAAAGAATCCTGGCAAGTTGTACCAACGGACGGAGGGACCAGGAGAAGTAACGCGCGCCGTGCCGACAGTTCGCAGTCGTGGCGTGTCGCTGATTACCGACTGGGCGCTGCGCCGGCCGGCGAGCGTGCT
>DAIOWH010000195.1:0-10667 GCA_036758585.1 Planctomycetia bacterium
CGGTTGAGGATCATCACGATGCCGGGGGCGGTCGTGTTGTAGAACAGGTTTTCGGGAAGCAGCAGCACGGCCTCGATGAAATCGTCCTCGACGAACTGCTTGCGGATGTCGCGCTCCTTGTTCGATCCCTGATTGCCGCTGCCCCGGCTGACCGCGCCGGTGTCCAGCACCACGGCCATGCGCCCGGTGTCCTTGAGGCTGGCGAACATGTGCTGCACCCAGCCCCAGTCGGCGCTGGAGGTCGGCGGGACGCCACGGCCAAAGCGCTCGTAGGTGTCGTTCTCGTAGGTGGCGGGCGGGAACTTCTGGTTCCACATCGGATTGGCCGTCACCATGTCGAACTCGCGCAGCCGACCTTCGCCCGTGGTGAACGCGGGCCGGTGCATGGTGTCGCCCAGCGCGATCTCCGCCTCGATGTCGTGAATGAAGGCGTTCATCCGGGCGATGGCGAACGTCGAGCTATTGATCTCCTGCCCAAAGACCTTGATCGGCGCGACCTTGGCGGGCAGCCTGAGTCTTTGTGGTGCAGGCGTCCCGCCTGCCTTCTTCTTTGCAGCCGGGACGGCTGCACCACAAGGCACAGGGACGCCCTTCGACGCCAAGAGTTGCAGGTGGCACTTGATGAGCAAGCCGCCCGAGCCGCAGCAGGGGTCATACACGTTCATGCCCGGCTCGGGATTCAGGATCTTGGCCATGACGACGGCCACCTCGCGCGGCGTGTAGAACTCCCCGGCGCTCTGGCCCTGACCTTCCGCGAACTTCCGCAGCAGGTACTCGTAAGCCCGCCCGAGAATGTCTGGCTCCACGTCCTCAATGCCGAGCCGATAGCTGGGGTTGTTGAGAACCTGCACCAGCGAGGCGAGGCGGCCATCGTCCACGATCCGCTGGCCTGCGGTGGTGGCGTTGAAGTCGGTCACGTCGATGACGCCGCCGAGCCGGGGATTCTCACGGGCGACGAAGCGCACCGCGTCGGTCAGGGCTTGGCCCAACCCGGTTGTGATGGTGGCGACCTTCGGCCACCGCGCCGGCTCGGGGATGTAGAAGCGAACGAGCTTGTGGTCCTGCTCGACCAGCTTCGCCGCCGTTTCGCGTTTGCCGAACTCGTGGGCCAGATGGCCGATCTCGTCCTCGAAGACATCAGAGAGGCGCTTGAGGAAAATCAGCGGCAGGATGTAGTCCTTGAACTTGGGCGCGTCGAGCGGCCCGCGAATCTGACAGGCGGCATCCCACAGCCAGCTTTCGAGCGCTGGCAGGTCGAGCTTCGAGCCGGTGCCGTGGTTGTTTGCTCTTGGCATGAATGCTGGTCGTCCTTCCCTTGAATGGTCCACATCCCCGGCAGGCCGGGGCGTGGATGTTGACATTAAACAACAACACTTCTACGATGTCCAGTGTGGCGGCGAAGCGGAGAATCGGAGAGGACACGATGCGATTCGGTGAGAAGGTCCGAGCGCTGCGGAAAGCCAAGAACCTGCCCCAACGGGCGCTCGCCAAGAAGCTCGGCGTCAGCTTCACGTACCTGAGCAAGATTGAAAACGAGAATCTGGACTTCGGGGATTACCCCAGTGAAGACCTGATCCTGCGCCTCGCCGACGAATTGGACGGCGACGCCGATGAGTTGCTGATACTGGCAAAGAAAGTGCCGCCCCGGATACGGGAACGGGTGTTCGAGAGACCGGAGATGTTCCTCCGGTTCGCTTCGCTCGATGACAAGGCGATGGATCGCCTGATGGCCAAGATAGACGGGTAGGTGTTCAGCGAATTCGGTGTGTGTCCTTCCGGTTCCGTGCGCTGCTGGGAGCGGCCCTCGGTTCTGGTAGATTGTGAATAAGGACAGCGGCAGCCACGGCAGGTTCGCGCAAACAATCAGATTCTCACAAGGGCGATCTGTTCGAGAAAACGTTTCTCTTCCTCGGCTTCAGCTTCACCGACCCGAACATCGACTACATCCTCAGCCGCATCCAGGCGCTGTTGGGTAAGGACTATCGCACGCACTACTGCATCATGCGGAACTCTGAGCTGAGAAACCTACGGCGTCTGGACACACCACCACACGGGCGGCACTGCATCATGCGGAACTCTGAGCTGAGAAACCTACTGCAAAACCTTCCGGCAGGCCCGCGATCAGAAACTCCAAGCTGAGGATTCCACCGAATGAACGACCGAAAATCGACGAGTTTCATGCGGCTTGGTCTCGTGCTGGTTGGCTCGTTGGGTTTGATCAGCCTTGCACGAGATGTGCGTGCGGCGGAAAAGCCAAACATTGTGCTGATACTCGCTGACGATCTCGGGTACGGCGACGTCGGTTGCTACAACAAGGATTCGAAGATCCCGACGCCGCATCTCGATCAGCTTGCGCGAGAGGGGATGCGATTCACTGATGCCCATTCACCGTCTTCGGTTTGTTCCCCCACCCGTTATGCGCTCCTTACCGGCCGCTACGCTTGGCGGACGCGATTGCAACGCAACGTGCTCGGCCCTTGGGACAGGCCGCTCATCGCCGCGGACCGGCTCACCGTGAGCAAGTTACTCCAGCAGCACGGCTACTCGACCGCGTGCATCGGCAAATGGCATCTTGGCCTGACGTATGCCACGACCGATGGCCAGTCGCCAACGAGTCGCGGCAACCCGATGACGAATGTGGACTTCGCCCAGCCGATCGCCGACGGCCCGATCACGCGCGGCTTCGATCACTACTTCGGGACCCTTGTGCCGAACTATCCGCCGTATTGTTTCGTCGAGAACGACCACACTGTCGGCCTCCCCACCGAACGAGCCACCGGCGGCCTCTTCAACATTCCCGGTCCCATGGACCCCGGCTGGAAGCTGGAGGAGATCCTGCCCGAACTGACCCGCCACGCCGTGCGATGGATCGACGACACCGCGAAGACGAAGCGGCCTTTCTTCCTCTACTTCGCGCTCACCTCGCCGCATTATCCCGTCGTCCCCGCCCCCGAGTTCATTGGCAAATCACAGGCCGGGGCGTATGGGGATTTCGTTCACCAGACCGACTGGTCCATCGGTCAAATTCTGGAAGCGTTGAAACAGAATGGCGTCGCGGACAACACGCTCGTCATCTTCACCAGTGACAACGGACCCGAGGTCACCGGCGAAGTCAACCCCGGCGTGTATGATCGCGTGCAACAGTTTCGCCATCGCAGCTCCGGTGAACTGCGGGGAGCGAAGCGAGACGTTTGGGAAGGAGGCCACCGCGTCCCCTTCATCACGCGCTGGCCCGGCAAGATCCCGGCCGGTTCCATAAGCGATGAAACCCTGTGTCATGTGGATTTCATGGCCACGGTCGCCGTCATCCTCGGTGCAAAGCTCCCCGACAACGCCGCCGAGGACAGCGTCAATGTTCTGCCCGTGCTGCTCGGCGAACAGCGTTCTGCTCCCGTCCGCGAGGCCACCGTGCATCACAGCGCGCAGGGCAAGTTCGCGATCCGAAGAGGGGATTGGGTGCTGATCAACGCTCCCAGCGGTGACGACAACGGTGCTCATGGCGAACCCCCGTGGCTGAAGGACGAACGTGGCTACACCAAGCATGACCAGCCTGGCGAACTCTACAACGTGCGCGAAGACCTCGCCGAGCGGCACAACCACTTTGCTGAGAGGCCGCAGCTCGTCAGCGAGCTGAACTCGCTCCTTCACAAGTACCAACGCGACGGCCGCAGCACGCCCGGCAAGCCCCAGAAGAACGATGTGGAGATCCAGCCGTTCTCACCGCGCCCCGCGCCTGGAAAAGCCAAGGCAAAACGATGATTCAACCAGCAACAAGAAAGCCGTCCCTACAAGGTTATCGATCAAGGTCAAGCATCATGAAGCACACTAGTCTCGCCGTTCTGCTGCTGATTCCAACGCTCGGCTTTAGTGCCGACACGGACACCAAGACGTTGCGAGCCTTCATTTTCGCGGAGGTGCTCGCTCAAAGCTCTTTTTCCGCCGCGAAGTTCGTGGTGAAACAAGAGCGAGGCGAGATGGCGGGCTACTTGCTCGTGCCAAACGAAAAAGTGCCGGAGACGTTCAACGCGGGCTTCTCGATGTACATCTCCGCGTGGCCGCTGTTGAAGCGGTATCCCGGCCAGCGGTTTCAGTCGGGGCTGCCGGGGACTTGGATGTTCGCGCAGCCGGTCGGCAAGCCGCTGGAGAAAGGGTACTCGGACATCGAAGGCGGGCTGGGCTGGTGGCGCGATACGGAGTACGCGACCGAGACCCCAAAATTCATCATGGGCGGCGTCGCTCCCAACTTCGTCGAGTGGGCCAACGGTCCCGGAGCGGGCAAGGGGCGCGATTGGTCGAAGCCCAACGGCAAGTATGCGATCGCTCAACTCAGCCCGTGGGTCATCTGGCCGCCGGATGGGTTGAACGTGAAGCAAGGGACGCGCGGCGAGTGGTTCGGCTATGGCTACTTGCCGCTGCCGCTCGCGAAGGCCAAGGACAAGACCAACGGCAAGGACATTCCGACCGGCGATCAGTGTTGGACCCTGTTCCTCAACACGGGCAACTTCAAAGGTCCGGTCACGTTCTTCCTGCCGTACTTCTGGTCGAAGGCCGCCGTGAATGAACCGCGCTTCGCCGGCCATCTGCTCGACAGCCGCCCGTCCGATCCGAACCGCGCGCTACAGATGGAGACTCAGCACATCCCCAGCGTGCAGGCGACGGACTCGCAGGGCGTGACCTACGCGCGAGTCACTCCGACGCAGTTCCCCAGCGACGCACAAGGCGAATCGGCGCTCGTGCATCGCATCACCTCGTACAACAAGCAGGCGCTGTGGGATTCGGTGCAAGCGTGGTTCGATGGCGGCCCGGCCGCGAGCGGCGCTGTGAACTCCGAAGCAGCCGTCGTGCATGAGTTCCCCGGTCGCGGCGGAGCAACCTGGAAGATCTATCCCGACGGGACCGAGAAGGACGCGAAGACTCATGTCGCCTGGACGTCGTTCGCCACGCCCTTTGCCCCGGACAAGAACACGTTCGGCTACAAGTGGAACACGCAATGGGTGAAGCGCGACGCCGGGACAAACGGCCGCGATCTGGTCGTGCTCCCCGAGTACTTCCGGCTCGACAAGGACGACAAACAGCGGCCGATCTGGACACCCGTCGCAGCCGCGGAAGTCCCCGCCGAAACCGGGCTTGCCAACGCGAGCTTCGAGCGAAAACGCACCGGCCCGCCGAAGACCTACGAGACTCCCGCCGAAGCCGACAGCAGTTGGAAGAAACCCGGCCCGAAGGTTGGCCCCTTTCAAGCTCGTCCGGGGGACGGCAGCGTCGTGACCTATTACTGGTACCGCTTCGCGGATCAGCCCTCACTCCTCAACGCCGACATGACCGACGCCGAACGCGAAGCCATGCAACAGCGAGTCGAACTGCTGCACCGCCACTGGAGCAAAGACCGCAACTACCTCGCCCCACCCGCGCGCGGTCAACTCGCCGATCTCGACCCCGCGATGCTCGTCACCCCGCCCGCCGGCCTGGAAGTGGGCTACGTCCCGATCGTCACGAGACAAGAACCGGCGAAGTAGGAAGGCACACCAGACCAGATGGTCCGACCTTGGCGCTCAATGCGTGGACAAGGACATCCGCACGCCAAACCTCGACCAGCTTCCCGCCGCTGGCTCGTGGTTCATCGCCGCTCCGCTCAAGATCACCGCCGCCGACGGCTCCCCCTGCCGCGCCGCCGCGCTCGTCCCCAATTCGTGATCGCGATGTTCGCTGGCAGCCAGTCGCGAAGTCCGTCAACGCGGCCGGCTTCCCAAAGTCGCTTGTCGCGGCGGAATCGCCAGACGGCAAACCGTGTCGAGGCCCGGAAATGAGCTGCGTCCCAGCTGCGTCCCCTGGTATGTCGGTTTTAGCCCCCAAATCTCTTCTCTGCATTCCGCGCGCCAGACACCCTCTTGGGAATTCGGAGTGGTCCCCAAGGTTCCTTCTTTCAAGGAGGTGTCTCATGGCTCGTTCCGTTGCGGTCAGGTCCCGTTCTGCCAAGCGTCGGCGCGGTATCGTGCATGTGCACAAGCCGCATGGCATGATTGACCCACGCGTGCAACTCGCCACGCCCGAACGGTTCGGCGTCGTCGCCGTCGATTGCGCCAAGCTACGCTCCAAATGGATGCTCTGCGATTTCTATGGCCGCGTCCTCGTCCCGCCCACCACCGTCGAGCACTCCCGACCCGGCTTACATCAGGCGATCGACTCGCTGCGAATCGCCGTTCTCGAACATCGACTCGCCGACACCATCGTCGCCGTCGAACGCACCGGAAACTATCATCGGCCGGTGCAACGCGCCTTCCGAGACGCCGGATACGATGTGCGCATCGTCCATCCCTTCGCCGCACGGCAGTTCCGTCAGGTCGATCATCCCGGCGACAAGACGGACGACCATGATCTCGGCGGGATTCACCGCGCGGCCGTCGTCGGGTTCGGCTTGGTCGACACGCCGCTCGAAGAACCCTATCGTTCCTTGCGGCTGCTCGTGCGGCACCGTCGCGATCTGGTGCAGAAGACCGCCGCCCTGCAATGTCAGATCCGCGAGCACCTCGAAGCCACGCTCCCCGGATTCGCCACGCTGTTCGACGACGACACTTTCTGGAACGCTTCGCTCGCGATGCCGCTGGCGCGCCGCGTGGCGTCGCCCGACGCGGTCCGATCGCTTGGAGCCGACGGACTCATGCGGCTGCTCGACGACGCCGGCGTGCGCTACCAACGACGCACCATGCACAAGGTGGTCGCCTGGGCCGAGCAGGCCGCGCCGGCCGAGCCGGACGCCGCACTCCACCTCCGCATCCTCGCCGATCTCGACGACAACCGCCTTAGCAAAAAACGCCTGATTTCCAGCCTCGAAATCGACATCGCCGCACTCTTGGCACGCACGCCCTACCTCCTGCTCCTGGCGATCCCCGGCATCAACGTCGTCTCCGCCGCCGAGTTCGCCGCCGAGGCCGGACCGATCACGCTCTATGCCAACCCCAGCGCCATCACCGGCCGCGCCGGGCTGTTCCCCAGTCGATACCAGAGCGACTCGGTCGATGTCCGCGGCAACATGGTCCGCTGCGCCAACCGGCGACTCCGCGCGGCGCTGCTGATGATCGCCGACAATCTGCTGCTCGTGAACCATTACTTCCACGGCCTGGCCGCGCTCTGGAAACAGCGCGGCGTGGATCCGCGGCTCGGGCACGTGCGCGTGGCGAAACGATTCAGCCGACTCGCGTTCGCCATCGTGGCCGGCCGCCAGATCGTGCCGCACCCGTGCTGCCGCGAACCGCATTACATTCTTGACAAGTTGCTCGCGTTTCATTTGGAACACCGCGCGACTCCCCAACAAATTCGCGAGCAGCTCGCCGCCGCGACCGAACAACTGCCCCCCGCCGCGCGAGTCCGCGAGGGCAACGCGCTCCAGCCGCGCGTGAGTGAATTCCGGCGGGCGCATCGCCCGCACGTGCAAAAGATCGGCGACATCCTCACGGAGGTGCTGGCCAAACTACTGGCCACGACGGTACAATCCGCGTCGGAGGTTTAGGTCTCAAACCGTGCGATTCAAGCAGCGACCGACCAACGCCTTCGTCCCCATGGCACTCGATGCCTTAGAAAAGACTGGCGCTCTGTCGCGTCACCATGCCTGATACGGCGGTTTGAGGCCAACCTCTCATGTACCAGCGATCCTGGATCAAAACGCAGATTCCCGAAACACTCACCTCAAAGTGCCAAGCCGCTTACCGAGAATTCAAATCAACGCTCCCCCGCGTCA
The DNA here is from genome assembly GCA_036758585.1 of Planctomycetia bacterium. Lineage (GTDB taxonomy): Bacteria > Planctomycetota > Planctomycetia > JALXBF01 > JBGPMX01 > DAIOWH01. The sequence goes on from DAIOWH010000195.1 coordinate 7,736, forward strand.
CAAATCTCGACGCAGCGACTTGCGGCTTTCATCAGGCCAGAGGGGCACACTGGATTAGTCTCGTTTGTCCGGATACGCTTGTCTGGCCAAGCCAGGTGAATTGCTGGTGAAAGTGGTCATTCGTGTTTCCGTTTGTGACTGCTTACGATCCGCTGGGTGCAAGCTCGGGCAGTATCGACCCGTTGGGCGCGCTTCAGACCTACGGTTCACTGGCGGATCTGCTGTTGCCGGGCGTGACGACCATCACAACCCGTTCACGCTACCTCTCGATGCTCTGCGCCGCACTCGCCAATGCCGAGAAGCAGCGGCACCTTCTACCCGGTGCCTCGGGCTTGGCCCAGCGGCGTAAAGCAGTGGAGCCCTTTGAACGGCTGTGGGCGCTGGCGTGTGTGGCGGCGCGCGAAGCTGGGCATGATGGTGCGGCGGATGGCTTGCGGGGAATCTCTTACGCCGAGAAGAGCTACCGCCAATTCACGAACAACGGTAAGAAGGTCGACTGTGACTTTCCGCTCCTGAAGTACCAGTCGCGCACCAAGTTCCCCGCCCACAAGCGCCGTCCAGTACGTGCCCACCGCGCCAACGTGGCGGACGCTGCCAGCGTCTCGCGCCGACGCTGGCAGCGTCGGCCACATAAAAGCTGCGCAAGAAAACAACAAACCGCGCGATAACGAATCGAATCTAAAACGCGCGCAAAATAACGCCAAGTTGCGCGATGACTGATGTAGTATACCGGCCGGATTCGGATTGCGGCAATCGCCGGGTTTGGGTCGCTAGTTCAAGTATCGAGGTGTCGCGCGGCGCGATCGCGACCCATTTGTGTAGTTTGTCGTGTTGGATCGTGTGCCGGGGAAACCCTACGACGGGATCATCGGCAGCGGCCTCGCGTTCAGTCCCAACTCGAAACACGTGGTCTACAGCACCGGACGCGGCGGCAAGGGATTCGTCGTCCTGAACCGACACGAATGTTGGTAGTACGATGGATTCCTGCGTGGCTGCTACTTTGTGTTCGACGGCCCGACAGTCCTTCCACACTGCGCCACCATGGGTTTCGTCAGTCGGCTGTTGACCTACTTTGAGTTCGACGGCCCGACGACCTTCCACACACTGGCCCCGCGCGGCGATGAAATCTCCCGGGTCGATGTCGCGATAAGAGAGCGGGAGTGACCGGGGCGCAGGAAAGACTGCGCGAACTCCGCGCGACTGCCGGCCGTGCCTTCGACGTGCTGCGAGGATCGAAGAAACAAACACAGAGGCACAGAGAGCACAGAGTCGAAGTCTGGTAACCTCCCCTGTGACCTCCGTGCCTCTGTGTTTACATTCCCAGAAATGTGTGTGGGTCCCTTCGCGGAATTTTGTACGTGCGAGGAGTACAATGTCGGTCACAGCGCGGTCGAATCCGGCACGGTCGATGAAACACAGACCATGAACTTCTGGCTCGCGATGTGTGCGCCAGTCTTGCGTACGCTTCCAGCTCTGGCGGATGAGCCGCCCAAGTTGACGGACTATCGCACACCTGGCTCCTCTCCGACCAGCAAGCGACTCACGAGCGTCGCGATTCCAGCCCGGGAATGCTCGTCGCAGTGCTGCTGCCGAAGGTGTCAAGCGGCAGGCCCATTTGATGAAGCAACTGGACGAAGAGGTTGCAGAGCGGGATGTTGTTGCCGGAACCATGCGACAGATAGCCGCCATGCCGAAACGGCCCGCCCGCCAGAATGATGGGCAAGTTGCGGGTATCGTGGGAGTTTGCGTTACCAAGATTGCTGCCAAACAGGACCATCGTATTGTCGAGCAATCTTCCGTTCCGCTCCGTTTTTTCATTCAGTCGTCGCAAGAGGCTGGCGAACGCTCGGATTTCGGCCTCTTCGATCAGTTTCAACTGCTGAATCTTCCCTTCATCCTGGCCGTGATGTGACAGGTTGTGATGGTCAATGGAGACGCCCGGAACGGGAGGAACATCGTTGCGCCCCTGCACCAGCAGCGTGATGACGCGTGTGCTGTCGGTCTGTAACGCCAGGGGAATCAAATCCAGCAGCAACTGCATGCGCCCAATAAGATCCTTCTCGTCCGCAATGTCTTCGGGCGGCGCGGCCTGTACCCGCGGCTTCGGCTTCCGCATCCACTCCTGAGCTCGCGCAAGCCGCAGTTCCATCTCTCGAATGGACTGAAAGTACTCAGCGAGTTTGTCGCGATCCCGGACGCCCATGCGCTTTTCAAGTCGGGTTGCTTCCGCCCCGACCGTGTCCATGATACTCCGACCTTCCTGAATCCTGCGCATCTGCAGCGCCACTTCGTCCGGTTGCCCATCAAGGAACAGTCTGGCGAACAGGCGCGATGGGCGAGTCTCCGGCGGGATCATCACGCCACTGCGCGTGTAGCTCTGGCTGGAGTAACTCGTTCCGAGCACCAGACTCGGAAACCGCGTCTCGACGCCAATGTGCTCGGCGATCAACTGATCAACGCTGATCGTGTTGCGAAATCCGCCGAGTCCGGGATGTTTCGCGGAGGTCAGCCAGGTCTGTTCGGATGAGTGGCCATCGGCACCGGCCTGATCCGGATGCGACAAACCGGAGATCAATGTCAAGTCGCTTCGGTAGTCCTTGAGGATCTCCATGTACGGAGTCAGCTCATAGTTGTTCCCGGACTGTTTTGGGAAGAGAAATGGTGCATGGATCCCGAGCGACGCGCAAACAGCGACCACGCGCCGCGGCGTCGCCTGATCAGCATCAGCGCCACTTACCCGTACCGAGCGCATGGCGTCGAGGAACGGCAGTGCCATCGCGATTCCAGCACCTCGCAGCACTGTCCTGCGGTTCATCATCTTCGTCATTGGAATCTCCTAACGCGGCCTGTGCCCGCAACCGAGAGGACGTACGACGGACAGTGATGCGCGCACGGCGCGCGCATGTGACAACCTTAGATTCTACTTGTTCCG
>DAIOWH010000196.1:0-10600 GCA_036758585.1 Planctomycetia bacterium
CTCCTCCGCACACACCAACCGCGATCAATCAGCCACTCCAGACCCGGAAGAACCCTAGCTAAAGAAAGAGGTAAGGAACATGGAGAAGATTACTGGAACAGTTCGGAAATTCTGGGCGAATGAGAATGGCTCGATCATCTCGGCCGAACTCGTGTTGGTCCTGACCATCCTGGTGCTGGGCCTGTCGGTCGGCATGAGCGCCCTTGGCGCCGCGGTCAATCAGGAGTTGGAGGACCTGGCCGAGGCGTTCGGCGCGGTGGATCAGAGCTACTACTTCAACGGTGCTCGGGTCTGCACGGCGAACACGTCTGGCTCGTCCTTCAACGACAAGCCCGACCATTGCGACTGCGTGCCGATGGACACCTGCACGCACGAGCACATTCTGCCGCCGGAAAAGTGCGAATAACCTAGGACGCGCAAGCGACCTGGCGTGAAGGCATCAGACACTCCGAGGCGCACGGACGCGTGCGCCTCGGAGTTGTCGTTATGCGACAAGCATGCAGCTAGTCGGATGGAGGGGCACGGAAGCTGAGTTTGCGAGAAGTTCCGCCGGAAGAGAACGAGGCATGGACCGGAGCAGAGGCTGGGAACTGGAGACGAGGCAGGTTGTGTTCGTTCCAGAGAAACCTGTTTCTAGCCAAAGAAAGAGATACGGCCATGTCGCAGAAGAGCACTTTCGTCGGAACCGTCTTGATCCTGTGGAATGATGAACGTGGCGCGATCGTCTCCTCCGAGCTGGTGATCATTCTGACGATCGCGGTGCTGTCGATGGTTGTCGGGCTGGGCGCGGTGAGCATTTCGGTGAGCCAGGAGTTCGAGGATCTGGCCGAGGCGTTTGGCGCCGTGGATCAGAGTTACATGTTCAACGGCGCGCGGGTCTGCACCGCAGTAGCCTCGGGGTCCTCGTTCAACGACAAGCCGGATAGCTGCGACTGCGACGCGATGGAAGTGTGCAACCAAGTCGACGCAGGCCGCGAGAAGTGCGAATGACCCAGACGGAGGTCGGCTGAACGCTGCGGTCGACCCGCCATCCGAAACGAAGGCCCCGGGAGTGCTTTGGCATTTTCGGGGCCTTTCCTTATTGCTTATTGGTCAAGGGGCCATTGGCAGGAAATGCCGTATCCGGAGATTGAAGCCGGTCCTTGAAGCCTGAAGCGCCAGCCAAGGCTTGCTCCACATTGAAAGGGGTTCGAATTCGTTTAACCCGCAGCCGCAGGCGAGGCATGGCTGGCGTTTGTTGTGCCTCGCCTGCGGCTGCGGGTTAAACGACCGAAGCCGATTTCAGACCCTATTCCATGTGGCTTCGCCTGCGCTTCAGGCTTCATTACTCAATAACACACTCTGTCGCGACTCAGCCGCGCTATCGCATCAAGTTGGTCGCAGCGTGGCGCGACCTCATCCAGCCCGATCGGCCCAGCCCATCGCATCAAGTTGGTCGCAGCGTGGTGCGACCTCATCAGCGGGCCGAGACTGGTGATTTCACACCACACCGGCGGACGACGCGGCGAGTGGTTGGCTCACGGCGCAATACCCGAGTTGCAAAGCAGTTGCAGACCTTTGTGCGATTGGCCGTGACGGCGAACCGCGGTTGGCACGCGCAGTGCCTTACCCTCGCACGCCTGCAACACGTTGTGCGTTCGGTGAGAGGCAGAAGTCCCAGAGGCCAAAGCGGCCTTGTGCCCGTCACTGGCGAACAGAAAGAGGTGTGACAATGAAGCGAGCGTGGCGGAGTTTGTGGAACGACGAGAACGGTGCGATCATCTCGGCCGAACTCGTGCTCGTCCTGACCATCCTGGTGTTGGGTCTGTCGGTGGGAATGAGCGCCCTAGGTACCGCGGTGAACAGCGAATTGGAAGACTTGGCCGAGGCGTTCGGCGCTGTCGACCAGAGCTACTACTTCAACGGCGCTCGCGTCTGTACGGCACGGACCTCCGGATCGTCCTTCAATGACAAGCCGGATCACTGCGACTGCATCCCGATCGACACCTGCACACACGAGCATATCCTGACGCCGGACAAGTGCGAATAGAGCCGGCCGTCTTGCTCGCACGAGTTCATCGAGCCCCGGGCGACGCCACACGCCCCCGGGGCTTTTTCTCGTCGTCGCATCGCGCATGAACTTCAATGCTGAATCGCGATAGGTGGAACAGGCATTCCTGCCTGCTATGTTCCCCAATCGCGGGCGTATCGGAAATCCCGGTCGATCGTGCGTGTGGAAATCTTGGCGATCAGCGGCAGCCGGCGCTTGTACTGACTGCGGCGCACCATGCGGCTGACTCGTTCCACGAATGACCGGTCGAAACCGGCTGCAACGGCCTCCTCGGTGCGATGCCGCTGATCGACCAACAGCACGAGCAGCCGGTCCACCGCATCGTACGTGAAACCGAGTTCCCCTTCGTCGGTCTGGCCCACCCACAGGTCGGCCGTGGGACTCTTTGCAATGATCTCGTCGGGCACGCCCATGTGTCGCGAAAGCTGGCGGACCTGCGTCTTGTACAAGTCGCCTATCGGGTTGATGGCCGAGGCCATGTCGCCGAACTGCGTGCCGTAGCCCAGCAGCAGCTCCGTCTTGTTCGACGTGCCGAGCACCAGCGCATTCTGGGCGGCGCTCTGGTCGTACAACGTGGCCATGCGCTCGCGGGCCATCTTGTTGGCGCGGCGGAGCGGCGACGCATCGGGATGGTCGGCAAAATAGGCGTCCACCGCGCCGCTGATCGACAACGTGATCGAGTCGATGCCCAGCCAGTCTACAACGAGCTGGCTGTGCCGCATGGTCTCGTCGCTCGACGTCTTGTACGGCATGCGCACGCCGCACACGTTCCGCGGCCCGAGCGCCCGAGCGGCCAACGCAGCCACAATCGTCGAATCGATGCCGCCCGAAACGCCCAGCACCACACGCTCGAACCCCACGCGCCGGACCTCGCTGGCCACGAACCCCGTGAGCATTCGCTCCACCAGTGAACAGTTCATCGTCAGCAGGTCAGCCGCCCCGTTGGCGCTCATTCGTATCTCTCGCCCTTGATTCGCTGGAGTTCGCTGATCGTGAGCAGCAGCTTCTCGTCTCGCGCGAGCGGCGCGAAGATGCGAGCGCGGCGGATTTCCGCCGGATCGAACTCGGCGACGAGCAGGTGTGGCTCCAACTCCGGCGATTGAGCGATCACATCGCCGCCCGGCCCGATCACCTCGCTGCCGCCCCAGAATGCGACGCCGTCCTCGTACCCCGCGCGGTTGGCGTACACCACCGTGCAGCCCAGCATGCGCGAGTAGCAACGATTGAGCAGCCGCCACGTCTCGCTCGACGCCAGGTGTTCGCCTCGCACTCCGCGCCCTGGCGAATTCGACGGACAGATCAGGTAGTTCACGTCTTCGGCGCCCATGATCGTCGCGCACGACAAGTGCCAGAAGTCCTCACAAATCAAGAGGCCGACGCGACCAAACCGAGTCTCGAATGCGGCGATCCGTTCGCCGGCCGCAAAGTAGCGCTGCTCGTCGAACATGCCGTAGGTCGGCAGGTAGACCTTGCGATGCACATAACGCAACTCGCCGGCCTCGCAATACGCCGCGGCGTTGTAGAACCGGTGCTGCGGCGACTCCTCGACGAACCCAAACACCAACGCCGCGTCGCCCGCCGCATCGATCAGCCGCCGCACGATCGGCGAGTCGCGCGCTTGGGCCACATCGGGCACCATGTCGCGCAGGAAGTAACCGGTGAGCGACAGTTCTGGAAAGACGATCAGTTCAGCGCCCGCGGCTCGGGCTGCGTCTATCTGTTCCAAGTGCGCGGCGAGGTTCGCCTGCACGTTGCCCAGAGTCGGAGCTACCTGCCCAACGGCGATCTTGAGTTTCGACCGAACCTCGTGCGACATCGTGCTACTCCGCTTGAACGTGCCCGCCAGCACATAGCTTGATAGTCGCGCTCCGCAGCGTCAAGCTCGCCGGATAGCGAGGACGACTATGCTCTCCGCGGCCCAATGTGAGGCTTCCGGTCGTTTAACCCCGTTTAACCCGCAGCCGCAGGCGAGGACGCCGACTATTACCGTCCTCGCCTGCGGCTGCGGGTTAAACGGGGTTGAACGACTCACTTCCCATCACGTGCCGCATAACAGGAATCGTAGACTCGTCCATGGTCTTCCTTGACCGTCAGTCGCGCCGAACCTCCCAGATATGAATCAACCGGTCGAACCCGGCGGATGCCAGCAACTGGCCGTTTGGACTAAACGCCACGCAATAGACCGTGTTCCGATGCACGGGCTGTGCGGTCAACTCGCGGCGTTCGGCCACGCTCCACAACCGGACCGCTCCGGACTTGTCGCCCGATGCAACGATGCCTCCATCGGGCGAAAACGCCAGGCACTTGATTCCGGCCGACGCGGTGAGCGTCGCCCGAAGCTCGCCGTCCAGACTCCAAAAACGAACGGTCGCGTCGGCGCTGCCGCTCGCCAGCAGCTCGTCTTTCGGCGCGAACGCGAGCGCCTCGACGGTCGATTCGTGGCCGGCCATCGTGCGCATCGCTTGTCTCGTCGGAGCGTCCCACAAACGGATTGATCGGTCGTCGCCGCCCGACGCCACGACGCGGCCGCTCGAAGAAATCGCGACGGCCTGCACGGTCGACTCATGACCGTTCAGAACACCAATCGCCGCGCCCGCCGCATCCCAGAGTCGCACGGTCTTATCGAAACCGCCCGACGCCAGCAGTGGCCCGATGCGCGAGGCCGCCGCACACGCGAGATAGTCTTGGTGGCCGCTCAGCGTCGTGGTCGGCGTGGCGGCGTCGGCGGCCCAAACCTTCACCGTGCGATCGAGACTCGCGGTGACCATGCGGCCGTCGGCCAGAAAACCCACGAACGCAACGCCGTCGCCGTGACCCTTCAGCGTAGCCAGATGCCGACCGTCGGACGCGTCCCACATCTTCACCGTGTTGTCGAGGCTCGCCGTGGCCAGTCGCTTGCCGTCGTTGGTGAACGCGGCCCAGAACACCGCGTTGTTGTGTCCGAGCGTGTGTCGTCGCACCAGTTCCGCGGCGGGCACGTTCATGATGGCGCGTTAGATCAGTTCCGGCAGTGGCTGATAGCGGCTCGGATCGACCAGGTAATGCGGCCGGCCGCTGCGGTCCTTGACCGTGGCGTGGTTCACGTCGATGCCGAGATTGTGGTAGAGCGTGGCGAAGACTTCCTGGAAATGGACGGGCCTATCTTTCGCGTGTTCGCCGAGGCGGTTCGTCGAGCCGATCGCCTGGCCGGTGCGCATGCCGCCGCCGGCCATGATCGCACAGGCGACCTGAGGCCAGTGGTCTCGGCCGCCGTTCTTGTTGATGCGCGGCGTGCGCCCGAACTCTCCCCACGCAATCACCGTGACGTCGTCCGCCATCCCGCGTTCTTCGAGATCCTGCACGAGCGCGGTCAATCCCTGGTCGAACGCCGGGAAATGGTCGCGTGCGTTCTCAAAGTTCGTGCCGTGCGGCCGACCGTGCCAATCCCATCGGCCGTTCGCGAGTGTCACGACACGCACGCCCGACTCGACCAACCGGCGCGCGGCCAGCAGGTAATCGTTGTTCAGCGGCCCGGCATCGCCGTAGCCCGCCGGCTCGTCGCTGCCGCGTCCGTAGCGCTCGCGGATGCGCGGGTCTTCGCGCTCGATGTCCAACGCGTCGACGATCTTGCTGGAGGTCAATATCCCGAACGCCTGCTGATACTGGGCGTCGAGTCCCTCGATCGCGCCGCTCGACTCGGCGTCGCGCTTGAGCCGGTCGAGTTCAGCGAGCAGCGCCTGCCGGTCGCCGAGCTTGCCGAGGCTGATGCCGTTGAGCTCCCAGTTCGTCTTCTCGGCGTTCGGTGCGAACGCGGCGTGGGCCTGGCCAAGGAACCCAGCCTGTCCGGGATCGCCCCAGGTGCTGGTCTTCATGCGCGGCGATAGGCTGACGAACGGCAGAGTCCCCCGCGCCACCGGTCCTTGCAGCTTCGACACCGCGGCGCCGAGCGACGGCCAGCCGCCGATCGGCTGTGCGGTGACGCTCCGGCCGGTCATGCACTGGAACGCGGCGTGGCGACCTTCTGACCCGATCAGCGAACGAATGTAGACGAGCCGATCGGACATCGCGGCCATGCGCGGCAGCAACTCGCAAATCTGCACGCCCGGCACGTTGGTTGAGATCGGTTTGAACTCGCCGCGGATTTCGGCCGGCGCCTCCATCTTCAAGTCGAGCATGTCTTGGTGCGGCGGCCCGCCCGACATGAAGATCATGATCACGGCCTTGTGCGAACTACGCCCCACGGCCGACTCGGCGCGCAGCAGGTCGGGCAGTGCAAGCCCACCCATCGCCAAGCCGCCGATCTTGAGGAATGACCTGCGACTCAACCCGTCGCAGTACCGTTGTCGTCGGCCGAAGATTGTGAACATGCTGGGCACCTCCGAACGAGCGGCTGGCAGCACACGTCGCGGCCCATACGATAGCCTGCCTCGGCGGGATGAGTCCAGCGCGAGTTTCTGTGTTGGTCGTGCAACTCGTCCGCTTATTGGCGTTCGTCGGCGGGAGCGGCTGGTTGCTCGTCGGTCTCGGCGCCCGCCGGACCGGCGATTGCCGTCGGGTGCGCGCGTGTCACGCTGGCCCGGAACGTGGCGAGCACGGCGGCGACCACCAGCAACTGGAAACCGATGCCGAGCAGCACGCCGCGCGGTTGATCGATCGCCACGGATTGCAGCAGCGCGACAACCCGCCCGATCACTGTGATCAGCGCGAGGCTAACTTGCTTCAGCACCGACAGGGCTTTGGCGAGATACTCTCTCATGGTACAGGTCCCACAAACGTCGGCCGAACCGCGCGACAAACACCATCGCCGTTCCGACAATCGCGAAAATGAACGCTGCCAGTAGGAGTCGGTCGGCCAGGTCGATCGTTAGCAGCACGGCCCACGCAACCAAACAGCCCGACCCAACAACCGTACTCGTGCAGCAGTTAGTGGCGGCGCCCTTCACGATAGCCACGGCGCAATAAGCGACAACGAACACGGTCAGCACGGCAGCGACAATCGCTGCCGCGGTCGCAGCGCTCAGCGCCGAAGAACCCTGACTGACCAGCCCCAGCGCCGCGGGGAGCAGGCTGAACGCCGCGAGCACGCTGACCATCGCCCAGTCGCCCGCACCGCGCGGACGGAACGGTCGCCGCCACACGGCCGCGACAACGAGCACGATCGGCAGGGCAATCAGCCGGTATCGCATTGTGTTATCGGCGGCGATCGCGTCGGCCGCCACGCTCGGCATTGAGGTCGCCACCAGACCCACCAGCGTCATCGGCGTCCCGAACGCTCGATAAACGCGCTGGCTGCCGTCAGCATCGCCGTGCACCCGGCCGACGAAGTACAGCACCGGCCCGAGTGCGCCGATCCAAAAGAACCCTTGTCGGCCGAGATCGAGTGCGATCGGGAACATCGACCACCACAGCACCAGCGACGCCACCGTGGATACGAGCAAGACGCGCGATTGATTCGTGTACGCCCAGTGCAGCAGACACAGAACGAACCCAAGAAACAGCGACACGTGCGCCGCGCCAACAACCGTGGCCATGTGCCAGACGAACCAGATCGTCGCCAACGCGCCGGTGAGCAACAACAACGAAACCGAACCGAGCACCAGCCCGATCGGCAGCGTGCCCGCCGCCCAGAGGAAGAAAATCCACGGATAGAGTTCGGCCAGGCCGGTTTGGTCGACAATCAGCAAGAGAGCCGAGCCGTAGAACAGCGAACCGATCAGGAACAGAGCATCGCCGCGACAAGCGTCGCCGCGATGGAACCGGAACCAATACGCAGCCCCATGCGCCGCGGCCATGATCGCGATGGCCAGCCCCTCCTTCGCGGCGAACGGAATCGCACGCCACTGGTCGGCGGTGACGAGCAAGACGGCCAGGCACAGTGCGGCGGCGGCCAGCGCCAACGGCACGGTGCGCCCGTTCGGCTCGGCGGCTGTCGCGCCCTGCGTGTCTCCATAGTGTTCGCGGATCCGCCGCTCCGCGTCGGCGTCGATGACGCCCGCGTCGGTCCAGCTCGGCGCCTCGCGCCGCAGCCACTCGCGAATCACACAGGACAGCCAGGGGTTTCTCATGCTACACTTGGCACAACCTGCTCATCCCGACCTCGCTCGCCGGAGGTCCCAGACTGGGAGAACGTCGCTGATCCCGCCACGTGACGCGAAACCGTCTGCGGGATTATAGTCTATTCCGTCAGGAACTTCCTTGGCCAGGGACACGTCGAAAGGCCGTGGCCGTTTTCGACCTCACAAGGAGACAAGACATGAGACACTTCATCCGCTCGGTGGGCTACGTCGTGTTGGCCGGTTGCACCGGTCTGACGTGCCAGGGTCAGGAACGCAAGGCCGACAAGCCGGCCGCCGCCGCCGCGCTGCCGCTCGCCGAGGTGGTGCTCTATTCGAGCGGCGTCGGGTACTTTCAACGCGACGGTCAGGTGCAGGGCAACGCCCAGGTCGAACTGCGGTTCAAGGTCGACAACATCAACGATCTCTTGAAGAGTCTGGTCGTGCTCGACTTCGACGGCGGCCGCGTGTCGACCGTGACCTACGGCTCGCGCGATCCCCTGACCAAGACGCTCAAGAGCTTCGGCATCGACCTCACCTCGAACCCCAGCGTCCATGAACTGCTTGGCCAGATTCGCGGCGAGCGGATCGAGCTTGAGGCGCCCGTAACCGCTCAGAAGCCGATCGTCGGCACAATTCTGGGCGTCGAAAAGAAAACCGAACCGGCTGGCGACAACAAGACCGTCCAGGTCGAGTATCTGAACCTGCTCACCGAGTCGGGTCTGCAGTCGATCCCGTTCGCTCGCATTCAAAAAGTGAAACTGCTCAACGAGCAACTCAACGGCGAACTGCAACAGGCCCTCGAGGTGCTCGCCGCCGGCCACGACACTCAGAAGAAAACCGTGTCGATCAAGTTCGACGGCGAGGGTAAACGCAAGGTCAGCGTCGCGTACATCGCCGAGACGCCCGTGTGGAAGACGAGCTATCGGCTGGTGCTGGACGACGAAGACAAGCCGTTCTTGCAAGGTTGGGCGATCGTCGAGAACACGACCGACGACGACTGGGACAACGTGCGTCTGTCGCTGATCTCGGGCCGGCCGATCTCGTTCATGATGGACATGTACCAGCCGCTGTACGTGGCGCGGCCCGTGGTCGTGCCTGAGTTGTATGCGTCGCTGCGTCCACAGACGTACGGCGAGGCAATGGAAGAGAGGGCGGACAAGAAAATGATGGCGGACGCTCGCAAGGCGGGCGCGCCGCCCGCCGCGCCGGCTTCGGCGCCGGCGGGCGGCGCGGGCGGCGGGTTCGGCGGCATGGTGGGGGGCCGTCCGGAATCTGCTTCCCGAATGCGGCGCGGGGCCATGGCCGCCGACGCACTCGCCGGCGAATTCGATCGTCAGCAACTGGGCCTCGATCAGGGCGTCGCCTCGGCCGCCGAGGGCGCTCAGACCGGCGAACTGTTCGAATACGCAATCAAGACCCCTATCTCGCTCGGCCGTCAGAAATCAGCCATGCTGCCGATCGTCAGCGAGGCGATCGACGGCCGCAAGGTTTCGATCTACAACCAAAACGTCCACGGCAAGTTCGCGCTCAACGGGTTCCGACTTAAGAACACCAGCAAGCTGAACTTGATGCAGGGTCCGATCACGGTGTTCGACGGCGGCGCCTACGCCGGCGACGCGCGAATCGACGACATCGCACCCGCCCAGGAACGGCTCATCAGCTACGCGATGGACCTCAAGACCGAAGTCGAGCCGATCGCTCAGGCCGACGAACCGGAACTCGTGACCGTGCAGCTCAAGAAGGGCACTCTGATCGCCACGCGCAAGGCGGTCGAGACGCGCACCTACAACGTCAAGAACCGCGACCAGAAGAAGAAGCTCGTGCTCGTCGAGCATCCGTTTCGGTCCGACTGGACGCTGGTCGAGCCATCTGAGCCGACCGAGCGCACCCGCGACGTGTATCGCTTCGCGCTCGATGTCGATGCCGAAAAGGGCGGGCGAGTGAACGTCAAGGAGGAGCGTCAAGTACACGAACATGCTCAGGTCGGCGACATCGGGCCCGACATGATCGCGTTCTACGTGCGGGCCAAGCAGGTCAGCCCCAAGGTGAAGGAGGCTTTGCAGAAAGTGGCCGAACTTCGCAACAAGCTGGGCCAGACCGCCGCCGAACGCGGCCGACGCGAACAGCGGATCAATGAGATCACCCAAGAGCAGGGCCGCATCCGCGAGAACATGGCCCGGCTCGCGCAGAACTCGGAACTCTACAACCGCTACGTCAAGAAGTTCGACGAGCAAGAGACCGAGATCGAAAACGTGCGCAAGGAGATCGAAACGCTGAAGAAGACCGAGGCCGCCCAGCAAAAAGACATGAACGATTACTTGATGGGGCTGGATGTGAGCTGAACGAGTTGGAATGACGAATGACCAGGGCCAAATGCGTAACGAAGCCCGAATGGCGACTGTCCAACTTCGTCATTCGGGCTTCGTGCTCGCTTAGACATTCTGGCTTCGTCATTCGTCATTCGCTACGATAACGCCCTAAATGGCTTTGCGTGATTCTGGGAGTCCGCAGGGAC
>DAIOWH010000197.1:0-10592 GCA_036758585.1 Planctomycetia bacterium
GCGGGTTAAACGACCGAGGCCGATTTCAGACCCTATTCAATGCGGCACTGTACTTGGAGCCTATCCGAAAACCGCCGAAACCCCTGCGTTCCTAGGCCGAAAGCTGGGTTTGCGGATGGGCTCTTAGACGCAGCCTTTTCATTCAGTGGCTCACTCAAGAACCAAACGACGACTGCTCGCCTTCGGCGCGAAACCACTGGACGAACGCAGCGATGCCCTGTTCGATCGGCACTCGTGGGTCGTAGCCGAACAAACGATTTGCCTTGGTCGTGTCGGCGCACGTGACGAGCATTTCGCCCGCCTTGGCCGGCAGGTGTTCGATCAGCGCCTTCTTACCCAGCGCCGCTTCGAGCATTTCAAGGATCCTCGTGATCGCAACGGGTCGGTGGTTGCCCAGGTTCACCTCATCGCCGGTGACGTCGCTCTGCCACGCGGCGATCGTGCCCGCGACGATGTCATCGATGAACGTGAAGTCGCGCTGGGCGGCGCCGCCGCCGTAGAGCGGTAGGGGACGACCCGCCGTGATGGCGCGCGAGAAGATGGTCATCGCCAGGTCGGGACGCAAGCGTGGACCGTACACGCTGAAGTAACGCAGGCTGAGCGTCGGCACACCATACAGTTCGCGGTAGAGGCGGCACATCAACTCGGCCGCGCGCTTGGTCACGCCATACGGGCTAGCGGGCGTGCTGCCCAGTCGGTCCTCGCGGAACGGAGCGATCGCGTCGTTGCCATACACGGTGGACGACGACGCCAGAAGGAACCGCCGGCAGCCGTGCCGGCGGGCCGTCTCAAGCAGCACGAGCGTGCCGCGTACGTTCGCATCGACGTAGGGCAGCGGCCGATCGAGACTAGGTCGCACGCCCGCCAGGCCGGCCAAGTGGATCACATCACTCACCGCGTGTTTCGTCCACGTCGCTTCGACCATCGCTTCGTCGCAGATGTTGCCGGTGACGAGCGTGAACCGTGGGTGCGCGACGAACGCCGCAAGGTTACGACGCTTCTGGGCGGCGTCGTAGAACGGGTCGAAGCTGTCTAGAGCCACGACAGGTTGCTCGGTGGTGGCGAGTAACCTTTCGACGAGGTGGCTGCCGATGAACCCAGCACCGCCCGTGACGAGAATGGACATGGAGCACCTGCCAATCAGCAATCTCGAATGACGAAGTTTGTCGAGCACGAACGCCGAATGCCAACACGCCTGATTCCACCTACAGCCCGATCAACCGGCGGATGCCGAGCCGGAACAGGATGCCAATCGCGGCGAACGCCTCGGCGCGGTTGATTTTTGATGACCCGTGGCGGCGGTCCTCGAACACGATCGGTGTTTCGCTCATGCGGCACCCCGCGCGGCGACACCAGTAGAGCATCTCCTCCTGGAACGAATAGCCGCGCGAGAGGATGCGGTCAAAATCGATCTTCTTCAGACTCGCGACGCGATAGCAGCGAAACGCGCCGCTGGTATCGCGGGCCGGCAGACCCAACAGCGTGCGGGCGTACCAATTGATCGCCTTGCTCATGAGCCGGCGCTTGAGCGGCCAACCCGGCACGTCGCCGCCCGGCACGTAGCGCGAACCGATCATCACGTCGTAATCCGACATGCCCGCCAGCAGCGCCGGCAAGTAGCGCGGATGATGACTGAAGTCGGCGTCCATGTTGAGCACGAACTCATAGCCGTAGTCGATGGCGTATCGCATGCCCGCGATCGTCGCGGTGCCGAGGCCCATCTTGCCGGGCCGGTGCAGCACGTGCAACCGCGAGTCGGCGGCGGCCATTTCGTCGGCAAGCCGACCGGTGCCGTCGGGCGAGTTGTCGTCGATCACCAGGATTTCCAGATTCGAATCGATCGCCAGAATCTCGCGCACGAGGTCCGGCAAGTTCTCGCGTTCGTTGAAAGTGGCGAGGGTGACGAGTACGGCGTGAGGCGGCGCCGGAGGCCTGGTCGGCGTCGCGGAGTTCATGGCGTCGTCGCTCGATAGTAGGCCGCCGTGCGACGCAGGCCTTCCTCGAGATTGACCTGCGGTCGATAGCCGAGTTCGGCGGTGGCCCGCGTGAGATCGGCCTTGCTCAGCCGCACATCGCCGGGCCGGTCGGGTGCGTGCGTGGGCGCCATCGTTGCGCCGAGGATCGCGTTGAGGTGAGCAATCAGGTCGAGCAGGCTCGCGGCGACGCCCGTGCCCACGTTGTAGACGTTGCCAGACACGCCCCGCGCGGTGGCGGCCAGCAGATTGGCATGAACTACGTTGTCGATGTAGGTGAAGTCGCGCGACTGCCGGCCGTCGCCGAAAATCGTCGGCGGCTGGCCTTTCAGCATGGCACAGATGAACAAGGGGATCACGGCCGAGTAGGGACTGTTTGGGTCCTGCCTCGGGCCGAAGATGTTGAAGTAGCGCAGGCGCACGGTTTCGAGTCCGAAGACATGCGTGAACGAACTGCAGTAATACTCGCCCGCCAACTTGGCCGCGGCATAGGGCGACATGGTCGCGGGTAGCTGCCCCTCGTGACTCGGCGGGTCGGCGCCGCCGTAGGCGCTCGAGCTTGCGGCGTAGACGACTCGCCGTACGCCCGCCTCCTTGGCTGCGAGCAAGACGTTCACGGTCCCGGTGACGCAGACGTCGTGCGTTGCTCGCGGGTCGTCGACGCTGCGCGACACCGACGCCAGGGCCGCGTGGTGGAACACAACCTCGACCCCCTGGGCCGCGCGGCGAACGCATTCCAGATCTCGCACGTCGCCGCGTACGAACTCCACACGGTCGCTCAGCGGATCGAGATTGGCAACGTTGCCTTGAGACAGGTCGTCCAACACGCGGACACGATGCCCCTCGCGAGCGAGGGCGTGAACCAAGTGTGACCCGATGAAACCAGCGCCGCCGGTGACGAGATGCACGCTCACAGAGTCGAGACCCCCGTTTTCAAAGCCACATGATCACATCGACTACTACGTAAAGTACCGAGGCGAGGATCAACAGACCGCCGCAGACGGCCAGAGCGTTCGCGGCCCACGGGTCGCTCGGTTGGCTGGTGCGCGATGCGTCGACCGCGTCGTCGGCGCTTGCGGTCAACTGTGAAGCGACGCCACGAAGTCGGTTTGTGCGAAGCTCGCCAAGCACTCCACGGCCTCCGTCTAGACCGTCGCAACGGCCCGGCGCCGGCTCGCGCCGAAATGTGGGCCAGACGCCAAGCCACCTGTTTCCCCCGCAGAACCAATCTGGCCGGCGAACAACGGCTCGTGCGTCACGATACAGCCTCGCAGGGCGCCGCCGGCAGAGTAGAGCGAACGGACGGCGCGGTCGACGACCTGTCGCCTGGTGGCGAGCATCCGGACGACCAGATAGACCGCATTATAGGCCGACCCGACCAGGGTGGGCAGAGTGCGTGGAGCTATTGGGGCGGCCTCCACGATGATGAAGTCATACATCTGCCGTAGGTCCCAGATCACCGTCTCGAGACGGCGATTGGTTAACGTGTCGGAGGTGCCGTCGATGGGCCGGCCGGCAGGCAGCACCGAATAACCAACCGGGGCCACCCAGCGGATCGCCTCGGCCGGCGGAATACCATTGGCCAGCACGTCGGACAGACCGAAGTTCGGCGGCATACCAAGCCGGTCGGCTATGCTCGGCCGCGCCAGATTCGCCTCGATCACGAGCACGTGCTGCGTAATGGTCTGAGCCGCGATGAACGCCAAATTGATCGCCGTGGCAGACTTGCCCTCGTCGGCGGCCGCGCTGGTCAGGCAAATGCAGCGCGGTTGCGTCACGTCCAACTCGTCGCACACGCGGTCGAACAGACGTCGATAGGCGGTGCAGCCTTGGTCATCCAAGCCGAGGAACTGCCGAGTGGGCTTGGATTGGAGCAGCACCTTGGGCCTTGCGGGCGCCGTTGGCTCAGGCGGTTCGATCACCGGCCCGGGCGGTTCGGGCGGCGGCGCGAAAAGCGTCAACTGTGGAACGGGCGCCGGCGGTGCTGCGACGGCTTGCGGCGCCGCAGGCGCGTTCGCCGGAATGGCGATGTGCGGGCGATAGACCTCGTGTCCGCGGTGCAACTTTTTGATGAGCCTGCTCATGCCGGGCCTCTTGATCTAGGTTAAACCCTTCGAGCGTGGGTGAAGAGCCTACGATAGCCGCCGCGGACGCCCGATCGGATGCCGCTCTCGGGCTTGTCCAGGCGCACCAAGCCCAACGACGAACGATCGGCGCGGTTCTCGACGACCAACAGGGGCGATTCGGCGGGTGCGGCCGGTTCGCTGTCGACGGCGCCCACCTCGTGCACCGCCGGATTGTCCGATGCCTGAACAAACGTCGGAGACGAAGGCGGCGCACCGAGTGTATCGCCCGCCATCGCAATGGTCGAACAGTCGCCAAAGATGCCAGGCGTGGCAACCGGCAGCGTCGCGGGGAGTGTTGTGTGAGGCAAGGTGGTTGCCTTCGTCGCATGCTTGGCGGCGGCCGCGGCCGGGCGCGATTGGCCGCGATTGGACTTTGCCGCGTCCATGCGGGCGTAACGGTCCAACAGGATCTCTTCGTCGTCGAATAGTTCTTCGACCGAGGGCGTCGCGGGAATGCGAACATCGTCCTTGGCCGGACGGGCGGCGTTTACAGTCTCCGGCTGCAACTTGCTGATCGATCCGGCGGCCGGCGCCGGTTCGTTGACCGTGGGCATGCGCAGGATCCCGCGGGCAGGCTCATGGGTTGCCGCCTCCTCGGCGATAGGAGGAGCCGCCGAGACGTCGATCGCTTGGACCTTCGATCCTATCGCCTCACCCTCGACCGCGTTCAGTTCGGCGCTGGCCTTCTTGACGAGGTGCACATCCACCGAGCGCGATTCGGCGATTGAAGCAAGCAGCAGCGAGTGTTCGCACAGGTGATTCACCAGCCGAGGAACTCCCGCAGTCGCCGCGTAGACTGCCTTCATCGCGTTGGCGGAAAACACGTCGTCGGGCGAGACATCGACGGCCGCAAGTTGATGGCGAATGTAGCCGCATGTTTCGTCCTCGGTCATCGCTCGCAGCGTCGCTCGGGCGGCGATTCGCTGGCACAGCGAATCCAACTCCGGCCGCTGCATCGTGCTCAGCAGCCGCGGGTGACCGACCAGCACGATCTGGATCAGTTTCTCCGATTCTCCCTCTATGTTGCCCAGCATGCGCAGCTCTTCCAGCAACGACGCCGTCAGGTTCTGTGCCTCATCTACGATCAGAACCGTTCGCTCGCCGGACGCGTACTTGCCGAGTAGCGAGTCGGTCAGCGTCAGTCGTAATTCCTGCTCGTCCATGCCGTGATAGGGCAGGGCGAGATCGTAGAGGATCGCCTGCAGCAGCCCCTTCGGAGTGCTCATGTTCGTGTTGGTGATCATGGCCACGTTGAGCGATGCGTCGAGGTTGCTGGCAAGCCGGTGCGCCACGATCGTCTTGCCCGTGCCGGGTGCGCCAGTCAACAGGGCAACGCCGCGTCCCTGATTCACGGCGTAGCGTAGAATCGCCGTGGCCTCCTCTTGTGTCGGCGCGAGATAGTAGGTACCAAGTTGCGGAGTGGGTCTAAACGGTCGTTGCTTCATTCCAAAGTAGCTGTGGTACATGGTCATCTCCGTTCCGAGGTGGCTTTCGAGGAGTCCGTTGGCCAGGCGCCGGTCCCGGGCCATCACCGGACACCCTCGGCGCACCCCGACAGACTTAGCTATTTGATCGAACTGAAGTACCGACGTTCTTGAGAACTTTCGGCATAGTCGGCTCGACCGCTACGATCGGCACGCCTGGCCTGCGACCCGCGCCGAACCGGTGCGGGGCAAGGTAGACTTGTGGGCGGTGGGGGCAATCGGGCTCTAGGTCGTTGGGAGGAATGGTGTTGAGCGAAAAGAATCTTCGCGAATTGGTCCGCCAGGCGCTCGGCGAGACGGTCTGTCGCAAGTTGGGCCTGATCGAATTCCCCCCGGACCTCAAGCTTTCGGTGGTCGTGCCGGTCTACAACGAACGCGACACGATCCACCAGATCCTGCGCCGCATCCTGGCTGTGCCGATCGCCAAGGAGGTCATCCTGATCGATGACTTCAGCAAAGATGGGACGCGCGACGAGCTGCGAAAGATCGAGCAGGAATGGTTGGCGTCGCGGCCAGCCGCCAGCGAATCGGGCGACGACCGCCACGCCGGCCCGCCGTTGAACAGCGTGCGCGTGCTGTACCACGACCGCAACCGCGGCAAGGGGGCCGCGCTACGCACCGGCTTCGCCCACGTCTCGGGCACGGTGGTGATCGTTCAGGACGCCGACCTCGAATACGACCCGGCCGAGTACCCGCAACTCATCGCGCCGATCATCGACGGGCGGGCCGACGTCGTGTTCGGCTCACGGTTCATCGGCGAGACTCACCGCGTGCTGCTGTTCTGGCATTACCTGGGCAACAAGCTGCTGACGACACTGTCGAACATGTTTACCGGGCTGAACCTGACCGACATGGAGACGTGCTACAAGGTCTTTCGTCGAGAAGCGATCGACGCGATTGCCCCGACGCTCAAGAGCGACCGTTTTGGCTTCGAGCCGGAAGTGACGGCCAAGATCGCCAAGCGCGGTTTGAGGGTCTACGAATTGCCTATCAGTTACTCCGGCCGTGACTACTCCGAAGGAAAGAAGATCACCTGGAAGGACGGCCTGCAGGCCCTGTGGTGCATCATTCGATTCCGTTTCGGCGATTGAACTCGCCACATGTCCCGCCTTGCCCGGCGCCGGCGCCTAACGGATCATTGTGTGGCGTCGACATCACTGACCGTTCGCCGGGAGTCCGCGGTTGCCACTCGATGGACGAGACCTCGTTGAGCTTGCTTGACCGCGCACGTAACGACCCCCATGACGGCTCGTGGGAGCGCCTCGTAGACTTGTACACGCCGCTCGTTCGCGGATGGCTCATGCGGATGGGCGTTCAACCGGCGGATGCTGATGATCTGGTCCAAGAGATTCTGTTGGCCGTGCTGCGCGAGCTACCAAACTTCCGGCATTCGGGCCGGACCGGAGCTTTTCGGAGTTGGCTACGCACGATCTTGAGTTATCGCGCCCGCGACTTCTGGCGCTCGGCCAGGTATCGGCCCTCCGCCACCGGCGGCACCTCATGGGCCGAACGACTAGAGCAACTTGTCGACGAGCGGAGCGACGCAAGCCGTGAGTGGGACTTGGAGCACGACCGCCACGTGATGGCTCGGCTTCTGGAACAAGTGCGCCCGCGATTTGAGCCGAAGACGTGGGAGGCGTTCCGCCGACAGGTCTTTGACGGCCAGCGCGCGGACGCGGTCGCGGCAGATCTCGGCATGTCGCTCAATTCCGTCTACGTCGCCCGGAGCCGAGTGCTCAGCACGCTGCGCCGCGAGGCGGCCGGGTTGATTGATGAATAGCGTGCCACAAGCGATCCCTACATCCACAGAAAGAAAGTAACCGCAGAGGCGCTGAGAATCGCGGAGATATACGGTCAGCGAGCCTCTGCGTCTCCGCGGTTCAATCTGTCTTCGGTTCGACAGCCCCATAGTGTAAGAAACGCCGCCGTCATGCACTTTACCTGACAGGAAGGAGATGGAAACACAGAGGCACAGAGAGCACAGAGGAAGTTTCCGGAGCCCCCTCCGTGAACTCTGTGCCTCTGTGTTTGATTCTGCAAATGGAAAGGCCGGCCAATGACTGTCGACAAACCCGTTCATCCTCCAAAAGACCAGTTGATCGCGTTCGGCCAGGGCAAGCTTGTGGATGAGGAAGCGTCGCGAGTCGCGCAGCACCTGGAAGTCTGCCGCGAATGCTGCGAAACGCTGCTGGACTTGAAGGACGACACGTTCACCGGGCTAGTGCGGAACGCGAAGGCGAGCGAACCCGTGGCGGACGCTGCCAGCGTCCGAACTGACCCGGGTCCCGACGCCAGCTGCGTCGGCCACGGAATCGCCGAAGCTGCAACGCTCGCTGTGCAATCGGGCGAACCGTTGGCCGCGAACGAGCTGCCGATCGAGTTGGCCGAGCATCCGCGATACCGCATCGTCGAGTTGATCGGCCGCGGCGGCATGGGCTGCGTCTATCGCGCGGAGCACCGGCTGATGAACCGGACGGTGGCGATCAAGGTCATCAATCCGCAGTTGGTTCAGAACGCTCAGGCGGTCGAGCGGTTTCGTCGCGAGGTGCAGGCGGCGGCGAAGTTGTCGCACCCGAACATCGTCACGGCGTACGACGCCGAGCAGGCCGGCAACGCGCACTTTCTCGTGATGGAGTTTGTCGAAGGCACCGATCTGGCGAGCGTCGTGAACCAGCGAGGCCCGATGTCCGTGGCCGAGGCGTGCGATTGCATTCGTCAGGCGGCCGACGGGCTTGAGCACGCGCACGAGCGCGGCATGGTCCATCGCGACATCAAGCCGCACAACTTGATGCTCACCGCCAGCGGGCAAGTGCGGATTCTGGATTTCGGTTTGGCGGGCTTTGCAACCGAGTTCGTGGCGGACGCTGCCAGCGTCCGAGCGGATGATACTTCCGACGCTGGCAGCGTCGGCCACGCTCACCTCACCGCGATCGGCAGCGTGATGGGGACGCCGGACTACATGGCGCCGGAGCAGGCGGCCAACGCGCACGCGGCGGACATTCGCGCGGATATCTACTCGCTCGGCTGCACGCTGCACTTTCTGCTCACCGGCAAGCCGCCGTTTGAGGCAGACAGTGTGGTCGCGAAGCTCATGGCCCATGTCGATCAGCCGCCGCCAACGTTGACGAGCACCCGCACGGACGCGCCGTTGGAATTGTCGGCGGTTGTCGCGCGGATGATGGCCAAGAACCCCGCCGAGCGGTTTCAGACGCCGGCCGAAGTCGCCGCCGCGCTCGCGTCGTTCTCGCGGCCCGCCGTGACTCCGCCGCGCAAGCGCACGCTGCGAAAGCTCCTGGCTGCCGCAGCCGCGATCCTGCTGGCGGGCGTGATCTACATCACCACCGACAAAGGCCGCATCGAAATCCGCACCGAGGTGGGCGATGTCGATGTCGTCGTGTCGCACGGCGGCAGGGAGATCAAAACGATCGACCTGGCGACCGGTTCGCAGGTCACCTGGATGCCGTCCGGCGAATACACCATCTCGCTCAAGCAGGACCGCAACGACATCATAATCACTCCCAGCGGCTTCACGCTTTCGCGGTGGGGCAAGCAGATCGTCAGCCTGAGCCGCTTGCCTGCGGCACCCGTCGCACCCTCTGCCGATGTGGCTCAAGGACCGCCAAACTCTGCCTTCGATAAACTGCTGCTGCAAGAATTGTGGATCGCCGTGTCCGGCCACGCGGGTGGGCAGCCGATCCCGGCCGAGCAGCTTCCGAAGTTCTCGATCACGATTGACCAGGACCGGATCACGATCGCACTGCCGGGCACACCATCGCAGGTGCAACGCGGAACGTTCAAGAACAACGCAACGAGCACTCCCAGGCAAATCGACATCGTGGTAGCCGACAAGAAGGAACCAATGGCGGGCATTTACGAGGTCGATCACAAGCGGCTCAAGCTGGCGCTCGTCGATGGGGACGCTGCCCGACCGACCGACTTTTCCCCGATCGACCGGGCCGGTCACATCACCGCCGTCTTCGAGCGAGCACCCGAAACCGGAATGAGCGAGTATGTCGAATTCAAACCCGCCGGATTGAATGGGGGTTTTGAGATCACCAAATTCGGTCTCCCGGTGAACTGGTCGTGCTACACGCCCAGGACGGTGCCGGACGGCGACTTCGACATCGTGATGGACAAGACGGACTTCAAAGAGGGCGAGCAGTCGTTGAAGTTCGTGGTTCGTAAGTGCAAGCCGACGGGCGGGTGGCATTCGCCGGGATTCTTCAATGACTTTCGCATTGAGAATTTCACCCCGCCGGGCCCGTTCGAGACCAAGCCGGGTGAGACCTACAAGGTCAGCTTCTGGGCCAAGAACGACGGGAGCGAGTTTGTCTTCAAGGCCCGAGGCGTGTCCCCGCTTGCAGGCGACAAGGGCGTCGTCATCCGGTCGAAAGAGACGTTCCACAAATGGCGTCAGTTTGAGTGTACCTACACGATCCCGCCCGGGCCTAAAATGCACCTTCGACTCGAACTGAATGTGGTGCAGTCGGGCACGTTCTGGATTGATGATCTCCAGGTTGTGAAAGTGGACGAGAAGGCCCCCGCGACGCCAGGTGCCAGCGATGAAGCACGTCTACAAGGGAAGTGGATCGCCGTCTCCGGCCACGCGCGGAAGCAGCCGATACCGGTTGAGCAACTCGCGCAACTGTCGATCACGTTCGACGGCGAGCGTGTCACGCTGACCCAACCGGGCAATCCGCCGCAGTCGAATTCGGGCACGTTCACGATCAATCCGAACACGGTGCCGAAGCAGATCACTTTGCTCCCGCCGGACAAACGGGAGACGCTGCCGGGCATCTACGAGTTCGACGGCGAACAGCTCAAGCTGGCGTTCGTCGATGAGGACTACGCGCGGCCGACGAATTTCGATCCCGACGACCGGGCCGATCACATGACGCTGGTGCTCGAGCGTGCGCCGCTCACCGGCCCGGCAATCGGCCAGACCGAGCGGGAAACGTCGTCGTTGTTCGGGTCGCCGTCTCCCTTGGCGTCGGTGATGATGACGCGGG
>DAIOWH010000198.1:0-10448 GCA_036758585.1 Planctomycetia bacterium
CCCCTCGCTGGCGCGTCGGGCTACTGTCCCAGAATCGTGCAAGGCTATTTAGGTCGCTACCTGGCGACCCTCTGGCCGCTGCGGGCTTGCTTGTTCGGCTGGGCTCGCGGGGCTGGTCGCCGATCTGCCTCGCGTTCTTGGAAGTCGCCGTTCAGTCCGCCCTCGATGCGGATGCGACCGGTGGCGCGGTGATAGAAGATCTTGCGGGCGCGGGTTTCATCCGGGCGCTGGCCGGCCCGCGGCTGGCGATAGAGAGTCGCGAAACTGCCGGGGCGCGATTCGAAGATCAGGCGATCGTGCTGCTGATTGTAGGTGATGCTGTCGCCGCGCCCGCTGAACTCGTTGGCCTCGACGTCGACGTTGCCACGGCCGACCATCAGCACGAACGTCTTGTCGTCCGCCGCCTTTTCCGTGCTCACGTCCAGTTGTTCGCACGCTAGGCGCAGCGTGCCGTCGGGCAGGCGGTCGGGGTCGACCGTTTCGTTCTCGTCGGCGACCGGCGCGTTGGTCACTTCGACGTGCCTGAAGAAACTGGCGAGTTGGGCGGTTCGGTTGGCAGTCATGCGCTCGGCGAATCGAATCTCGCGCAGGTACATTTGGTCGTCGGCGGCGGCCACAGGGTCGGGTTCGATCTTGGCGGCGGGGTTGCCGAGCGCGGGCAGCGCGTTCGGGCCGCCGCGCGTGTAGGAACGCACCATGCCGGGTCCCGTCGCGTTCATCTGCCCGTCGGCGTTGCTGAATTCCAGGCTCGCGGCCTCCAGGTGTTCGGCCTTTTCCAACCGGCCGTCGGCGAAGGTCGCGTTGTCGAACTTGACGCCGCCCGTGCAGATGAGTCGCGCGATCTTCGCGGCGCCTTTCGGTCTCTTCGGCGACGAGATATTGAGCCGCTCGCTCAGAAACGCTTCGAGCTTGTCGCAGCGCAGCACGTTGTCCTGCTGCCGCGCCTCGACTCCGCCGCCGAATTCGGCGACGCTGCCGTCGAAGAACATGCTGCGGCCCCAGGCGATCGACAGCTCCGTAGGCTGTTCCAGCTTCTTGCCTTCGAACGAGGTCGATGACGGCAGCAGCATCGAGCCGCGGCCCTCGACCCACGCGACGCCGGTCGGTTGATCGACGGTGACGCGGGCGCCGTCCACCTTGAGTTCGTTCAGTTCGACATGGGCCGGCGAGCCAGAGACTTCGAGGTAGTTTTGCTGGTCGAGTCGCTTAAGGTACAGCGCTGTGCCGCGCACGACGATCGGTTGGCCGCTAGGATCGGCGGGCGGTTGAACCAGGTGTACGCCGCCGTCGGTCCAGACCTCGGCGATCGCGAGCCGATTTGCGTCGCGGACCGCGCGAACGCGAATGGTCTCGGCGTGAAGTTGAGCGGGCGGTCGCTTGGCGGCCGCGCGGTCGGCGCCGGCCGGATCGGCCTTGCCTGCGTCGTTCGGCGCCGCCGTTACGAGTCGAGCGTCTGGACCCGCCGGCGCGCCGGGCGGCGTTCCAGGCTCGATGACCATGTCGAGCCGATCGTTCGCTTCGATGTCCAACTGAGCCGACTGAGCAGTGACCCCGCCGACGCCCTCGAGTCGCACAGGGACCCAGTTCGAGCCTTCGGCGGCCGCGCGGCGCGACGGTTCGCCGCCGCCTGTCGTCTCGTGTGCGAGCCAGACGCGAACTCGGTCCGCGCGCAGTGCGACTCGCCCAGGCTGAGCGAGTTCGACGTCGCCCTCGAGGGTGAGCAATTGCTGCTCGCCCAGCGGCTCGACGCGTGCGCCGTTCGTCCAATGGGCCTGCAGCCGCGACTCACCAGTCGTGGCGTCGCGCGACTCCATGCTTCCGGGGCCGGCCGCCTCGACGATGTGCGCCGCTCCGGAGCGGATGAATCGAAGTTCGCGGCCATGCAGTACGTTGCCGGCTTGTGTGACCATGACGTCGGGTTCGCCGCGCAGGACCGATTGGCCGGTGGCGGCGTCGTGAGTCAGTTCCGTGCCCATGGCCTCAACGCGCTGCGCCTCTGAGACGATTCGCACGCTGCGGCCGGTCGCTCGCGCCGAGCGAAACTGGAGCGGCAGGTTCTTAGGTCCCGCGCCGGACGTGGATTCACGGTCGGCGTCGATCTTCTCGACGACGGCGATCAGCTCGTCGCAGTACAAGCGATCCAACGGACCGCCAGCCGCCTCGCGAACCATCATGACCGACCGCTGAAATCGCGCCGTGCCGTCTTGCATGTTGTAGGTGAACGGACCTTGGCAGGAGAGGCTGACGGGCGTCTTCTTGGCGTCGCCGGGCGGGCTGCCTTTGGTTTTTGCAGTGGGCCGGCTGAGGCCGCTATCGAGTGCGGCCAGCATGTTGATCTGAACCTGGTTGGCAAGCACGATCTCGCGGACGCCGCCGAACATCGGCAGGTCGCTCGCCTGCTTGGGCGCCTGTTGCAGGTCCATCAGCAGCTCGCCGCCCGTGCCCGTCACCACGACGCCCGGCGCGATGACGCGCACCGATCCTTCGGTCGATATCTTGTTGTCGGACTCCTTGAACTCGAGCGGCTGGTCGCAGTAGATGAGCACGTCGTCTTCGGGGTCGGGCGTGGCACGATCGGCCTGTATCTGCACGTCGCCGCTGAGCCGGCCAGCGACGGGCTTGACGCTCGCCATCTGGCCAACCACCGCGTCGATCGGTCGGTCGAAATCGAGTACGGCCTCGTTGCTCTGGATCGTCACGATCTGTGGTTCGGGTTCGCCGCGCTTGCGTTGCTCGGCGTAGACCAGGCTGAACGGGGCGAGTCGGAGCGACTGTTCGCCCACCTTCTCGTAGTCGGCGATGTAGATGATGACGCCGCTCTGCAGACGATACAGCGCGATATCGGCCTTCGCCTGCCACGAGTCCGGGCCGAAGACTCGTTCGGCGACGAGACGTGCGTAGTCTTGTCGCGGCGCCTGGTTCGTGCCGGGCCAGGGTCCGGCCGCGATGTCGCCGGGCGGTTGATCCGATTCGTCGAGTTGTTCGAGGCCGGACAGATGCCCGAACACGCGTACGTACACGGCATAGCACGCGAGCAGGCAGCTCATCGCGATTACAGTGATCACCATGCGCTTCAGCACGGTCGGTCATCTCCCCTCGTAACGTCGCACGACGTCGGCCCAGCGGCCCTGGGCTCGCAACAGCATTTCGACGAGTTCGCGCACGGCGCCGCGGCCGCCAGTGGCTCGCGTCACGTAGTGAGCCGCCGCGCGGACCTCATCGACCGCGTCAGCGACGGCCACAGCCAGGCCCACGTGGCGCAGGGCCGGGATGTCGGCGAGATCGTCGCCGATCGCACAGACCTGAGCCGGCGCGATACGTTCCGCGGCCAGCAACTCTTCGAGCGCGGGGCGTTTGTCCAGCCGCCCCTGGAACACGCGCGTGATCCCCAGCTCGGCGGCCCGATGATCGACGGCCTTGCAGTAGCGGCCGCTGATGATCGCCGCACGCTTGCCTGCTCGCATCCAGTACGCGATGCCCGCCCCATCTCGCACGTGAAACTGTTTCGCCTCGACTCCGTTGTCGTCGACCCAGATGCCGCCGTCGCTCAGGACGCCGTCCACGTCCATGACGAGCAACTCGACGGCCGCACACCGTTCCTGCAACGAAGGCTCGGTCATGCCGCGCTCCGGCCCGCGGGCGTTTCGTTGGCGCCAAGCGACGGGCTGGCCGCGGCGCTGGCGGGCACCAAGCCGATCAGATCGGTGATGTCCAGAATGCCGACCGGGCGGCCGAGGTGATCGAGCACCGGGAGTTGGCTGAATCGCCGACTCGACAGCACGGCCATCGCGTCGCGCACTCGAGTGCCTTGTCGAATGGTGGTCGGCGAGGTATTCATCTGTTCGGCGATCGGCCGGTCGAGCTCCGAGTCGCGGCGTTGTTCGAGCAGCCGGGCCAGGTCGGCGTCGGTGAAGATGCCCCGCAGTACGCCGGCGTCGTCGACCAGCATCAGCGCGCCGGTGCGGCGGCCCTGACGGCCGGCGTCGATCAACGCCTCGCGTACGGTGAGTGTGCAATGCGACACGCGAATCTGATCGCCCGTGCGCATCACCTCGTCGACCGGCGCGGTGAGCCTGCCGAGCGCGCCGGCGGGATGGTATTGAGCGAAATCCTCGGCCTGGAAGTTCCGCATGCGACTGACCACGAATGCCAGCGCGTCGCCGACGGCCATCATCGCAGTGGTGCTGGCGCTGGGGGCAAGCCCGAGCGGACATGCCTCTTCGATCGGCCCCAGGACGACCGACACGTCGGCTAGCCGAGCGAGCCGCGAGTTCGTGCGGGCCGTGACCGCGATGACCCGGGCGCCGATGGTTTTGATCGGTTCGATCAGCCGAACGACTTCGTCGGTCTCGCCGCTGTACGAGAGGGCGAGCACAACGTCGTCGGGCGAGATGCGACCCAGATCGCCATGAACGGCCTCGGCCGGGTGCAGCGTGTGAGCGCGCGAGCCTGTGGATGCGAGCGTGGCCGCGATCTTCTGGCCGACCAGTCCGGCCTTGCCCATGCCGGTGACGATAATGCTGCCGTGCCTCGCGCCCGTCTCGTATAGCAGCACGGCGGCTCGGCAGAACGATTCATCGAGCCGATCGCGCACCAGTGCGAGCGCCCGCGCTTCGGTGCTGAGCACCTCGCGCGCGTGGCGCAGGCGTTCGACGTCTTCGACTTGCAATACTCGCTGTTCCGTGTACCCACCCATTGGCGCCTCCTTGCGCTCGAAGGGCGGCGGACGGGCCTGTCCGCTGCTCCGGCAGAATCGCCCTTTTTGAGGCGG
The DNA here is from genome assembly GCA_036758585.1 of Planctomycetia bacterium. Taxonomy (GTDB): domain Bacteria; phylum Planctomycetota; class Planctomycetia; order JALXBF01; family JBGPMX01; genus DAIOWH01. The sequence goes on from DAIOWH010000198.1 coordinate 4,772, forward strand.
CGAACTATAGCCAGGCGGTCAAATCGGGTCAAGAAAACCGCAAAAGCGAAGAGCGACCGGGAGGCGACGCACTTTGCAGGGGACGTCATCTGTGGCGCCCGGTCAGAGCAGGGGAGGTTAGTCCGCCGCGCAAGCGAGCCCCCATGTGTCCCATGCCCTCGCCTCGCGTTACTTCGCTCCCCACTTCACGTCGGCGACCCCGGCGTGAGCGTTTTCGTAACGCGCGAGCACGAACAGCAAGTCGCTCAAGCGGTTCAGGTAGACGACAAGCTGGGGCGACACGGCGGACGATTCCGACAGGGCCACCACGAGGCGCTCAGCGCGCCGGCACACGGTGCGAGCCAGGTGCAACTGGGCCGCCGCGGGCGTGCCGCCCGGCAGGATGAAGTTCTTCAGCGGCGACAGATCGGTCTCGCACAGGTCGATCATCTCTTCGAGCCTCGCTACCTGCGACTCCTCGACTCGGCCGAAGTGACTGCCGGCGGTCGTCGGCGTCGCCAACTCGGCGCCGACAGAGAACAGCTCGTTCTGGATGTGATCGAGGATCTGATCGACGCGCGACGACGGCCGGGCCGCGCGTACGACGCCGAGCACCGCATTCAGTTCGTCCACGGTGCCGTAAGCCTCGATGCGCAGATCGTGCTTCTTCACGCGCACGCCGCCTAGCAGGCCGGTCTCACCCGTGTCGCCGGTCCGCGTGTAGATCTTCATCGGCTGTTCACCTCGCTGAGTGCGGCCCTATAATAACGGCCGGCCGGCGAAAGCTCACGCGGTTTTGCCGGGGACGTGTTTCGTATTCGAATGATAGGAGCCGACTGTGATTGAACTTCTCGTCTCTTTGGCGGTGACGTGGCAACCTGCGGCGCAGGACGAATCGGAATGGCAGGCCCAAGAAAGCCGCTGGCTGAAGAACGTGCGGCAGATCACCGTCGAGGACCAAGAGCGCGGCGGGTTCGCCCGCGCGGGCGAGGCGTATTTCTCGCCCGATGCGCGGACGGCGATCTTTCAGGCCGTGCGCGGCGACAATCCCTTCTACCAAATCTATACGATCGGACTCGCCGGCGGCGCACCACGACTGATCAGCACCGGCCGCGGTCGCACGACCTGTGCCTACTTCCACCCCAGCGGCAAGAAGGTGATCTTCGCGTCAAGCCACCTCGACCCGCACGTCGACGCCACGGAAGAGACGGAGCGAAAACGGATCGCCGATGAGGCGGCCGAGCCGTCGAAGCGACGGCGACGCTATGAGTGGGTCTTCGACGAGCACATGGACATCTTCGAGGCCGGGCCTGACGGATCGCAACTCAAACGGCTCACCAGCGCCGCCGGATACGACGCCGAAGGGTCCTACTCGCCCGACGGCAAGCAGATCGTGTTTTGCTCGACGCGCGACGGCGACCCCGATCTGTACATCATGAACGCCGACGGTTCGGGCGTGCGTCAATTGACCAACGCACCCAGCTACGACGGCGGGCCGTTCTTCTCGCCCGACGGCAAGCGGGTGATCTTCCGCTCTGACCGCAAGGAGAAAGACCTGCTGCAGATCTACGTGATCAACTCCGACGGCTCCGGCGAGCGAGCGCTGACGGACAATCGCGGAGTGAACTGGTGCCCCTACTGGCACTCGGACGGCAAGCACATCGTCTACGCCTTCGCCGACTACTCGAACCCGGCCGCGCGGCCGAACTTTGATCTGTACCTGATGAACGTCGAGACCGCGCGCGTTGAGCAGATCACGTTTGCCCCCGCCTCGGACGTGCTTCCGGTCTTCAGCCCGGACGGCAAGAAGCTGATGTGGACGTCGGCCCGCCGCGCCGGCACGAAGGACAGCCAGGTCTTCGTGGCCGACTTTGAGCTTGAACCGAATGGAGCTGCGAAGAAAGATAAATAGCCGCCGGCCATGTTGAAGACGTGAGGGGAGACATGGGACGAATCAAATCTGAACTCGATGTGCAAGGGCGAAAATGCTGGACCCTGTTTGACTCGGGCGCTCGTTACTCGTACATCCTGCGCAACGCCACGGCCGGATTGGATGTTCAGCATCTGCCTGTCCCGCGTGCAACCGCTCTGGGCGGTCGTTCGCACCAGATAAAGGACGTCTGTTTGGTTTTCGCTCGCGTAGACGGACATGACGTCGAGTTCCAAGCGAACGTCGTGGATGAGGTCGGTCACGACGAGGAGGGCCGTTCGATCGAGATTGTTTTTGGGGCGGTTGCGATGCAGTTATGGAGTATCAAGCTCGACCTAAGAAACGAGCGACTCGATCTTTCGCATATCACATCGGACTTTGTAGAGTTCTGACGTGGCGGCAGAGTTCACTGCTCCGCACACGGCCATCCGATACGCACGCACAATTCGCGAAGGGCTGCGGCACGTAGCGAGCCACTACGCACAACAATGGGCCGGCATTGCGCCCGAGTCGGGCGATCCATGGCGGGAACCGAATCGCGCATTCGTCACTGGCTCGCATGCTTCCAACTCACTACTTCGAGTTTGAGCCGCCCGAGCACGGGGACTACCGGCAGGAACGTGGCAGTGTAGCCGTCGACTCCGTCGAGCGACGAATCGGTAATCTTGATGTGAGTCGGCGAGGCGTGGCCGCGCCCGAGCGTGCCGTCGAGCGGCACCCAACGGCCATTGATGTAGACCTCGGTCCAGAGGTGATAGCCGAATGCACCCAGTCGATCGGCATAGACGAGGCCGGTAGCGACACGCGACGGAATGCCGACCGCTCGGGCCATGGCGGCCAGCAGCACGCCGTGCTCGGTGCAATCGCCTTCGAGCGTCTCGGCGACGACCGCCGCGTTGTCGAACGCCCTCGAGAAGTTCTTCTCCTTCAAGTTCTGGAACACCCACTTCTCGATGCGCACGGCCTTCTGCCACGGGTCGGTCGCGTCGCCTACGGCCGCCTTGGCCGCGGCGACGACCTTTTCATTGTCGCTCTGGAGTTGGTTGTTTGGGCGACGGAACCCGGCGAGGTCGGCCGGCTCGGGACTGGTCGACGGCTGCGACGGGTCCACCGCGCGAATGACCAGCAGCGTGCCGCCGTCTTCGCCGCGCGTGAAGAATTGCCGCTCGTCCTGCGGGATGACCTCTTTGGGGTCGCCGTCCTTGCCTTCACCGGCGTCCCACCTGACGCGATAGACAACCTCAGCCGCGTCGTAGGCCATCGGAATCTTCTTGTCCACCTTGACCAGCGTCTGCACCGCGAAGTCCGTCGAGAAGCTGGACGCGGGCGCCATCGCCATTTCCTTTGAGACGCGATAGGTGGTCATGCCGACGAGCAGCGTTGTATGCGACTTCAGCATCTCGCCGGCGTCGTCGACCCAGTATGTGGTCTTGACGTTCTTGAGTTGCGGCACGTCGTCGATCGCCACGCGCACGCGCTGCAGCTTCTTCTTTCCACCGCCGAGCATCGCGACCTCCTCGGCGTCTTCGCCGAACAGGCTTGTCGAGATGATCCGCATGCCGAGTTCCGGATTGAAGCTGCGGAACGTGCGTTTGTCGCCGGACTTGAGCGGCTCCTTCTTGAGCAGACGGTCCTCGGCGCCCGGGCCGAGCACGTCGTCGCTCCAGGGCATGCTCTGCGCCTGCTGTTTGCCGAGCGTTTCGACCGTGACGTGCATGGTCTTGTCTTTCACCTCGCCGCGAATCCGCTGGCCGGGCGAGCGGTGATCGATGCGCAGCAGCTTGCCGTCGGGGGTCTCGAAGCTGTCGATCTCCATCTTCATCTCGATGCTCTGCCCAAAGCGTTTGATGTTCATTACGGTCTCGACGCGCACGTGCACGACGTCGCGGTCGTTTTCTTTCTCGTTCGTCGTGATCGAATGAACGTAGCCGACCTTGTCTTCGCCCATGAAGATCGCGTCCCACGATTCGTCGGTCTTGGGCGCTTCGTCCGCCCGAGCGGCGGCGGTCCACGACGTCGCGACGACGAGCAGGACGAGAAGCGACGAGCGAAGCGTCCGAACCATGGAAACATCCTCCTAGCGGGGCTGCGGTGCGGCCCAAACAACGCGACGACGCCCCTCCACAAGAGCGTCGTCGTCAGTCGGCCAAAAAGTACCCCCACGGGGATTTGAACCCCGGTCTTCGGACTGAGAATCCGACATCCTGGGCCGCTAGACGATGGGGGCGCCTTCGGCAGTCACCGTTGTGTGACGGACGTTTTCTAGTCAATTTGAGCCGGGCTGTCAACGAGCCTCGTGCGAGGCGGTGGGCGATCGTACGACGCCGGTGCCGGTCCACGATCGCGACAACCACGGTCTCCGCGGATAGCCGCAAAAACACAAACAGACGCAAGGGGGCGAGCCGAGCTACGATCTTGACCTCCGCTCTACGCCTGCTCGTGCGGCATCGCCGCGATCTGGTGCGCAAAGTCTCCGCCGTGCAGTGTCAGATCCGCGAACACCTCGAAGCCACGCTGCCCGGCTTCGCCGCGTTGTTCGACGACGACAAGTTTTGGAATGCGTCGCTCGCCATGCCGCTGGCGCGGCGGGTCGATTCCCCCGACGCGATCCGCACTCTCGGCGCCGCCGGCGTCGCCGACCTGCTCCGCGCCGCCGACGTGCGATTCCAACAACGCACCATCGACAAAGTCCTGGCCTGGACCGAACAGGCGGCCCCGCACGAGCCCGGCGCCGCCATCGAGCAACGCATCATCAGCGAACTCGACGACGATCGCATCGCTAAAAAACGCTTGATTTCCGCTCTAGAATGCGACATCGCCGCTCGCCTCGTCCGCACCCCCTACGTGCTGCTCTTGGCCATTCCCGCGCTCAACGTCGTCTCGGCCGGCGAGTTCGCCGCCGAGGCAGGACCCATCGCGTTGTACGCCAATCCGAACGCGATCAGCGGTCGCGCGGGACTGTTCCCCAGTCGCTATCAGAGCGATCGCGTCGACCTCCGCGGGGCAATGGTCCGCGCCGCCAACCGACGACTCCGCGCCGCGATGCTCTTGATCGCCGACAACCTGCTTTGCGTCAACAACTACTTTCGGTCCCAGGCCGCGCTGTGGAATCAGCAACAGGTCGATCGCCGGTTACAACGCGTGCGCGCGGCCAAACGATTCACGCGACTCGCCTACGCCATGGTCGCCGGCCGGCAGATCATTCCGCACCGCTGTTGCCGCGAGCCGCACTACATCCTGGACAAGCTGCTCACCTTTGCACTGGAGCACCGTGCGTCGCTCGAGCAGATTCGTGAACTGCTCGACGCCGCGACGGAGCAACTGCCGTGTTCTGTTCGCGCGCCCGAGGCCGGCGTGTTGCAGAAGCGGGTTCCACAGTTTCAACGTGCGCGACGGCCACAGGTCCAAGCGATCGGAGGAATCTTGAACGAGCTGCTGGTGAAGCTGCTCGGCATGCAGGTACAATCGTCCGCTGAGGTGTAGGTCTCAAGCCGTCCGATGCAGCAGCGACCGACCAACGCCTTGGTCCCCATGGCACTCGATGCCTCAAGAAAAGACTGGCGCTCTGTTGTGTCACCATGCCTGATAAGGCGGTTTGAGGCCCACCTCTGATGAACCAGTATGGCAATCCGGTGACGCTGAAACGGCCGAGATGAGTCGCAGGTTGCTTCGGAGTCGGTTTCGTGAACTCGCCCTGGCGGCAAGGTCTGGAGAAAAAACCGCCCTCACCGGCGGCCCGTGGAGTCCCCGCGCATCGAACGTTTCACC
>DAIOWH010000199.1:0-10406 GCA_036758585.1 Planctomycetia bacterium
CACCTGGACCTGAGCATGAACGCGCTGGAGTGGAACCGCGACCAGCGCTGGTCGCTCGAGCGGCTGCGTCGCTGGGAACAGCATATGAAGGACAAGGTCGACCGCGGCAACGCGACGGTCTGCCTGCCCGAGATGCGACGCGGGCGCGTTGGGTTGTGCGTGGCGACCCAGATCGGCCGGCACTCGCCCTACTTTCACCGGCTGCCCGGCTGGAACTCGCCCGAACAGGCGTGGGCGCAGACTCAGGGCCAGCTTGCATGGTATCGCGCGATGGAAGAGGCGGGCGAAATGGTGTCGATCCGCAACCGCGCGGACCTCGACCGGCACGTCGAACGGTGGCTGAAGGCGCCGCCCGATGACGGCACGGCGTACGTCGTGGAATCGCGCAAGCGGCCGGCGAAGTTGCCGATCGGCTTTGTGCTCAGCCTTGAGGGGGCCGATTCGCTCGTGACGCTGCGGCACCTGGAACGCAGCTACGCCGACGGACTGCGTGCGCTCGGCCCGGCTCACTACGGACCGGGGCGCTACGCGCACGGCACCGACGCCGAAGGGCCGCTGCCGCCCGCCGGCAAGGAGTTGCTGAAGGAAATGGAGCGGCTCGGCGTCATCCTCGATGTCACGCACCTCTGCGACGAGTGCTTCTGGGACGCGCTCGACTGCTACCACGGGCCGCTCTGGGCGAGCCATCAGAATTGCCGCACGCTCGCGCCGTGGAACCGGCAGTTCGCCGACGACCAGATTAGGGCGGTGATCGAGCGCGGCGGCGTCTTGGGCATGGCGTTCGACGCGATCATGATGGTGCCCGGCTGGATGCACCTGCGGTCGAGGCCGGCCGACTTTCAACTCAAGATCGAGCGCATCTGCGAGCACATCGACCACATCTGCCAGCTTGCCGGCAGCGCGCGGCACGTCGGCATCGGCACCGACCTCGACGGCGGCTACGGCAACGAGCAAACGCCGATGGACTTGAACTCGATCGCCGACCTGCAGAAGCTCCCCGGCCTGTTGCGCGCCCGCGGCTACTCGCCGGCCGACATCGAAGGCGTCATGTGGCGGAACTTCGCCGATTTCCTGCGTCGGGTGTGGCGGTAGAAGGCAACATCGTTGCGATGTGCATCTTCACCCATTCACTCAAGGAGGTCTGGGTCGCAGAAACAAGACGGCACGGAGCGCCTGACCATTTCCGTCCACTCTCGTCTTTCGTTGTTGTTTGCAGTCGAGAGAGAAGCCGCCGCATCCAGCGAGCTTGATTCCGCGTACCAGACGGCCGCGACAAGGCTCATGTTCTGTGGCGCAATCTCTTGCAGGAGTTGCTGATCCGCCACCGATGCTTTCAACACTTCGGCCGCGGCCTCAAGCAGATCTTGCCTGAAGCCCACATCATCGGCGTAGGGATGTCGCCAATATCGAAGCATCAATTCGACGAGCAATTCCGCCTCAAACAGCCCGGTCAACCGCAGCGATTCCTGAGCTATGGACATGGGCCACCTATTGCGCGGGTACTGCCGAGCAGCTTGACATCATCGTCGCACATTGAAAAGAGGATTGCGAGAACGAATCAACTCCAACTCAAGGGCACGCCGGACGCGAGTTGGTGTGGCTCGATCCAAGATCTGGATTTCCAGATGTAGGGATTCGGAACCGTGCTCCCACATCCACTGGGCCAAGCCTTTGTTATCGGAATGGTCAAGATGTTTGGTGATCCGGGAACGAAGGTTCTCACTTTCTCCCACATAGAGCGCCTTGGCGGTACTGTAGAAGAGATAAAGCCCTTGTTCGGACGGAATGGCAGTCGGGTCGGTTTGTTCCACGAGGAAGGCGAGCACATTCGTCGGGCGCGCCACCTTCGCGAGAAGTTCCGGTTCGAGTTTGCGGGACTTGCGCAGGTTCAGAGCAGCCCAACGGTATTGCAGTGGTGTGTGACCCGGGCAGATTCTCGCGGCCAGTGCATCGAACTCTGCGGTGAGAGCAGGATCGCAAATGATGTCGTCCAGGCTCACACCGTCTCGCCGCTCGAGGAACCGAACCGCCATTTCTGCTGCAAAACGGTAGTCGTCTTCGTTGGGAAAGGAAGTACGACGTGATTTCCGACCACTCAACTGACCTTGCTTGCGTAGGTTCAGCAGTGCCCGGTTCAGTGTTGTTGACGCTGCAGCCAAACCAAGGCGCACGCATTCGCCAAGGAACGCTGCGTTCAGACTTGGGTCCACCACGACTCGGTCAGGCGAGAACCCCTGGCTGGCGGCGTCAAACGCAGCAATGACCTTTGATTTCATGCCACGGCAACAGGCGCACGACGTGCACCCACAGCAAGTTGCAAGTAATTCAGGTTGGGATGATGCTTCAGGACAAGGAAACTCTGGTACGCAAGCAGTTCAGTTGGGTTCGCTTCAGGTGAAACGGCGTACCTCACAGAGCTTGCGGACCATTCCATCTTCCAGTGGCCAAGCCGTCCAGAATCGAACTGCTTACAAAGTCTCCGTCGCAAGTTCAACGCCTCGCCCCCATAGATAGGCTTCCCGGTTTCCCCGGTTACGAGGTAGACGCCGGATGTGTCGGGCACACTTCTCCCAAGGTCGTGTATTTGAATCGGTTTGCCCAAGCGAAGCGGTGTGAGAACTCTCGCGCGCGTCCGAGCGAGTTTGGCCTCTTTGCGGAGTTTCAGCGCGCCCCAACGGTACTGAAGGGACGACGAACCTGGGGCAAGTGCTTGGGCGATCCTGTCGAAGTCCTGAGCCAAGACAGGATCACATAGGATTTCGTCGAGGCTCTCGCAGCCCTGATCTATCATTTGCCTCAGCGCAATTTCGCTGGCGAACAAGTAGTCGTCACAGTCAGTCCAACTGATTTCGGTACGCTGCTGTGTCGGGATGTCCGCAAGCATGCCAGCCTTGCGCATGCGGAAGAGCATGCGATTCCAAGATCGCACGTCACCAGGAAGCGCCATCCTGCGGCAGGCATCGGCGAGTTCCGCATTCAGTTCGGGGTCGGCGATGACGCGATCAAGCGAATAACCGTGGCTCACACGGCGAAACGCTTCGGCTAGGCCGTGTTGCACCGACGCCTCGATACTCAATGCTGGGTTCTCCAGGACTTCTGTCGGGCGTGCCGCAACACAACTCCGCCTCGACGTGGCTCTCGACTTCCTCTCCGAACGACGGGAGGTCGGCGTCGCTGGCGCACTCAGGAGCGGTTCCGGTGCACCCTCGAGCGGGTCGCCACGCCGAACCAGGTCAAGGCGCCCAGTGCCAAACCGTACATAGTCGCCGGAGATTTCAAGCCCTAGGAATCGACGGCCAAGTTTCTTCGCCACCACCAGCGTCGTCGCGCTTCCGGAAAACGGATCGAGTACGACGTCGTTCTCGTGCGAACAGGTGCGGATGATCCGGCCCAAGAGCTGCTCGGGCATCTGGCACCCGTGAAACCCCGCCCGCTCCTTGAACGTCCCTGCGACGCGAGGGAAGTACCAAGTATCTTCACTGGCCGTAAAGCAGTCGGCTAGGTCCTGTGGCCTGAGGATCCAGGTGTCGTCAGGCAGGCGGCCGTTCGGATTGGCTCGCGCATCGGCGTACACAAGCTGCCGGGCCGATGGTACCCGATTTTGCAAGTCGTCTTCCCGAAACGTGAAACGCCGTTTGTCCTTCACGAAGTAAAACAGGTGCGCATGCGAGCGACTGAACTTCCGCGTGCAATTCACGCCGAAGGTGTAGTACCACACCACCCAGCTTCGGCATTGAAAGCCGATCTCTTGGCAGATGGTCTTCAGTTCGGCGGCGTACTCATCGCCAATCGCCAACCAAAAAGTTCCGTCAGGCTTCAGCACGCGGTGGACCGTGCTGATCCACTGCTTAGACCACTTGAGGTACTCTTCTCGCTCCTTCAGGTCGTCGTAGACATCGTATTCGTAGCCAATGTTAAACGGAGGGTCGGCAAACGCGAGGTCTACAAAACCGGACGGCAGCTTGGCTAGGCCGGCGATGCAATCGCCATGTTGAATACGGTCGAGGTCCCTGTCGCTCGTCGCATCCTGCATGGGGAGATTCCTCACAGGTTGTTTTGACGCGGCCCAGAATAGCTACCTTCGAAGCACCTCGCCAGACCTTCACCACCGCTCTAGGTTCGGAGATACACTACCTCGGATCGCTGGACCGCGCTATACTATCCCCGTCCGTTTATCCGAGGGCTTCCGCGATGTTCTCGCTCCAGGCCGGCGCGACGAGACTCTGCGATGGCGTCAGTCGCCGCGAGTGGCTGCGCGTGGGCGGACTGAGCGTGCTCGGATTGTCGCTGCCGCAGTTGCTGCGGTCGCAGACCGAAACCGCGGTGTCGGCCGCGCCACCGGTCGCGTCGCCGTTGGCGCGCGGACTCGATGGGTCGCTCACGTTCGGCCGCGCAAAGAACGTGATCTTCGTGTGGTTGCAGGGTGGGCCGCCTCAGCACGAGACATTCGACCCGAAGCCCGACGCCCCGGCTGAGATTCGCGGTCTCTTCAAACCGATCGCGACCAACGTGCCCGGCATCCAGTTCTGCGAGTTGCTGCCGCGCACCGCTCGCATTGCCGACAAGCTCGCGGTCGTCCGATCCCTGCATACCGACGACGACAATCACGACGTCAGCGGCTACTGGGTGCTCACCGGATATCCCTACGGACCGGGCAGCGCGCGGCAGATCAAGCCGACCGATTGGCCCTATTTCGGTTCGATCGTGAAGATGCTCAAGCCGAGTGAGCGGTTGCCCGCCCTCACTTCGGTCTGGGTGCCCGACATGATGCGGCTGAACGACAACGTCACGCCCGCCGGCCAGACCGCCGGGTTCCTGAGCAAACTATGGGAGCCGGAGCGGTTCGTCGGCGACCCGGCGTCGCCCGAGTATCAGATCGACGGACTTGGCCTGACCGGCGAGGTGCCGCGCCTGCGGGTCGATCGGCGCATGGACCTGCTCACGCAACTCGATCGGCATCTCGCGCGGATCGATTCGAGCGGCGCACTCGACGGCTGGGACAAGCTCTCGCAGAACGCCTTCGATCTCGTCACGTCGGGCAAGGCGCGTGAGGCGTTCGCCGTTCAGAAGGAGCCGGACAAGATCCGCGAGCGATACGGCCGGCACTCGTGGGGCCAGACTGTGTTGCTTGCCCGGCGACTCGTCGAGGCCGGCGTGCGGCTCGTTCACGTGAACTGGGTGCGCGAGCCGGGCGACACCGCCGTGGACAATCCGATGTGGGACACGCACGCACAGAACGCCGATCGGCTGCAAGATTGCCTGTGTCCGCAGTTCGACGTCGGATTCACGGCGCTGATCGAAGACCTGGAGTCGCGCGGACTGTTGGGCGAGACGCTGGTCGTGGCGATCGGCGAGTTCGGCCGCACGCCGAAGATAAACCGGCAAGGCGGACGCGATCACTGGGGTCGCGTGTTCGGCTTCGCGTTGGCCGGCGCGGGCATCAGCGGCGGCCAGGTGTTCGGTTCGAGCGACAAGACGGGCGCGGTCCCCGCCGCCGATCCGATCCGTCCGCACGATTTGACGGCCACGATCTTTCATCTGCTCGGCATCGACCACCAAGGTTCGTTCTACGACCGCGGCAATCGGCCGCACCTGCTGACCAAGGGCGAGCCGCTCTATCGGCTGCTGGGCGATGCGCCGGCGACGGCCGCGCGGGTCGAACCGGGCGGCGACGAGTCGCTAGTTCCGCCGTACGACGATAGCCTGCTGGTCGACACCACTTTCGCATCGGGCCGGTTGATCGAGGCGGGGACCGAAACGCGAGCCAAGGGCTGGCGTGCCGCGACGTTGCTGGAGTCGACCGCGGGCGTGGCGGCGGGGCGCGAATTCGGCGTCGCGATGATCGAACGAGAGGCCGATGGGCCGAGTCGCTTGCGGCACGTCGCCATCGGGTTCGGTCTGGCCGCGGCGGCCAAGACGAGCGGTTCCGCCGTGCCGATCACACCGGCCTCGGCGATCCGCGTGGCTCAGGGCGTCCGCGCGGTGCTCGCCCAGGAGATCCGCAACGCGCGAGGCGGGCACTTTACGTTTTCCGTCCGTGCGACGGGAGGCGGCGCGTCGCGCGAATCGTTCGACACGTTCTTTGCCCCGAACTTCACCTGCCGGCTCGTGCTGTTCCGGTTTGCCGACATCGGCAAGGACCCGCGTCGCGTTCAGGAACTTGCTTCAGCCGTTTTCCGGCCGACCTTTGCAGACGACGGCGCGGCGGCGGCAACGACTCCACGGTTCAGCGTCGCCGCGTTTCTCGGCTCGACCGTGCCAGGCGCGAACTTCGCCATCGGCAACGGCCTCGGCGTGGCCGTCGTCGTCGAGAAATCGTCGGGTGGCGAGTTGGAGTTGCCTGGTGGGGCCGCGCCGTCCGCCGCCTACATTCGCATTCACGACGTCTCGCTCGCCTTCGGCGCCCGCCCGCGCGACGATTCCGTAGTGGTGTGAACTCGGCGCCTCGCTCATTCGTGTGATTCGTGGTTGCCTTCCCCATGACGACCTGGCGAATCAGCCTCGGCCTCTGTGTTTCCGCCGCTGCTGCGATCGCCGCGGCGCGCGGCGGCATGTCGCCGGAAGACCGTGCCATCGCGTTCTTGGAGCGTGAAGTGCCGCAGTGGTCGAGCGAGAACAAGTGCTTCTCGTGCCACAACAACGGCGACGCCGCGCGGGCGCTGTACGCGGCCGTTCGATCGAAGCGGCCGGTGGCCGACTCGGCGCTGGCCGACACATCGCAGTTCCTGGCGCAGCCTGATGCGTGGGACCGCAATGGGGTTGATGCGGAGTTCAGCGACAAGCGGCTCGCGCGGCTTCAGTTCGCCGCCGCGCTGGCGGCCGCCGCTGGAGCGGACCGAATCGCGAACAAACAGGCGCTGGTGCGGGCCGCGGAACTTGTCGCCGCCGATCAGGATCCCGACGGTTCGTGGCCCATGGACGCGGCGGGCGCCGTCGGGTCACCGGCGACCTACGGCCGGCCGCTGGCGACCGCCATCGCGCTCGACGTGCTGCGCGGCGCGGACCCCGCGAAGTTTCGCGAACCGATCGGCAAGGCTGAGGGCTGGCTGGTCCGGCTGCCGGTCAAAGGCACACACGCGGCCAGTGCGGTGCTGCTGGCCGGGAGCAAGCCGGCCGATCCCTCGTCGCCGCTCGCCCAGCGGGCGATCGCGCTGCTGCGAGAGGGTCAGTCGAGCGACGGCGGTTGGGGGCCGTTTGTGTCGTCTCCGCCCGAGGTCTTTGATACGGCGGTGGCCGTGCTCGCGCTCAGTCGCTCGATCGGAGCGCCGGGCGCTGCTTCGCTCGTCGAGCGCGGCCGGTCGTACTTGATCGCGACCCAGCTTCGCGACGGAAGCTGGCCGGAAACGACTCGTCCGCCCGGCGCGGAGAGTTACGCGCAGCGACTGTCGACCACCGGTTGGGCAACGCTCGCGCTGCTCGAGTCGCGCGGCGCGCTGCTCGCCGCCACACGCAAGCCGCGCGAAACGATCGGTCGGGCGATCGAGTTTCCACAGAAGGACGCCGCGAAGTGGCGAGCCGACCGCGGCTGTGCGACATGTCATCACGGAACCATGACCGTCTGGGCGCTCGGCGAGGCGAAGGCTGACGGAGGTTGCTACTGCTCGTCCGCGTGGACCTGGAACTCGATCGCCGCCGTTTCGATCTCGTCGCGTTCGACGCGATGCAGCACGTCCACCTCGAACGGGCGGCCGATGCTGTTGCCGGCGAGGTCTTCGAGCGTCGTCTGCGCGGCGATGCGATAGGTACCGGCCTGCCACGGCGAGGCGGGCGTGAAACGCCAGCGAGTTTCCTCGGCGTCGATCTCGATCCGGCCCGGCACTAGCCTGCCGGTGGAGTCGAGCACGGTGACGACGCGTTCGAGCATGGCTCGGTCGAGCGGCTCGGGAAACGATAGCACGAGCGGATCGGAGGACCCGGCCTTCGGCGGCACGACGCGCCAGGTTTTCATGTCGGGCTGCCGTTCGTCGGGCGGGCCGACGTCGAACGTCTTGCGAAACGGTTCCTTGAGCGGCTCGCCGGCGGCGTCAGGCCAATCAGCGTCGATGACCAGCGTGTACCGCTTGCCCGCCTCGATCGACGGCCCAACCTCCTCGCGCGGCTTGAGGCCGCGCTTGATGCGGCCGGGATCGAAGAACAGAGTGAATCGCGTGGTGCGCGGGTCCCAGAGTTCCTCGCCAAGTTCCAGAAACGGCGCGTCCACCTCGGCCCCGGCCGCGTCGAGCAGGTGGATGTGCTCATAGGCGCCGCCGCGGCTCATCGGCGCGGAGAAGTGGATGTAGAACTTGAGTTGGTTCTCAGGCAGCTTGCTCGCCGACGGATACACGGCCGACACCACGGCGGCCGGTGCCGCGGCGGGCTTGGGCACGGCGAACTCGGCCACGAGCGCGGCCGGATCAGCGCCAGCGTTCGGACCGCCGCGCTCGCTTGTGAGCAGGCAGGCGACGTCGTCCGGCGCGCGCGCGGGGTCGAAGACCGCGCGGTAGCGGAGGCCGGGCTGCAGCGGGAACTGAGGATGGAATCGCAGCAAGCCGTCGGAGACGCTGTAGCGGCCCAGCATCGGCGTGGGCGATGCGTCGGGCTGGTTGTCTTGCGCGACGTGGACGGCGAAGAACCGAGACCAGTCGCTGGGCGACAGTTCGGCGGCTTCTAGTGCGGCGACGACGGCAGGATCCAACGCGGCAACTTCGACGACTGCGGACTGGGCAGCGTCGCGATCGTGGCTCCATCGGATCGTAGGCCGCGCGGCTGCCGAGTCGGACGGCGGGCCGTTCGATGTGTGACGTTCGGCCGTTTGGGTCGAGCCGTCCGCGCAGCCGGCCAAGGCGCACAACAGAACGCAGTATGGAAACGAGCGAGGCATGAGATTGTGGAGGCGCTTGGCCGAAACCCCTCACCCCAGCCCTCTCCCCCGCGGACGGGGGAGAGGGAGAAGAGATCATTAGCCGTGGGGCAGGCATTCCTGCGTGCCTGGCCTGGCAGACAAGAATGTCTGCCCCACACGAGGTTCATCACGCAACTCCATCACACCCGTTACGGCAGCGCGACGGTCTCCAGGTTCTGGCCGCCCTCGGCGGTGACGAGCACCAGGGCGTGCGTGTCGTCGAGGCGATCCAACTGCACGATGCCCTTGAGTTCGGCGACCGTGTCGTACGGCTGGCCCTTGGGGCCTCCGCCGGCGACCGGGCTGGTGATGCTCTCGGCCTTGCCGATGTTGTCGGTCGAAATCTTCATGACACCACGGCTCGAGTTGGCCAGCAGCAGGAAATCCTTGCCGTCTTTCTTGTAGCTGATCATGTCGAGCGGCCGGTTGCGGTTGCCGAGTTCGGCGACCGTGGTGCCCTTGATGTGCTTGCCCGGCTTAAGGTCCGAGACCGGGAAGCGCACGAGCGGCGTGCAGGTGTAGGCGGCGAGCAGTTCGGGATTGCCGCCGACGTTGAACGGCACGAAGGTGCGGATCGGCGAACGAGTCTCGAACTTGCCGTGGGCGCCGTGATAAATCTCGACGCTGGTCGCCTCGCCGGTGGCGCTGAACGGGAACGGGATGCCCAGCAGTCGCGACGCAAACTCTTCGTTCGACAGGCCGGCGACGAACACGCGGCCGTCGAGGTAGGCCAGGTCGGTGATCGCTTCGCCGCGCATGCTCTGGCCGCGTTGCACGGCATCAGCGCCGATCGGGTTGGGCAGCGGGGCCTTGGCGAAGCCGATATCGGCAAGCGACAGGGCCTCGATCTTGGCCGCGCGGTCGACGCGGAAGAGCACGGGCGTCGCGTCCGGTCCGCGGCCGCGCGAGACGGACAGGTACGCCTTGCCCGAGGCCGGATTCACCGCCAGGTCGTTGATCGAGATGTCCCTGGTGCTGGTGCCGAGCATGCCGGCGATCTTGGCGTCGATCGCCTCGACCTTGAGCGCGCCGGCCGAATCGCCCGCCGTGCGGTCGCCCGTGTCGAACGCGAACACGGCCGCGCCAGCGGCATCACCGACGAACAGGATGCCCTGCGGTCCGAACGCCAGCACGCCTGCCGACTTCAAGTCGGGCGACCCTTTCTTCAGACTGGCCGTCAGGTTCGGCTTCTCGTCTGCTCCCGTGACTAGACACGCTCCACCGATCGACACGGCGATGGTGAGCAAGACCATCCAACGACTAAGGCTGCTGTTCATGGACTGATCCCCAGATGGAGTTGACGACAACGCGCCGAAACGGCCCGCGGCGCAGCGGGTGCGGAGTGCCCAGCATCATGCCAACGGCGAGGGGCAAAAGCAAACAGAAAGCGAAACGCGCGGTCTGCTATGCCGCACACGGCAGGATTGACTCGTTTAACGCGGAGCCGCAGGCGACCGGGGATGCACAATCCTAAATAGCCTTGCACGATTCTGGGACAGTAGCCCGACGCGCCAGCGAGGGGGCA
>DAIOWH010000200.1:0-10322 GCA_036758585.1 Planctomycetia bacterium
CAAGCCACCGCACTCCAAAGTTCGCCGCCTCACGACGAGAACGCTGGACTCTCGCAATATCTCGCGAAAGTTCGCTTGTTTGGGGACTAAACCGGATTGTGCAGCCATGAAGCGATCGCTCGTGATCAGTCTTGTCCTGTTCGCTGGCTTGCCGCGTCTCGCGGCCGCACAGGCGCCCAACGTGCGCATCGGCGAAGCGGTGCCGCGCGATGTGCGCGAGATGTACGACAAGGGGCTGCAGTACCTCGCGAAGACCCAGACACAGAACGGCGACTGGAGCGGCGGCGGCGGCGAGCAAGGGCCGGGCGTGACGGGTCTCGCCCTGATGGCGTTCCTGGCGTCGGGCGAGGATCCGAACTTCGGCGTCTACAGCAACCACGTGCGCCGCGCGATACGCAACATCATCAACGGCCAGAACGCCGGCACCGGCTACCTGGGAAACAGCATGTACCACCACGGCTTCGGCATGCTGGGGCTGGCCGAAGCGTACGGCGCGGTCGACGAACGCAACCTCTGGCCCGACGGCGGCAAGAACCAGCGATCGATCGGCGCCGCCTTGGAACTGGCCGTGCGAGCGGCGATCACGTCGCAGAAGAAAAACCAACTCGGCGCCTGGCGCTACTCGCCAGACTCCACCGACGCCGACACGTCGGTCAGCGGCGCCGTGCTGGTCGGACTCCTGGCCGCGCGAAACGCCGGCATCGAGGTGCCCGACGAAGCCATCGACAAGGCCATATCGTACTACCAGAAGATGACGTCGAACGCCGGCCAAGTCGCGTACTCCGGACTCGGGGGCTTCGACGACGGGCTCGCACGCATCTCGATCGGTTGCCTGGTGTACTCGCTCGCTCGCCGCAAGGACCTGCCACAGTTCAAGGCCACGATCGGCTTCCTGGCGCAACGGCTCGACCAACCGGTGCAGCAGCATTACCTTGAATACACCCGCTACTACCAGGCCCAGGCACTGTTCCAGGGCGACGTTGACGCCTGGGAAAAATGGAACAAGCTACTGATCCGGCAATTGAAACAGTCGCAGCAAGCTGACGGCAGCATCAAGGGCCAGTTCGGGCCGGCGATCAGCACGTCGATGTCCCTGTTGTCCCTGGCACTCAACTACCGTTTCCTACCGATCTACGAACGATGATCCGATCGACGAATCGCTTGTTGTGTTGGTGCGCCGCCGCCTTGATGGTGCGCAGTGGTCCGGCCTGGGGCGGCAACGATCCTGCCCCGGCGCCAAGGGTGGCCGTGCTGCACCTGGCCAACGGCGACTTCGTACCCGGCGAACTGCGCGGTTCCGACGAGGCTGGCGTGCTGCGCTGGCAGTCGCCGCACTTCGCGCGGCCGTTCGACTTCGCCCTGAACGGCGTCAGCACAGTGCATTACCTGCCGCCGGCCGCGATGCCGAAGCCGGCGGGAGACTATTGCTTCGAGCTGGCGGCGGGCGACGTCGTGTTCGGGTCGCTGGTCCGCCTGGATGATGATGAACTGGAACTCGACGTGCCGCGGCTCGGTCGCATGCACGTACGGCGCGATCACGTCCGGCGGTTCTTCCCATCGCGCGGCGACGACTTGATCTACGTCGGACCGAATGGACTGGCCGGCTGGAACCAGCCCGCGGCCGCAAGTCCGTGGCGCGAGGAGGGCGGGGCGCCGTTCACCGACAAGCCCGATGTGTTCCTGTTCGCCGACTTGAAGATTCCCGCGCAGGCCGCCATCGAGTTCGAGTTGTCTTGGAAGTCCAAACCCGACTTCGAGCTGGCCCTCGATGTCGACGACCGCCCGGCGACGATCCAGCGAGCGTTTCGTTTCGAAGTGTGGGACACTGACCTGGTCGTCCACCGCGAAACCGAAAGCGAGGCCGACGTCGTATCGGTGCAAGAGATCAAGCCCGGCGCCGGCCGCGCGCACCTGATCACCTACCTCGACCGTCAAACTGGGCGGCTGCTGGTGCTATCATCCGCTGGAGTGCAACTGGCCGACCTCAAGATCTCGCCGCGCAAGGCGCAGGAGTTCACCGGCCTGTGGCTGAAGAACAAGCGGGGCGACATTCGGCTCGACCGCCTGCGCATCAGCCGCTGGAACGGCGCCGCGCCGCGCGAGGTCGAGGTCAACAAGTCGCGGCTGCACCGCATCGACGGGTCGATCGTCTATGGTCGACTGGCGGCGTTCGACTCCACGGCCGGCCAGTTCACCATGCGCGACGGCGAGACTGAGACGCGAGTGGCGGCCGACCGGATCGCCAGCGTCTTCCTGTCGCCGCCGCCGGACCCGTCGGCCCCCGCGCCGCTGCGACAGCTTCGCGCGGTCTATCAAGACGGCACTCAACTGAGCGGCACGGTGACTCGCATCGACGAAGGCCACATGTCGCTCACGAGCGACGGCATTCGCGAGCCGCTTCGCTTGCCGACGGCGGACCTGCGTTCGCTGGTGGTTCTCGATCGCAGCGGCGCGGCGCCCGCGCCCCCGCCCGACGGCCGCGTGGGGCGGCTCGAACTGGCCGACGCCCAACTGGTCGGGCGATTGGTGACCGGCCGCGAGCAAGGCGACGCGAGTTGCCTGGTCTGGCAACCGCAGCACAGCCGCACCGCCAGCCCGCTGGTTCCCGGCGAATCCGGCAGGATCGTGTATCGTGAGCCGCCGCCGCCCGCGCCGACGACGGCCGTCCGGCGCCAGCCGGCGAGACGGCCGGCCGGGCTGCTCGAGGGAATCGCACAAGTGTTCTCAGGCGCCGCGGCGGGTCAGCCGGCAACCGCCGGCATGACGACGGGCACTCGATCGCTGCACCTGCGCAGCGGCGACATGATTCCGTGCGAAGTAAGCCAGATCGACCAGAACGGTCTTCGCTTCAAGACGCCTCTATCCGACGCCACGTTTGTCTCGCACGACCAGATCAAAGCCGTCGAACTTGCGGCCGCTCAGTCGGCGCTCAAGCTGACCAAGACGAAACGCGATCGGCTGCTCACCCTGCCGCGCGGGCAAAAGGACTCGCCCCCCACGCAGCTCATCTGTTCGGCGAACGGCGACTTCTTGCGAGGCCGGCTGATCGAGATGGACGGCTCAACGCTGCGCGTCGAAGTTCGCCTTGAGACCAAGGAACTCGCTCGCGACCGCATTTCACAGATCATCTGGCTGCACCCCGACGAGCTTGTGGAAAACAAGCCCGTGTCCGAGCCGCCCGCGTCGGCCCGCCGGCCGGCGGCGACGCGCGTGCAGGCGCTGCGGGCCGACGGCATTCGACTGACGTTCGCCGCCGAACAGATGGCCGGCGACACTCTGTCGGGCAAGAGCGACGTGCTCGGCGCGTGCCGGGCCGACGTGACCCAAGTCGACCAATTGCTGTTCGGCGCGGCGATCGAAAGGGCTGCTGCGGAGCTGGCCTATCACAAGTGGAAACTGCATCACGCCACCGAGCCGAAGTTCGCGCAGGAATCGGCCGGCGAATCGTCGGCCGACCGCACGCCCGGCACCGAGTCGCCGCTGGTGGGCAAGCCGGCCCCCGACTTCGAGCTGGACCTGCTCGGCGGCAAGAAGTTCCACCTGGCCGACCACAAGGGCAAAGTGGTGGTGCTCGACTTCTGGGCGACGTGGTGCGGCCCCTGCCTGCAGGCGATGCCGCAGGTCGAAAAGGTCGCGGGCGAGTTTGGCGACCAGGTGCGGCTGGTCGCCGTCAACCTGGAAGAGCAAGAAAAGCAGATCGCCTCGACGCTCGAACGGCACAAGTTGCAGGTCACCGCGGCGCTGGACCGCGACGGCGTGGTCGCGGCCAAGTACGCCGTGAACGCGATCCCCCAGACCGTCGTCATCGACCGCGACGGCAACGTCGCCCGCCTCTTCGTCGGCGGCGGGCCGCAAGTAATCGACCAACTGCGCAGTGCGATTCAGACGCTCGTTCCAGCGAGCGGTGTGGCGCAGTAGGCTCGCGGCAGCGTCTCACTCCGTTGCCGCAAGTTTGCGAACAAGCATCTCGTCCACTTCGACTCCGGTGCCGGGGCTGTCAGGCACCGTGACGTAGCCGTTCTCGATGGTGACGGTTCGGCTCAGATACGCGCTCTCGACGAATTGCCTGCCGTTCAGGTCGCACGGCAGGTCGATGCCGAACGCGGCGAACAGGTGGACGCCCGTGGCCAGGCCCAGATCGGTTTCGCACAGACCGGAGCCCATCAGGCGCAGCCCGGCAGCCTCGGCCACGTGGCAAAATTGGCGGCTCCAGGAGAGGCCGCCGCAGCGCTGAACCTTGGCGACGGGCAGATCGACCGCGCCGGCCTTGATGTACTCCACGAGGTCCGTGGGCGTGCAGAGCGATTCGTCGATCGCGATCGGCACCGCGCCGAGTTCAACCAACCGGCGAAACTCGCTGGGCCGGCTGCCCTTGAGCGGCTGCTCGAATGCGGCCACGCCGAGCGTCGCCATGCGTTTCGCCTGTCGGATCGCGTTGTCGAGGCCGTAGCCCTGGTTGGCGTCGACCCACAGAAAGGTGTCGCGCGGCGCGGTCTCGTACACGGCCGTGACGATGCGGAAGTCCTCCCGCTCGCCGTGCATGCCGACCTTGATCTTGAACGCCGAGTAGCCGAGTTCCAGACCGCGCTTGGCTTGCGCCGCCGCCTCGTCGGCGTGCTCGGCCGACACCACGTAGCTCAGTTGGATCCGATCCAGCCGCTTGCCGCCGAGCAACACGTAGAGCGGTACGCCGAGAGTGCGAGCCAGCATGTCGTGGATGGCGATGTCGATGCCGCTCTTGGCCAGCGGCTGACCGATCGTCGCGCCCGGTTGAATCACGCGGTCCATCTTGCGACAGATGGCGTCCAGGTTCCACGCGGGCATTCCGACGACGGCCGGCGCGAGATACTTGCGGATCGTCGTGGTGATCGTCTCGGACGTTTCATAGCACCAAGTCGGGCACGGCGTCACTTCGCCCCAGCCGGCGACCCCGTTGGATCCGACCACCTTGACCAGCGCCCGCGGCGTCGGCTGTCCCTGCTGCGAAAAGTCGCCGCCCGCCAGGTGAAACGTGGACCGGCACGGCAGGTTGACGATCGTGACGGCGATCGACTCGATCGCGAGACGCTCAATCGACTGAGGGATTGTGTTCATCGCTTGCCTTCCGCTTGATGACGCCGTGTGGCGGCCGTGCTAAAGTTATCTGGCCCGCTGGCCGGCACACAACCTTTTTCTTGCGACACACACCCGAAGCTGGAGCACTCCATGTTGCTTGCAACCGTTCTCGCGCTGTCGGCGTTGGTGGTGGGCGGCGAACCGGTCGTGGAAATTGCGACGCCGATGCAGCCGCCCCCGTGGGCGCTATTGCAGCGTGAACTGCTGCGGGCCAACGAACAGGCATGCCGCGAGTTCTTCGCCCGGTACTTCGACGAGCGTGGTTACCTGCTCTGCGTGGAACGGTGGGGCGGCAACGACGGGCCGGACGACGCGATCGAGAACTGCAATGATTGGCCGATCCTGCACGCGATCGGCGCGTCCGACGATGTACTCGCCATGTACAAGAAGGCTTGGGAAGGGCACCTGCGGCAATACACGCTGGCCAAGACCACGGAAGTGCCAATGGCCCGCGACGGCATGTACTACAAAGAGTTTCCCGTCATGTTCGACTGGCTGCACAACGGCGAGGGGTTGACCGTGTTCAACCTGCAAGGCCTCTCGGATCCGAACGACGATCGTTTTCAGCAACGAGTGCGACGCTACGCCGGGTTCTACATGAACGAGGATCCCGGCGCGCCGAACTACGACCCAACGCACAAGATCATTCGCAGCCTGTTCAACGGCAGCCGCGGGCCGCTGCTGCGCAAGGCCACGGCGGTCGACTGGGCGGGCGATCCGATCGAGGTCGCTAACCGCTTCAAGCCGGGTCACGGCGAACGCAGCTACGAAGAGATGCTCGCTCACTTCAAGGACTATGGCGACATCATCGGCGATCATCCGCAAAACCTGCTGGCCACGTCGCTCGCGCTGAACGCATACATGCTGACGCACGAGCCTAAGTACAAGGACTGGCTGCTCGGATACGTCGACGCCTGGCGCGAGCGCACGATCGCCAACGGCGGCATCATTCCGACCAACGTGGGCCTCGACGGCAAGATCGGCTCGGCGGCCGGCGGCAAGTGGTACGGCGGCGTCTATGGCTGGGCGTTCAGCGTCGTGGTGCCGCAAACCGGTGCGATCGCGCACCGCAACGGGCACGGCCACGGAATCGTCGGCTTCGGCAACGCTCACATGCTCACCGGCGACGACAAGTACCTCGACGTCTGGCGGCGCATGATCGACACGATCAACGCTCAGGCGAAAAGGATCGACGGGCGCACGATGTATCCGCACATGTTCGGCGACCAAGGCTGGTACAACTTCACGCCCGAGGCGTATTCCCACGGCGCCAAGCAACTGTGGTACTGGTCGATGAAGCCGGCCGACCTGGAGCGGTTGCCGCAGGTCGGATGGATCGCCTACCTGGCGGGGAAGAATCCGACGTACCCCGATGACGCCCTGCGCGGCGACTTCGCCACGATTCGCCGCAAGGTGGCCGAGATGCGCGCCGACGCCACCACGCCCGACACACGACTGGCCGACGACCCCATGCACCTGAACCCGGCCACGGTCGAATCGCTCGTGCAGCTCATGCTGGGCGGCATTCATCCGGGCAAGGAGGGTTCGGTGCTGCACTGCCGCGTCCGCTACTTCGACCCGGTGCGCCGCCGTTCCGGTCTGCCCCCAGACGTCGCCGCGCTCGTGCACAAGCTCGACGGCGAAACCACCGAACTGACGCTCGTGAACTTGAACCAGCTCGAACCGCGCGAAGTGACGATTCAAGCGGGCGGCTACGGCGAGCACCGATTCACGAGCGTGGTGGTGGATGGACGAAACAGCGACCTAGCCGCCGTCCACTTGCCCGTTCGCCTCGCACCGGGCGCGGGGGCCAGACTCATTCTCGGCACGGCTCGTTACGTGAACCAACCGACGCTGGCCCATCCTTGGGATGGGTTATGACCATGCCCGCGATAAGACCTCGGCTTGTTCCAACACAGTCTGCGTCGCCTTCTCCTGCTTGTCGGGCGGATAGCCGTATTTGCGCAGGATGCGCTTCACCAGCACACGCAAGTTCGCCCGCACATTCTCGCGAACCGTCCAATCAATCGTGACGTTGTTGCGGACCGTTCGCACCAACTCTTGGGCGATGATCCGCAACGTCTCATCGCCCAGGACGGCGACCGCGCTGTCGTTGGTTTCGAGGGCATCGTAAAAGGCGAGTTCATCCTCCGTCAGGCCCAGTTCGTCGCCGCGCCGCTCCGCATCACGCATGTCTTTCGCCAGTGCGATCAGCTCCTCGATGACCTGCGCCGTCTCGATCGCCCGGTTCTGGTAGCGCTTGATCGCATGCTCGAGCATCGCGGCGAACGACCGGGCCTGGACGACGTTCTTGCGCCGGCGCGTCTTGATTTCGCCGTCGAGCAGTTTGCGGAGCATTTCCACGGCCAGATTTCGCTGCCGCAGCCCGCGCACCTCGGCGAGAAACTCGTCGGAGAGAATCGAGATGTCCGGCTTTTTCAGCCCCGCCGCCGCGAAGATGTCGATCACTTCGTCGGATGCCACGGCGCGCGAGATGATCTGACGAATCGCGTGGTCGATCTCGTCGGGACTGCGGCGGTCGCCTGGCGCGCTCTTGGCCAGCACCGCCTTGACGGCTTGGAAGAACCCTACGTCGTCTCGAATCGCCAGCGCCTCGTCGTGCGGCACGGCCAATGCGAACGCCTTCGACAAATCGGTGACCGTCTTGATCAATCGTGCCTTGCCGTCGGTCTGGACAAGGAGGTGCTCCTGGGCCGCCGGCAAGATGGACAAGCGCTGCTGGGGCGAGCCGGTGTTCCATCCGGACCAGTCGAAGCCGTGGAATAGGCCGCGGCAGATTTCGTACTTTTCGCGCAACACGGCCACGGCTTCGTCCTGGTCGATGGCCGTCTTGCCCGTGCCGCCGCTTTCCGTGTAAGCCGCCAATGCCTGCTTGAGTTCGTGGGCCAGGCCCAGGTAATCGACGATCAGGCCGCCCGGCTTGTCTTTGTACACGCGGTTGACGCGGGCGATGGCCTGCATCAGCCCGTGGCCGCGCATCGGTTTGTCCGCGTACATCGTGTGCAAGCACGGCACGTCGAAGCCGGTGAGCCACATGTCGCGCACGATCACGATCTTGAACGGGTCCGCCGGGTCCTTGAACCGCTTGGCAAGTTCCTCTCGCCGCGCCTTGTTGCGAATGTGCGGCTGCCACTCGGCAGGGTCCGCAGCGGAACCGGTCATGACGATCTTGATGATGCCCTTGCCGTCATCGTCGTCGTGCCGTCGTGCCAGTCCTGGCGAAGGCGGACGATGGCGTGGTAGAGATCGACGCAAATGCGCCGGCTCATGCAGACGACCATCGCCTTGCCGTCCATCGCCTCCAGCCGGCGCTCGAAGTGGTTCACCAGGTCCTGGGCGATCAGTCCCACGCGCTGCTCCGCGCCGACCAGGGCCTCCAGCGCGGCCCACTTCGTCTTGAGCTTCTCCTTGTGTTCGAGTTCCTCGCCTTCGGTCGCATCCTCAAAGTCTTGGTCCAATTTGGGGCGCTGCGACTCATCAAGCTGTAACTTCGCCAAGCGGCTCTCATAGAAGATCGGGACGGTCGCCCCGTCCTTCACGGCCCGCTCGATGTCGTAGATGCTGATGTAATCGCCGAAGACGGCCCGCGTGTTCTTGTCCGTCAGCTCGATGGGTGTGCCGGTGAAGCCGATGAACGACGCGCTCGGCAGCGCCTCGCGCATGTGCCGGGCAAAGCCGTCGATGAAGTCGTACTGGCTGCGGTGCGCCTCGTCGGCGATGACCACGATGTTTCGCCGGTCCGAGAGCAACGGGTGCTGGTCCTCGCCCTCCGTGGGGAAGAACTTCTGCACCGTCGTGAACACTACGCCGCCGGAGGCCGTGTGCAGAAGCTCGCGGAGGTGGGCGCGGCTCGCCGCCTGAACCGGCTGTTGACGCAGCAACTCGTGGCAGCGGGCAAACGTGCCAAAGAGCTGATCGTCCAAGTCGTTGCGATCGGTGATGACAACGAGCGTCGGATTCTGCATCGCCGGGTGCAGCACGACGCGCCCGGCGTAGAATGCCATCGTCAGGCTCTTGCCCGACCCTTGCGTGTGCCAGATGACCCCGGCCCGCCGATCGCCCGGCCGAGCGTCGCGCTGCCCGCGCACGAAGTAGGTTCCCTCCTGTTCTCTCACCCTGTCTGATGGGACGGAGGGCACGCAGGCGCGAAGCGTTTCATCGACAGCTACGTTGACCGCGTGGTACTGATGATAGCCCGCCATCTTCTTCACCAGCACACCGCCCCCCTCGTCTTCGAACACGATGAAGTAGTGGA
Organism: Planctomycetia bacterium; assembly: GCA_036758585.1. Lineage (GTDB taxonomy): Bacteria > Planctomycetota > Planctomycetia > JALXBF01 > JBGPMX01 > DAIOWH01. The sequence goes on from DAIOWH010000200.1 coordinate 9,392, forward strand.
TCAGATCGAGAAACCGCCGCTTGTCGAAAACGCCTTCGAGCATGACTTCGAGTTGCGGCAGGCGCGTGTCTGCCAGTTTTTCCCCCTCGATCGTCCGCCACGGCGCGAATCGCTCCCGATCCGCCGAGATCGTGCCGATGCGGGCCTCGACGCCGTCGGAGATGACCATCGCCTCGTTGAACGCGAACAGCGACGGGATCTGCTGCTTGTAGGTCTGAAGCTGATTGAATGCCGACCAGATCGTGGCGTTCTCGTCGGCCGCGTTCTTCAGTTCCATAGCCCCGAGCGGCAGCCCATTGACGAACAGCACCACGTCCGGCCGGCGCTCGTGGCGGTCCTCGACGACCGTGAACTGGTTGACGGCCAGGAATTCGTTGTTCTCCGGATGGTCAAAGTCCAGCACGCGCACCAGATCGCCGCCGATCGAACCATCGTTCCGCTGGTACTCGACTGGAACCCCTTCCACCAGGTACTTGTGGATTAGGTGGTTGTTTGCGGCCAGCGACGGCAAGTCCGGTCGCGTCAGTTTGCGGAACGCTTCCTCCAAGGCATCGGGCGGCACAGCCGGATTCAGCCGCACCAGCGCCTGCCGCAACCGGCCTTCGAGCACGATCTGGGAGTAATCGCGTCGCTCCGCGCCGGGCTGATCCGGCGCGATCTCGGGGCCGTGGGCGACCTGCCAGCCGAGCGCTTCCAGCCAGGCCAGCGCGGCGTCTTCGACGACCGATTCGGTGAAACCGCGGCTCATTCGACCCGCCTCCGATTTTGACGAGTTCGATAGAGCCGCTCGGTGAAACCGCCCTCGGTTTCAAAGGCTTTGGCCTGCGCCGCGATCTGGCGGTCCAGCAGGGCGCACGCCACGCCAAGCAGGACCAGTGCGGCGTTCGCCGCGATCTCGGGGTAACTGGACGGCATGGACGGTATGGACGGC